>CAZONT010000074.1:0-19461 GCA_964581285.1 uncultured Planctomycetaceae bacterium | reverse complement strand
GTGCCTGCAATCTTCACGTGTTGAAAGGACATATCACTCCTACTGCGTCATGCGTCGAGTACGCCGACCGTCGCAAAGTTGCCGCAGCGCGTCCGCACCGGAAACCGTAGCGAACATCGGACGAACGCGCTCCTTTTTGCGCACGTCGATGCATGAGATCGGCCAACTTGGCTCACTGGATGGACCAAGTCGTAACCAGTTTTGAGCGGGCAGAGTATAGCGTCCGCTATCCGCACGCGCCAAGCCTCCGGGCCTCTGCACTTGCACAAATAACCCAAAATGCTTATTTGTCAAGAGTTACGCCGAATCGACCCGTCTTCGCGCCCCAATTTCGACCGACTGGGTCGAGTGGCGGAAGGTGACCGGAGAAACCCCCGATGGAGCTGACCTGGCAACGGATTGACCTGCGGCTGAAGCGGCCCTTCGTCACGGCAGCGGCGGTCCGGACAGATAAGCAGACCATTTGGGTGCGAATTTCCCATCAGGGGGTTGAGGGGTGGGGAGAAGCCGTCCCCACCGACCTGTATGGTCAGAGTTTGGAGTCGGCGGAACGCACCCTTTCAAAGGTCGCCTCGATGTTGCCCGGCGAGGTCGAGCCGATTGAGCCGTTGATTGACCGATTATTGGGCCAATTCGACGACCAGAGAGCGACGGTTGCGGCCATAGACGCCGCACTACACGACTGGGCGGCAAAGTCGCGCGGCAAGTCCGTCGTCGCGATGCTGAGTCTGAACCCCCAAAACGCGCCTCTTACGTCAGTCACGCTGGGGATCGATGCGCCTGCGATCATGCACGAAAAGATGCGGGAGATGGCCGAATTTCCAATCTGGAAGGTAAAAATCGGCACGGATCGAGAGGGCGAGACACTCGCGTTGATTCGCGAGCACTCACCGGATCGCACGCTCCGCGTCGACGCAAACATGGGGTGGTCAGCCGACGATGCGCTGACCCGGTTACAACGAGCTCGTGAATACCGCGTCGAGTTGGTTGAGCAACCCTGCCGTCCGGACGACCGCGAGACGCTGGGGTGCCTGAAGCGTGCTCGTCTGTGCCCAATCGTCGCCGACGAGAGTTGCGTCCGCCCCGCGGACATCCCACGCATCGCCGAGTGTGTCGACGGCATCAACATCAAACTGAGCAAGTGCGGCGGCCTGCTCGAAGCGCGACGCATGATTCGACTCGCGCGCGAGCACGGGCTCGCCGTTATGCTCGGCTGTATGATCGAGAGTTCGCTCGGCATCGCCACCGCAGCACAACTCGCACCGCTCGCCGATTGGATTGATCTCGATGGTCATTTGCTTCTCGCCGCAGAGCCCTTCACCGGACTCGGCGGCGCGAACGGGCGCCTCACTATCGGCGCCGGCCCTGGTCATGGTGTGCAGTTACGCACGCGCGACCATTGACTTCGGGTTGGGATTTGATCCGATCGTCATTATCGGGGCCGCAGGCGGCATTCCATGCAGCTTGACGACACTTGGGGCGGTGCAAAAATCACATTGTCGGGAGTCGCGTCGCGCTGTTCGGTTACGTCGCGAATCCGACGAAACGGGCGACGCACCGCCCGTGCGGGCTGATCAGTCCACGAAGCCCGCCTTGGCATGGCACAATCTCGAACGTGTCGAACGTTGTGCTTTCCGGGAGGGAAAGCCGAATGAGTGCACGCGCCGATACACAAACATCCGCTGCCGCCGTGACGAAACTCAGCTACAAGTTTCAACGGCTGCGCGAGCAACTTCGTCAGGCAATCCTCCAGGGCGAGTTCGAAGGCCAACTACCCGGTGAACGAGAGCTCGGCCGACGATTCCGCGCTAACGCGAAGACTATCAACAAGGCCCTCTGCGATCTTGCCGGAGACGGCCTCGTCAAACGATTCATCGGACGCGGGACTTTTGTCGCGTACGCACCCGGCAGCCATATCGCGATGCCGCAACGCCGGGTGGTCCACTGGCTGACGGCCGCCGGCCCGGAACCGCGGGCAGCGGCCATTCGGGACCTGCTCGCGTCGTCACTTTCCGATCGCGGCGACCGGCTCGAGGCCGACTTGGCCCGCCCGACTCGCGATGGCCGCCTGGACGTGGATTCGGGTTTCTTTCGAGCCGACCGCCATGTTGACGCCCTCGTGATCGCGACGCTATCGCCGCTGAGCCGCCCGTCCGACAATCGGCCCGGCGAAAACCTGCTGCTCTCGCTCGCTCGACGCCAGGTGCCGACGATGCTGTTTGGCTCGGTTTGCGACGCCATGAAGCGGCACGCGGTCCTGCCCGATTACGTGGCCGCGGGATTTCGCCTGGCCGAGTACCTCTTCGATCTCGGAACGCGAGACGTGGTCGCGGCGACGATCAGCGACGACGGCCCAGAGATTCGCGCCGCGCTCCATGGCTACGAAACATCATGTCGCCGACGGCACCGATCGCCCGTAACGATCAACGTTGCGAACGGCGCAACGTCGCTGCCCGGCGTGAATGGTCGTTCAAACGACGATTCCGGCCTGCTCTGCATCGGCGGCGCTGCGCTGGATCGCGTTCTTTCCATTCCACGGGATCAGCGACACGCAGATCGCACGGCCGTCGTTCTTGAACCGGGTGACGACTGCGGCAGCCGTCGCGAGATCACATCCTACGAGTTTGACGAACGGCGGCTGATCGACTGGGTGGCGCGGCTGATTGTAGAGTGCGGTCGCGGCACGCCACCGATCGAGGTCTTGGTCCCCGGCTCACTCCATATTCGCTCGGCTCGCTCTTCCGGCGTGCAGCGCGACGCGCTCGCGGAAATCGTCGTCTAGAACGGCTTCCAAGGCGTTACTTCAGCCATTGGACGGAAGACTTCCGCGCAACATTGAAGGACGCCGCGATCGCGCTCATAATACCTTCAGCGTTCGAGTCGGCGGCGCGGGTGCGCCGCAACCGGACGATCGGCCTGGCGCTTCCGTATGGGTTCCGTCCTCGACGCTTTGCATCATCTTCAGGAAATCGAACTGCAGCTCGCCGAAGTGCGTCAGCGGGTCAAAGTAAAGGCCCAAGCCGTCCGCGCGCAGGAAAAGCGCATGGCCTCGCTGGTGGCCGATGTCGACGCCAAGAAAAAGTCCAACCGCGACAAGCAAGTCGAAGCCGATCGCCTCGGACTCGACATCAAGAGCATCGAGGACCGCATGAGCAAGCTCCGCGGCGCCCTCAATACCTCCAAGACGAACAAGGAATACTCCACCGTTCTCCTGGAATTGAACACCATGAAGGCCGATTGCGCGAAAATCGAAGAGCGCGCACTGGTCATCATGGGCGAGATCGACACGGCGAAGAAAGTGATCCAACAGGACGAGGCCCGCCTGGCGGATGAGCAGGCGCGCCTTGAGGAAGTCCGCAAGACCGCACACGACTACGAACAGCAGGTCGCCGATCGGCTGAACTCGTTGACTCGCGAGCGGGAACAGGCCTCCGCCGCCGTGCCGCCAGCCGTGCTGGGAATCTTCGGACGCGTCGCCGAGAAGCACGAAGGCCAGGCGATGGCTCTCGTGAACCGGACGAATCCGCGCCGCGAGGAATTCGTCTGCAGCGGCTGCAACATGGGCGTGACCCTTCAACAGGTTAACGCCATCATCAGCCGCGATGAGCCCATCTTCTGCAACATCTGCGGCCGCATTTTGTATCTCGATCGCTCCGTCGCCTCCGGGGCGCGATGACCGGCCCGCCAAACCGCGCACATGAAACTTCAAATGCACATCGATGGCGGCTCGCGGGGGAATCCGGGGCCGTCGGCCGGCGGCGTTGTACTCGCCGACGAACGCGGCGCGCCGGTGCTGGAAGCGGGCTATTTCTTCGGTGTCCACACCAATAACGAGGCCGAATACACCGCGCTGCTCCGGGGCCTCGACGCGGCCGTCGCTCGCGGAGTCACCGAGCTGACGATCTACTCGGACAGCGAGCTGCTCGTCCGCCAGATTAATGGCGACTACCGCGTCAAGAGTCAGCACCTCGCTCCGCTCTTCAACTCGGCGAGGGCGAAGCTCGACTCGATTTCTCGCTGGAAGATTCAGCACGTCATGCGCGAACAGAATCAGCGAGCCGACGAGCTCGCGAATCTCGCCATGGATGCGCGACGCGACGTGGTCGAGTTCGATAACGGTCCCACAAGCACACCATCGCAATCCGGCTTGCCGTCGCCCGCCGTCGAAGCTTGTGCGACTTGCATGAAGCAGCCGGCTCGCGGCGCGTGTCCGGCTGGATCAAGGTCGGGCGACCGTTATGTGTTTAATGCGACTGTCCCGAAGGGGCTGTGCGTCGAGCCGGCGGAGGCCATCATCCGGGCTGTGCGAGTCGTGCGCGAGGGCGGCAAGGTTGCGGGGGACGTAACCTGCCCCAAGCCCGGCTGCGGCGCAGCGTTCTCAATCAAGCCTTGCTAACCGGAAACTCGGCTAGCCGCGTCACTGTCGGCGCATGTCGTCGATGCCAACTCAGCAGCGCCACCAGCGCCCAAAGTGTCGAAGTATGGTCGCTCCGCCCGTCCCGGTGTTCGTTAAGTAATTTCAGTGCACCCTCGCGCGACAGCAGCGGCCCACAGAAAACGCGGTCGCCTTCGATGAGATCGCGCGCCATCGAATAAAGCGGCCCGCGCAGCCACGGTCCAACCGGAACCTCAAATCCCTGCTTCGGCCGATTGTGCAGCATCTCGGGCAGGTCATCGCGGAACGCCTCAATCAGCAGAAACTTCTTCCGCCAACCCGCCAGCTTCCACCGCGACGAAAGCGGGGCGACCAGATCGACGACGCGGAAATCGAGGAACGGAGAGCGAACCTCGAGTGCGTGGGCCATGCTCATCAGATCGACCTTGGTCAGCATGTCATCCGGCAGCGAAGTGTTCCACTCGGTCCGGAGATGCGCGTTTAGATCGTCGCCGTCGCGCGGAACGCCGCGGTGCATCCAGAGGTACTTCTCGATGCCCGCGACGAACGGCTTCGCATTCCCATCTGCCAGCAGGGTAGCCAGCGTCCGATCGTCCGTGATCCGCATCCAATTTGCGTATCGCGTCGGGCCATGCGGGTGAATTCCTCGCGCGGCCCGTTTGAATTGATTGATTCTTGATCCGATCGAAGTCTCGCGCCTTGCCGGCAGCCGAGCGACCGCGGCCGTTAGCGGCGAGTAGAGCGGCGTCCGCCCGAACCAGCCAAACCGCTCGATGAGTCGCGCCGCGGCATATCGCCGATAGCCCGCGAAGAGTTCATCCGCCCCATCGCCCGACAGAGCCACCGTTACATGCTGGCGGGTCAGTTTGCTGAGCAGGTACGTCGGCAGCGCCGAGCTATCCGCAAACGGTTCGCCGAGATGATCGAACACGGCCGGAATCGCGTTGCGGATGTCATCGAGCGAGAGCGGGAGCACGGTATGCTGCGTCGCGTAGCGATTCGCGACGGCCTGAGCGTATCGCGTCTCGTCAAACGCCGGCTCGGACGGAAACCCCACGGAAAACGTCTTGATCGTGCCGCCGCCGTACTGGGCTGCCATCGCCGTAACGACCGATGAGTCGATTCCACCGGAAAGGAATACGCCCACCGGCACATCAGCGACGAGCCGCTCGCACACTGCCCGCCGCACGGTGTCGCGCAGCGTCGCCCGTGCCTCACCAAAGTCTGTTGTGGCCGGCTGCTCAGGCGGCAACGGCGCCCACTGCTCAACCTGGTAGTGTCCGGCACGCCAGCGGAGAAGCTGCCCGGGTGGCAGCTTGTTTACATCTTCGAATATCGTGCTTGGCGCACCGATGAACCCGAGCGTTAGAAGCATCGTCGCCGCGAATTTGCTGATCGCGGGGTCGTCCAGCATCGGACGCAACGCATTCATCTCCGAGCCGAATGCCAGTCCGCCCTCTATTTCCGCATAGAGTAGCGGCTTGACGCCGGTCCGATCTCGCACGAGCGTCAGCGTCCCAGTCCGACCATCCCACAACGCGAATGCGAACATCCCGTTGAGACGCGGTAGAAACGAAAGCGTCGGATCGCGGCGGCACAGCTCGAAAAGCACCGCTGTGTCTCCGGTCGAGGAAAACGTGGCCCCGTCAGCTGCCAGCTCCGACCGCAATTCGGCAAAGTTGTAGATCTCGCCGTTGTAGATCAATGCGATCGGCCCGGCGGCCTCAATCATCGGCTGGTCGGCCGCGTGAGTCAGATCGAGCACGGCCAGCCGCGTATGCCCAAACGCCACGCCTGCTGCCGCGTTGGTCCAGGCGCCGCGGCCATCCGGCCCGCGGTGGTGCACCGCCGCCGTCATGCGATCGAGCACCGTCGCGTCCAGCAGACCTGCAGGGCGAACATAGCCGGCGATGCCGCACATGCGAGACGATGATAGGGGCGAATTGTCGATACGCCGAACGGCCCGGAAGTGGAAATGATTTGGTTCGTCCGCACGCTGCCTGTACGCTACGCGGCCCAATGGCGATCAAGGTCCTACACGTTGTGCAGTCACTCGACCCAAGCTGGGGCGGTATCGCGCGCGTCGTGCCGGAATTGACGGCCGGCTTGCGCGACATCGGCGTCGAAAGCCGCATTGCCACGCTGGCCGGCGGACGTTATGGCACGCCGCCCGCAAACATCGCTGTCCCGGTTCAGACATTTGTTGCGAGCGACGGCGCGCGCGGACGGTCGGCCGCGTTCAATCAGGCCATTGGCGGACTGACGGCCGAGGCCGATGTCGTTCATCTTCACGGCCTTTGGCAGGATCAAAACTGGTCGGCGGGCAGCGCCGCCCGCAAGCTCGGCCGCCCCTATATCATGACGCCGCACAGCATGATGATGCCCTGGGCCTGGCGCGAGAGCGCATGGAAGAAGCGGCCCATCGGCTGGCTGTTCGAGCACCGAAACCTCCGCCGCGCCGCCCGACTTCACGCGCTCGCACTCGGCGAGGCCGAGCACATGCGGACGCTCGGATTCAACAGCAACATCGAGACGATCCCAAACGGCGTCTGGCCGTGCGACTTTGCGAACCTGCCCGACCCCGCACCGCTCTTAGCCCGATTTCCGCAACTCGAAGGCAAAGATATTCTGCTCTTCCTATCACGGATCAGCATTCAAAAGGGAATCGTGCCGCTCTTGCAGGCCTGCTTCGATGCCGCCCCCGCCGGGTCTGACTGGCGACTCGTCATTGCCGGCCCGGATTCGAAGGGGATCCGTGGAATGATTGAGGCTGGGGTACGGCGCAAAGGCATGAAAGACCGCGTCGTATTCACCGGAATGTTGAGCCGCCCGGATGTCTCTGCCATGCTGGCTGCCGCCAAGATCTTCGCGCAGCCCAGCTTGAGCGAAGGACTCAGCATTTCGATTCTTGAAGCGATGGCGGCCGGGTTGCCGGTCGTGATATCCCCCGCGTGCAATCTTCCGGAGGTCAAGACCGCTGACGCCGGCCGGATCGTCGAACCGCAGCGCCGCCCGATCGCGTCCGCCCTGCGTGAGCTGATGGCACTGAGCCGCGAGGAACGCCGGGCGATGGGAAATCGCGCTCGCCAGCTCGTCAATGAGCAATTCAATTGGGAGCGTCTCTTGCCCCGCTACGCCGCGATGTACGAATCGGTCGCCGCTCGTCGCTGAGCGGAGCGAGTTTCAGCCCGCCGTTCTCACGATTTGCTCCATCAGCGCGGCCGCTTTGCCAAGCCGTTCGACGTCTCCGGTTGCCAGACCCTTCATCAAATCGGCCAGCAACTCGATTCGTCGCGCCCGTCCTTGCTGAAGAATCTGTCTCCCGCGAGCAGTCGCTTCCAGCCGGACCGCCCGCGCGTCGTCCGCAACACGCCGCCGCCTGACCAATCCCGCCGCTTCCATGCCGCGGACGATCTGGCTCATCGTGGGCGGCTTCACCTGCTCGGTTGCAGCCAGCTCTCCGAGCGTGCGAGGCCCGCCGAAAACCAGCACAGACAAGGCCGACAGCCGGGCCGGGCTGTGACCGGCCGCCACATCCACCTTCCGCAGCCGCCGAAGCAGGTGGATCGAAGCTGAATGCAGCCGGTCGGCCACCACTCGTCGATCTAATTTTATTGACATGACACGCTCCAGCCGATATATTTAGTGAGGCTAACTAAACATGTCAAGAGGAGTCCAGCCATGTCTGCCGCCGATCTCTTCGCCGCCATCACCTCCGGAGACGCCGCCCGTGTACAACACTTGATTTCTGCCGACCCGCGCCTCGCCTCGGCTCGCGACGCCGCTGGTGTCTCCGCCGTGACCACGGCCCTGTATCACCGAAAGAAGGAGATTGCCGATCAGCTTGTCGCCGCCGGCGCCTCGATCGATATTTTCGAGGCCGCAATGCTCGGCGATTCGGCGAAAGTGCAATCGCACCTGCAGACTGACCCCACGCTCACCCGCGCCCGATCGGCCGATGGCGGCACCGCCCTGCACTTCGCCTGCTTCTTCGGCCACCCCGAAGTCGCCAAGTTTCTGATTGAGCGCGGCTCCGACCTGCACGCCGTCGCGGAAAAATTCGGCAACGTCCAGCCGCTGCATAGTGCTGTCGCGAGCCGGGTATACACCACGATCGAGCTCCTTCTTCTGAACGGCGCTGCCGTCAACGCAAGACAGCAAATGGGCTACACGGCACTGCACTCGGCCGCCCATCACGGCGACATGCGACTGACGAAGCTGCTGCTTCAATACGGCGCCGATCCGTTGCAAAAGCTCGACGATGGTCAGACTCCCATCGACATGGCCCAGAAGGCCGGCCACCTCGAACTGGCCGCGATGCTGCGCGCAAATGCGGAATGACTATGGCAGCAGGTACTTCTCCGGGTCGGCGTACACGGTCGGGCTCAAGCCGAGATTCTCGTCCCGAACTTGCTCAACCGTGAGTCCGTCGCCCGCCCGTCGCGGAAACGCGTCGCCCGCGACCACGCCGGCGTGACCGTCCGCGAAGCCCACGCACGCGGTCGGAATCGCCCCCAGGTGCCGATACCCAACCCGCGAGTCTTTGTCCCCAAGACGCGTTGCGCCTTGCTTGCCCGCATACAGCCCGTCTGCAAGCGCGATCAACTGAGTCGGATGTTTCGAGTTTGACAGCTTGGATGCTTGCATTGTCTTTCCGGCCGGATCGGGGCCATAGCCGACCGACCCGGTGAAATGAATCCCCTGCCGGATCGGCGTTGGAATTCCGATCGGATTGTCCCCGTTGATCCAGTATGCAACGCGAATTACCCGATCGAAGCCCAGGGCCGGAATCGTTGTCTCATAGACCGATGACACGGTCATGATCGCCGGCCAATCCATATAGCCCTTCGGGTTGTCGGGGTTCATTCCGGTCTGGGTCGCCGCCATTCCGGCCACTTCAACGGCGTCGGGGCACGCGAACGGGTTGTTCCGCAACTCCCGTCTCCCCGGGACGAAATGATCGCGATCCAGAATCGAAGCCCAACCGTCAAGGGGATTGCTGATGCCGGTCGCAACACCCTTCATGTTGTACGATGGTACGACCGTGTCCCCGTTCTCGGTGGCATACATGTGAATGGCTGTCATCAGGCCCGAGAGATTCGCGCGGCATGCAACACTCCGTGCGCCGCGCCTTGCCGAGCTCAGGGCCGGCATCAAAACGCCGACCAGCAGTACGATGATTGCAATGACCGTCAGAAGCTCGACGAGTGTGAACGCAGCGAAGCTCGAATCAGCTCGAAACTTCGCCGTGCCGCTCCTCATGACCGCACTCACGATCCGAATAGAAGCGAGACAAACGACTGGACATCGACGCCATTCACAATGCCGTCGCCGCTCAAGTCGCCGCGAAGAACATCGCATGTCGGGTAGGCCGCGTGGAAGCCCGTTGGATTCGCAATCGCGAAGGCCAGCGCCGTCGCGTCCGCTGCGTTCAGCACGCCGTCGCAATTGACGTCGCCGACGATCAACATCGGCGAATCGTATCTCAGCACCCTCTGATTGTTCGTATCAACGACGTAAACGTTTCCCATCGCATCGAGCGACACGCCCGTCGGCCCGAAGAGCCCGTCGGCATCGGTCGCGCTCGGCCCGAGCCCATGATTCGGAAGTTCGCCGCTCATGCTCCCGAACTGCCCGAACACATGATCCGGCGTGGCGCTCACCAGCGGCTGTGAATACACCAGCAATCGATTGTTGCCGGAGTCTGCGACGAACAACCGCCCGATCGAGTCGATCGCCAGATCAATCGGCAACTGCAATCCGTTCGTCGGCCCGCCGTTGTCCAGGACATTGCTCGCAAAGTCCGGTTGACCGATCACCGCGTCGGCCGTCATGTCCCCCGAGACGGGATTGTCAAACCGCAAGATCCGATGGTTTGCCCAGTCGCCGACGTACAGCGAACCCGCGACATCGATCGCGATCCCGATCGGATTGAGCAGGTTGTCGGCGGATGCTATGAATCCGTTCTGGCCGTCGCCGTCATTGTTCTTGGCGCGTTTGAAGAAGTTGCCGTACTGCCCGAACACGCGGTCCGCGAATGGCTTGTTGACCGTCACGTTTGAGTAGTGAAGGACGCGGCTGTTGCCGGAGTCCGCAATCCACACGTCGGTTCCGAGCGCGATTACGCGCCCGGGAAACTGAAGACTGTCCGGCAGTGCCACATCCGGGCCGCTGCCACCCTGCCCGAGGTTCTCAAGATTGCTGTTCAGGTCGGACTGGCCAATCACAAGGTCGGCCGCGGTCGGCGTCGCGTCCGACGCAGGGTTGTTGAATTTCAGCACGCGGTGGTTGAATGCGTCAGTCGCCCACAGGTTTCCGGCCGCGTCGACCCACAGGCCCTGCGGCAGGTTCAGACTCGATCCGCTGACTCCGCCGTTGTTTGGCGTGCCGGAGACGAAATTGGGCTGACCGATCACCAGATCGGCCGCTTGCCCGATTGCAAACCCTGCAGCCGACGGCCAACTCAGAATGCGATTGTTGAACGCGTCCGAGACGTACAGTCGCCCATTCGGCGCGACGGCCAGGTGCGACGCGTTCTGTGGCGATAGGTTGCTCTGCGTCGGCAATCCGTCCGGCTGGTTTGGTGCGAGCTGCGTGAAGCCCGGCTGCCCGAGGACGCTGTCCGCCGTCAGGTCACCCGGCGCAGCGCACACGGCGGAAGCGACCGCCATCAGCAGAAGAACAAAGCATCCGCCGATGGTTCGCATGTTTGCCAGCCAGGACTCGTGTGCGAGATCACATCGTGCGAACGCCGCCGGAACCTATCGCTTCTGGCGCCGGCTTGCAAAGGCGGTCGCCAGTCCGACCAGCGCGAAGGTCGTCGGCTCCGGCACGGCCGAGAAATTGTCGAGTACGTCCGCGCCACCCTCATGAAACGTGCGGAAGCCCACCCACACCGACGGATCACCCGTCACCGGATTGGAACCCACGCCGGACAACGTAATCAGCGTCGGCGCAAAGGTTAGCGCCGCCGACTGAAACGCCGCGCCCATCGGGCCCCAATCTTCGAGTGACATTCCGATCAGAAGTTCGGTCGGGGACACGAGCTTGAACGAGCCCTCGACGCGATACCAATTCCCCGGGATGAGATTCGTACTGAGGCCGGGTGTCACGCGCTGGCGGGATCCGCCGTCCATTTTTGTCTCCGTCTGGAACGCGACGTTGGTCCCGAGCGGCGACCCCGGTATGAGTCGAATCGACGCGTAGGAGTTCGTCGCCAGACCGGCATCCATCCGCTCCGACAAGTCGCTGAGAATTCCAAGCTGCGCGAACGGCGTTTGCGACTGCGTCGCGTCCTGTCGCCGGATAAACGATGAAACGGTGATGCTGTGCCCGACCGTCGCAAAGTCGTAGTTGAACTGATTGCTCACCGCGGTGGTGTGATCCGAGTCCATCGTATTGAGCATGTCCACTGCGCCGGAATTCGCCAGGCCACCGGCCGCTACTTGCGTGTAGCGGTTGCCCACGGCACTGGCGTTGATCGAGAACTTGCCCGACAGATCACCCGGCGTATTGAAGTCGACAAATTGGGCCCGCGCCGAAGGCAACGCACCGATAAGCCCGGCCACCGCAACGAAAACATGAACCGCGCCACGAATCCAATTCCGCATGATCCCTCTCCTTTCCTATTGGCTGATCGATCGAAAGCCGACCGCGCAGGGAAACTACCGACAGCCGACGACCGGCCGCCACTGGCAGAGCAGTCCGCACTTGCACTTGGTGTGCCATTCGTTGTGACGAACCATAACACCCACACCGACAAGGAATAGACGATGGTTCGTGACACGCATGACGCCTGCGGCCTGCACACTACCAGGGCACCGCCGCACCGATCTTGTGCATGGAACCGGCGGCGCAAATGCCCAAGCATGCCCCGCATTCGACAATCCGACCCGAATCGAGAATGATGTAAGTCACGCACAGCAGTCCAAGCGGTCACGCGTCACGGGGTATTCCGATGCATTTTTCCATTCGACTCTGGACGATCCTCGCGCTGAATGCACTGGTGGTTGCAGTGTCCGTCGCACTCGGCTGGATCGCCCAGGACGTCGCCGGACGGGTCGTCGAAGAGCGACTTGCGACCGACATGGTCGCGCGCGTCTCGGCGTTCATGACGGGGCGAACATTTCCGCTCACTGACACGACGCTGAATTACCTCAAGCAATTGCTGAAGTCTGACTGGGTTGTCCTCGACCACGCTGACAATCGGGTCACGGGTTCGAGTCTGTCCGGGCGCCAGGCCGAGCAATTCATGGCACAAGTCTCGCGGGTCGGCCGCGCCGGGACGATCCGGATCGATGGCCAGGAATGCCGCATCGACTCCTGTGATCTCCCGAACGACGAGGGCATTTCGACTGCGGACCGCATCAGTTCCGGCACGCGCCGCCTTTACGTGCTGATTCCTCAGTCTGAGTTTCAGGCGGCCCGAGTTGAAGCATCGCGACGCGTCGTGAGTCTCATCCTGCCGGCGACGGCGGTCTCTACGCTCCTCGCGGTGCTACTCGCGTTCGTCACCACGCGTCCGATCCACCGCCTCACAAGCGAGATCGGGCGACTCGCCCGACGCGAAGTCGGCGAAGTCTCTGTTGCGAGTCCGACCTCGCCGAACATCACCAAGCCGATTGACGCCGCGCGTCGCCACGCCCTGCTGTCCCGGGGGCCGCGCGAAACTCGACAGCTCGCAGCGTCGTTCTACGAACTACTGGATCGGCTCGAGGCCGCCCGGCTGCGGCTGGCACAAAACGACCGCCTGGCGACGCTTGGCAAGGTCTGCCTCAGTGTCGCACACGAACTTCGCAATCCGCTCAGCGGTATCAAGATGAACATGCGCGTGCTGAAAGATCGCGTCGCGCCCGCCGACGATGCGGGCGTCGACGCCATCATGCGCGAGATCGATCGCATGGGGCTCTATCTTGACGAGTTAATGAGTCTCGCACCCGGCAGCAACGCCGCCGCGACGACTCCCAATCCGGTTGCCGCTAAGCTATCGACACTCGCCGACAGCGTACTGACCATCCTGGCCGGCCGCTGTCGGCACGCGGGTGTCGAGATTCGAAGAGAGTATCCTGAGGACGAGCCGCTGGTGCCGGCCGAGCCGAATCAGCTCCGTCAGGCCATGATGAACTTCGTCGTCAATGCGATTGAGGCCATGCCGACCGGCGGCACGCTCACGGTTGGCGTTCGGGCTCGCCCCGATAGCGTCGGATTCTTCGTCAGCGACACCGGCTCTGGAGTCCGGCACGACGGCACTCATATCTTCGAAGCGTTCAGCAGCCACAAACCCAACGGCGTCGGACTTGGGCTCTACCTGGCGCGACAAGTCGTCGTCCGACATGGTGGCCGGATTGGCTATGAGAATCTGCCGGTCGGTGTGTCATTCTGGTTCGAGTTGCCTCGGGCGAGTGACGCCGCGTCGCCCGCATCGTTGAAACTTGAGGCAACTTCATGAACGCACCCGACTCCATCCTGGTTATCGACGACGAGGACTCGATCTGCCTTGCGTTCAAGCGGTTCTTCGAGGATCGCGGTTGGAGCGTCACCCTCGCCGCCTCAGCCGATGCGGGAGTCGCAGCGTGGCGAGCGCGGCGGCCGACCGTCGTCTTCCTCGACGTGCGGCTGCCCGATCGCAGCGGGCTCGACCTCCTGGCAGACATCGGCGACGGCCGAACGAATGTCGTCGTCATTACGGCCTACGGCGGGCTCGACACCGTCGTGCGGGCGATCCAGGGTCGCGCCTTCGACTATCTGGTCAAACCGATCGACCTTGATCAGGCCCTCGCATTGGCCGAACGAATCCGCGACGGCGGCGGCCGGTCCTCGGCGGCGCAGGCCGCCATCGGAAATCCCGTGCCGGATTCCCTCATCGGCAAGTCGCCGGCCATGCAACACGTCTACAAGCTGATCGCCCGTGTCGCGCCGACGACTTCGCCAGTCCTGATTCAGGGCCCCACCGGTTCGGGGAAAGAACTCGTCGCCCGGGCGATTCACCGCTTCGGGCCGAGACGCGAGGGACCCTTTGTGGCCCTGAACTGCGGCGCCATCCCCGACAATTTGATCGAGAGCGAACTCTTCGGCCACGTTCGCGGGGCATTCACCAGCGCGGCGAGCGATCGAACCGGACGATTTGAGGCGGCCGATTCGGGAACGCTGCTGCTCGACGAGGTCGGAGACCTGCCGCTGGCGGTGCAGGTAAAGCTTCTGCGCGTTCTCGACACAAATACCATCGAGCGCGTCGGGTCGTCTCAGTCCATTCCGCTCGATGTTCGGATCATCGCAGCGACCAACAAGCACCTGGAGGAAGAAGTCGAACGCGGCCGCTTCCGCCGCGACCTCTACTACCGGCTGGCCGTGCTGAGCATTCACGTGCCGGCCCTGCGCGATCGTCGCGAAGACGTGGTTGCGTTGGCCGCTCATTTCCTGCACCTGGCCGCCCCAGCATCGACGATTCCCCCGCTCAGCGCCGACGCTCAGCGCGTTCTCAGCGAGTATGACTGGCCCGGCAACGTCCGTGAACTGAAGAATGCGATGGAGCACGCCATCGCGCTCGCCCCCGAGCGAACAATCTTGAGCGACGACCTACCCGCATTCGTCCGCCGGCGCGGGAAACCCGAACACTTGGATGACGATCGTCTGCGCCACGCTGTCATCGACTACGCCGCCAGTCTGAGTGACGGCGATTTCGGAAGATGTCACCGAACGCTGGAACAGGTCGAGCGAGCGCTGATCGCCTTCGCATTGAAGCGACACAGGGGCAACCAATCCGAAGCTGCAATCTATCTCGGCCTGCACCGCAATACGCTTCGGAACAAGCTTCGCGAACTCGGCATGGACGCCGCATCCCCCGAGGTCTGACGCCGGGACCGTCAGATCATCACGCGTCGATTGTAAATCCACCACTCGATCAGCAGGATTGCGATCGCCGCTATCACCGCATACGGCCAGAGCGGCTGATTGCTCCGCTCGACGGAATCCTCGCGTTGTATCACGTCGGCTCCAACGCGAAACCGCTCGTTGGGAGCGATCAGACTCTCGTTGCGATCGAGAAGGTTCACGGCGTAGGTGGCCGTCGAGTTTTCCGAATCGTCAAACTCAAACTTGTAGAGACCAACCGCGTCGGTACGACCATAGATTCCCTGGGCGCGGCCGGACACGTCGATCTTGTCGGTATTCCCGTCCGGCCGTCTGACCCGCGCCTCGCTCGCGCCGCGCGGAACCGATACCGTGATGGTCTCACCCGGCCGCAGCATCCGTGACACCTCGCCGCCAGACGCGGTCAGCGAGCGGACCACGTTTTGCATGAACAGCACGAACGGCACCTTCAGCGGAAAATCCGAGTCCATCAGATCGAACGCGACCAGCACCATCTGCCGCCCGGAGTCATTGAGCATCGCGATCACCGCGCTCGTTTCGCCCTCGACCAACCGCGCCGCCTGGCGCGGCAGTTTCAACCGCCGCCACTTGGCAATATTCACTTTGTCGAACTGGACATAGCGCATCAATGGGCTTGTCTCGTCCCAGTTCACAACGTGCTCGTTCTCTGTTTCGCCCTCAACGGTCACTTCGGTGATTTTCGGCGCACCTCCCAGGAACAGGTAATTCCCCGGCGGAAGCTTCGCGGTGTCGCAAAGATCGAAGATCACGAGGTCGTACTTCGACCGTCCGCCCTCGGTCAATTTCTCATCGTTCGCCTTCTCGTACTCGCCGCACGACATCCACTCGAACGAGACGCCCGGCACGCTACGAACCGCCCGACCGATATACGATTGCGGCACCGGGCGATCGCCGACACCCAGGACGCTCAGCTCCCGCGGCGGCGCCAGCGGTGCGTAGGCCACATCATCGGCCGCCAGCATGTCTTCGCGATTGATCCGCAATTCGGCGATGCCCGCGCTCTCGTGCGTCATCTCAAACGCCAGGTTCTGCGCCGAGGTGGCCCGCGACGTGTCGATTCGCTGCACGAGCCCCGGCTGCGTCGTGGTCGGATCAGCGGCCGCAAGCGACAACTCGCGCACGCCCAGAATCTTGCCATCCAGCAGCAACGTGACGTCCGTCTTCACGGCGGCCGGACCGAAGTTCTCCACCCGCGCAAAGATCGAGACCTGATCGGGTTTCTCGTAGGAACGCCGTGCGTCCATCGCCACAATGCCAATGTTGTCCGTCGCCGCGCCGATCTTGTAATAGCGCATGCTCCCGCGCTGTACGACCTGATCGTCCGCGTCCTCGATCCTGCCATCCGAAAAAAGCTCGATGTCGGCCGTCGAAGTCGGGATCGGCGCCGCCACCCCCGGCACGTCGACGATCTTGCTGCTGTGGGCAACCGCGAGCTGCAACGCCTCCGACAGCGTCGATCGCCCATCGGTCGCCTCGACCGACTCGATTCGCCGCTGAAGCTGCTTCTTGTCGTTGGTGAATGGACACACGACCCGCGCCCGATCGGCGAAGGCGATCAGCATCGCCTGATCGGCGCCGCCCAAATCCTGCACAAACTCCGACGCCGCCCGCTTCACTTCCTCCAGCCGCGTCCCCGACCCCTCCTTCGCTTTCGTCGAGCCCGATTGGTCGAGCAGCATCACGATGGTCCGCTCTTTGTGTTGCACAAACTTCGCCACCGGTTGCCCCAGCGCGAAGATCAGCCCGGCCAGCACCAGCAATTGCAGAAAGAGCAGCAGGTTCTTCCGCAGCTTTTGAAACGGCGCATTGACCTGCAGATCCTGCACGGCCTTGCGCCACAGCAGCGTCGACGAGATCTTGAACTCCTGCCGCTTGAGCTTCAGAAAATAGAGCAGGAGCAGCGCGGGCACAGCCAGCGCCGCCGCCGTGATCAACGTTGATAGCGTCAGGAACTTCAAGGCCGGCCTATTCTAGTCGACGCGGCGAGAGAAGCACCGCCGCCGCCATCAGCACATAGGTCGCGATCATCCCGAACAACAGCAGAATCTCCCAGCGTGGCAGCACGATGCGAGATTCTGCGCCCGCGAAGAGGATTAGCGCCAGGCACGGCAGCAACGACCACCCCAGCGCAAAACTCAGAACGCAAAGCGCCTGCCGGCCCCGGCCGCGGAGTTGCTCCTTCATGCGCAACAACAGCGCAATCGGCGCGGCCAGCGAGATCCCACAGAACAACAGTAGATTCACGGCCGCACCCACCCAGAAGACACTGGTGAGCTTGCGGTTGCCCAGCGGGACGAGCGCTACCCCCGCCGCCATGAACACCATCAATCCCAGCAGTCCGCTCCGCGCCGCAAGCCCCGGCGCCGACCAGGTTTTCTTCGGTGTGACCGTATTCGTCGGTTCCATCGCTGCGGCGCATTCTACGGCAGGCGGCGCCAATCGCCGATCCGCCTATGAAGTCGAGCCACAATCCGCGACCAAGCCGCACCCTGGTCTGTACAAGGGAGCGGGTATGGACGCTTCGGAACTAACATCGGCGAACGAGACCGAGCCTGTCGTATTGACGTATGCGCAGAAGCGGCCAATACGAAAGCGCGGACTCGCGCTGCTGATCGGCGGATTCATCGCCTTCGACCTGTTGGTCGCGGGCGTCGCTGTTGTGGAGTACCGATCGCTTCGCATTCCTCTGCCGCGACGACGGTCGCCCAATCAAACGCTCGAGAAAGCCGTCATCGCGTGTCAGTTCAATGTCGGGGAGTATCCGGTTCAGTTGCTCGATTTGTTCGAGCCGCCGGAGGATCCGATTGCGCGCGGCAAGTGGGTGGGGCCATATCTTCTAGATCATGAGGGGCTCATCGATCCTTGGGGTACAGCGTATCGCTACGGGCGATCGGCGCCGGGATTCGACGGACCGCCGTTCCGGCTGCAGTCGGCGGGGCCGGACGGCCAATTCAATACTTCTGATGACATCAACAATTGGTGAATCTATTTGCCGTGCGATAACTCCAACGTCCGCTTGCACCCGACGGGGGCAGTGGGACAATACGGCTGCTCAGCCCATGCCGGCCGGGCGGCTGCGGGTGTGCAGCGCCAGTTCGGGAACTCGCACTCGTCAGACAGAGTAATCTGAAGGAGAAAGTCATGAACAGGCGAATGGTTGGGACTCTCGTGCTCGCACTCGGCTTTGGGTGGGCCGCGGTCGCGGCGGCGTTTGACCCGCCAATTCCGAAGGTGCCGGGCATTCCCACGGGCAAGGACGTCCCGAAAGTTCCGGACGGGGCAAAAGACCCGAAGAAGCTCCTCGAAGATAAGAAAGAGGGTCTCAAGCAGGGCGACGCGGCGCCGGGCATCACCGTCGATGAGTGGGTCAAGGGCGAGGCGGTGACGTCGTTCGAGAAGGGCAAAGTGTACGTCGTCGAATTCTTCGCGCTGGGCAACGGCCCGAGCCTGGCGGCCATGCCGGTCTTGGAGGCCGCGGCACGCAAGCACAAGACGGCAACGATCCTGTCGATCGCCAGCAGCGACAAGATGACCAAGCCCGAGCTGCTGAAGGAATGGGCCAAAAAGAACGACAAGTTGATCAGCTATCGGGTCGGCTATGACGCCAAGGGCCAGATGCGAAAGGATTGGATGGACGCGGCAAAGCTCGACAAACTGCCCGGAGCCTTCATCGTCGATCGCGATGGCAAGATTTTCTGGATGGGTGAACTGAAGAGCGACTTCGAGGAGCACCTGTCGAAGGCGATCAAGCAGGGGACGACGAAGTAAGACAGTCGTCCGCAGAACGGTTGAACGATTCAAGCCCACTCGGCGCCACCGAGCGGGCTTTTGTTTTGTGCTCGCGGCGATGTGTCAAGTGAGTAAATCGACCAGGACGATGGCGTTCAGAATGACAAGCAGGACGATGGCTTGTGACGCGGCGATCGTCGCGCCCGGATGGTCGAAGCGGAGATAGCGGGCGTAGGCGATGGCCAGCCGGTAGCAGGCGATGGCGGCAAAGAAGATCCATGCGAGGAGAATCCAGGGGGAGAGCTGCGTCGGCGTGCCGGCCATGAAGGGGGGAGGCGGAAAGAGGAACGGCTCGATGGCGACGGCCGCCGCGGAGAGAAGGGCCCAGGGCAGGATGGTATCGAAGCTGTAGATGATGCAGCGCAGGACGTGAACGGGGCGGATGC
>CAZONT010000073.1:0-19587 GCA_964581285.1 uncultured Planctomycetaceae bacterium | reverse complement strand
CGTCCGGCGACAGAACGGGTCGGGGTCGCCTTCGACGAAGATCTGCTGTTCCGGCGGCAAGTGCTGGTTGATCTCCTTGAGCACGTCGCGGCGGGCGGCCTTGGGGATGAGCTTGAGCGGCTCCTCGTGCATGGGGCAGTTGGCCATCTCGTGCTCGCCCTTCTCGCCGGGCAAGCGCCAAGCAAACGTGTAGAGCGCGCCTTCTTCCAGTCGGGAATACTGTTCCAAGCCCTTCTTGATCAACCGGCAGATCGTGCTCTTGCTCGACCCAACCGGTCCGTGAAGCAGCAGCACGCGACGGTCGGTGCCGTAGCCGTGCGCGGCCGACTTGAAAAAATCGACCAGTTGCATGAGCGGCCGCTCGAGGCCATAGATCGCGTCCTCGCCGCTGCCCATCGGGTCGCTGAAGAACTTGTAGCGGATCATGTCCTGCTTCATGTGGCTGTAGTGCTCGGTGCCGAAGTGCAGGACCATGTCGTAGATGCGCTGGAAGGCGTTGCGGGCGACGCGCGGATTCTTCGTCACGAGATCGAGGTAATCCCAGAAGGTGCCCTCCCAGTGCTCATCGCGGAAGCTCTGAGCGTCGAGGGTGCGGTCGACAAGACTGAGGATGCGTTCTTTGCTCACCATGGCCGATGGCCTCCCGGAGGATTTGTACCACACGTCTGCGGCGCGGTGGCGGCGATCGCGCGATGCGGCGTGCGAGGTTTCCGCAGGATCGTATCGATGGCGAAATCCGAAATCAATCGCGGATCGCCGCTCTGCACGCAATGCGTCGCGCGCTCCATAGATTAGTCTTCGGCAACACGGGCTGTGCGCGGCCACCGGGCGTCCGGCGGTGGCGTTCAGCGTGCCTTTGACGGCGTCCGCTGCGCGCGAATCTTCGCAACGACGGCCGGATCGTCGGGCAGCAGCCCGGACCGCGGTAACCGGCCGACCAGTTCGGCCCAGATCGGCTCCTTATCGAAGACCTGCTTGAAGATCGGCAGCGATTCATCGATCCGGCTCGCGTTCGCAAGACTCACGGCGTGCCAGAAGGGGAGTTCGACGATCTCGGGCGCGAGTTTCTCGGCGGCGGCGTACTCGCGGCCGGCCGCCTCAAAGTCCTTGTGCTCTATCGCCAGGTCGCCGGCGTTCATATGCAGATAGGCGCGCTGCAGCCGCACCAGGCGCTTGAGTTCAACCAGCGGCGCCGGATTGTCCTCCACGCGCAGGTCGAATCGCCGGTCGAGCCACGGCTTGCCGGTGGACTTTTCGGCGACGACCAGGATGGCAGCCGACTGCCGACCGCGAATATCGCCGCCCGCTTTTTCGGCGGCTTCGAGGGCCGAGACGAGCCGATCGGCGAGGTCGCCTGTAGCGCTTCGGTACGCCTCAGCCATCGCCGGCCATACCGCGTCCTTTTCCATCAAGTTCGCCTGCACCGAGAACTGCCGGTCGACATCGACGATTATGCCGGCAGCTTGAATGCACTTCGCTCCGGTGTGTGCGGCGACGCGGCCTTGCGCGTCGATCATCGCGACCTGCCGGACCTCGCGCCCCGCGTCGCCGGCCAGCAGCGACTTCAGCGCGTCGGGTCCGCTGCGGCCGAGCCGCATCTGGTCGAGGCCGAGCGGACCATAAGCCGGATCGACGAGCGACTGGGTCGCCACCGC
Organism: uncultured Planctomycetaceae bacterium; assembly: GCA_964581285.1. Lineage (GTDB taxonomy): Bacteria > Planctomycetota > Phycisphaerae > UBA1845 > UTPLA1 > SpSt-539. Next base: position 17,932 of record CAZONT010000073.1, on the reverse strand, counting down.
GCCCACGCCTGCCTCAGCCCACGGCACGACGCTTCCGACGCTAAACCAGTGCGACTGCACCGCCACGCCGAGTTCGCCCGTCTTCGGATCGCGGGCGACGATGGAATAGGTCGCGACTGGCCGTGAGGCGACGAGGTTCGGAGTCGGCCCCATCGACGTTGACGTCAGCAGGAGTGTCGCCAGAAGCGTATTCGTCATCGTCTGCTACTCCTTCGGAATGTCCATTCCGAGATATTGTGTCCCCGGGTAGGGGTGATGTCCGTAAGGCGCCGTCGGCCGGAAGCCGAGCGTTGCGTAGAGTCCTCGCGCCGCCTGCATCGACTCGAGCGTGTCGAGCAACATGCGCCGATAGCCGGCCCGTCGCGCCTGCGCGACGATCGCCTCCGTAAGGGCTCGACCGACGCCGCCCCCGCGAAACTCCGGCCGGACGTACAGCCGCTTCATTTCACAGGTCTGCGGCTCGATTGGTCGCAGTGCCACGCAACCGGCGGGCCGATTATCACAGGTTGCTAACAGGATCGCGCCGCCGGGTGGTCGGTAGCGACCCGGCAGGGTCGCGAGTTCTTCCTCAAACCCCTGTTGCGTGAGGTCAATGTTCAGCCCGGCCGCATACTCGCGAAAGAGGGGAGCGATTTCAGCGAGCGCAGGTCCGGCGTGGGCGGCAACGAGTTCGATCATCACAAGACTCTACGTCGCAAAGTTAACACAAGCTTAATCCAACGCACATTCACCACAAACAGTGCGGGGTGAGTCTTTGAATTGTTAAGACGCAGGGTCGCACGGCGCGGTCACTGCCCCCGGGCCACACCTCGAAGGAGATGCGATTGATGTCCCGCAGTCGGCGCGTACGGGCGTTCACGCTGATCGAACTATTGGTCGTCATCTCGATCATTGCCGTGCTGATCGGCATTCTAATGCCGGGTCTCGCGGCCGCGCGGGAGCTCTCGCGCGAAACGCAGTGCAAAGCGTTGATGCGTGAATTTGGGAGTGGATTCACCTCTTATTCAGTGGCCAATGACGACTACTTCTGCAGCGGTTCGTTCGATCCGGAAGTCGCCAACGGCCGCGACGGCCCGGTGAATGAGGTTGGCTGGGTCGCCGACCTCGTGAACTCTCAGACGGCCTTTCCCGGGAAAATGCTCTGCCCGGCAAACTACGCGAAGCTGAACCAGAAACTGGGTACCAGCGGGAAGACGTACAACGAATCTCAGGCCCGCGAACTTATTCGCGACGGCTACAACGCGAACTATACCCAGTCGTGGTACATGGGCCGGACGGAGTGGAGTCCGCCGTCGGGAAACTACAACCTGCGCCGCGTGGATTCGACACTCGGGCCGTTGAACGGCGGCAGCATTAGCGCGGACACGTCGCGCGTTGCGCTGATGGGCGATGGCCGCACGGACACAGCCGACCTCGTTCTCGGTGAGCGGGCGGTCAAGACCATGACCGACGGTCCCTACGGAGGCCCGTATGGTACGCAGAATTTCGCCGACTTCGGGCCGGCCCACGGTCGTGCGGGTTATGTAGGCAAGGACAAGGAAACCGACAAGATTCGCGCCAACGTGTTGTTCGCCGACGCGCACGTCGGTTCGTTCAGCGACAACGATCGCGACGGCGAATTTGGACTCAACAGAAATGTGAATCCGGCGACACAGAAGGATCTCGGGGCGGATGTGTTCGACGGCGTTCTGAGCATCGGCCGGCGTTCGGCTCGGCCGATGACGCTCGAGTAACAAAGCAGTCAGTAACAAATGTGACGAGGGAAGGAAGGGAGACTCGAAATGAGACAAGCTATCGCCGCATCCATATTTACATTGTTAAGCCTTTCCGCCGCCGGAACTCCGGCACAAGGCGTGGTGTACATCAGTGAAGTTCTGATCAATCCCCCCGGTTCATTCGACTCGACACAGGAGTTCGTCGAGATCATGGGCACGCCGGGCATGAAGCTCGACGGCTACGCGATTCTGAATCTCAATGGAGCCCTGACGAAGTACTACCCGCTCGGGAGCATCCCGCCGATTCCCTTTGCGGTGGCGCAGGAGGTCGACGAGTTTTTCAGTCTCGACGGGCTGCAGCTCGGTCCCAACGGAATCCTGGTGCTCGGCGTCGCGTTTCCGTTCAACTACGAAACCCTGTTGCCGGATTCCAACTTTGTGAACTGGCTCGACATCTGGAACGGCACGAATGGCAGCAATCCGCCGGGCCAGCTCAGCAACGACGGCAGCTCGACGATCCTGCTGATCCGGCGACGACCGGGCCAGACGCAGGCCGATCCGTCGAATCCGGGCGGATTGCGGTGGGGCAAGGACGTCATGCCCGACGGCGAGGTCATCACGCCGGTCATCAATCCCGGATCGGGGCTGCCGGCCGACCAGCTCGGTGACGGAAACATCGACCGCGGCGATCCCGACCACATCGGCGGCTCGACGCTCGATCTGAAAGGCGCGTCGACCACCGGCGATAACGACGCCGACGATCTCGAAGTTGTCGACGAGGTCAGCTTCGGAAGCGATCAGGGTTGGGAGTACGACCTCGACGATCGGCATGTCGATGTCGGCAGCACGAGCACGAAGCTGAAGGAGCGGCGCGTACACAATCTCGGCGATCCGCAGGGATTCAATCCGGATTGCGTCGCGCGCGTCGACTACCGCACGAAAGGTCCCGGTTGGCCGGCCTACAGTGGCACGGGTCAGATTCCCGGTGGTAACAACTGGCAGGACACGGCGACAGAGCAGTGGATTCGGGGAGACACGGTGGTGTTCGGCAACGGGCCGAACGGATTTCCATACATCTATTTCGACATCGGGGCGAACACGAATCCGGACGCGGTGCAGCCCTATCGTACGCACGTTCCGCAGCGATTGAACGACGGCTCGCCGCCCGATTTCAACTTTACGACGCCCAACACGGTGCCCGTCACCGCCGGCCGGATCAACCCCTTGGCGCAGGCCTTTATTCCCGGCGACGTTAATCGAGACGGCATCTGCGACAGCGCGGACATAGCCAAGCTGGCGGCGAAGTTCGGCTTCGATGATTGGATTTGCAGCAATAGCTTTACCGAGGCGACGTACGGCGATTCCGGCGATCCGGCCACCCAGACCCGGCCGTGGGACATCGACTGCAGCGGTGACAACGGGATCGAAGCGAGCGATTTTCAGTGGGTGTTGAACTTCCAAGGCAACACGAACGGTCAGATCGTTGGCCGGCAGTATGACAGCACAACGCCGGCCGCCGCGGGCGTCTATCTCAATCCGAATGCCGGGACAACCTGCACCGTCACGGCCACCGCGTCCTCGGCGTGTGGCCGACCGGTCTCAGCCCTGTTCATCGGCGACCGCGTGGACATCACCGTTGCGGTGCAGGTCACGGCCGGCGCGAACGTCGCCGCCGGACAGCAGAACGGCGTCATGCAGTTCATCCACGATGCCGTGATCAGCCAGGGCGGCGTCTTAAAGGTCCAGAGCGTGCAGCCCCTTGGCGTGTATCAGGCGACACGGACGTCGCTGGCAGTCCCGCAGGGCGTCGGCGGTGATCTCGGCATCAAGCAGGTCAACGGGAACACCACCAACTTCGCCCAGGGGACGGCGGGATCGGCCAATCTCTATCGGCTGACACTGGTCGCGGTGGCGGCGGGATCGGCCAATGTGTCGTTCGCACCGGCCGGCATGCCGAAGTTTGCCGCAAGCACGCCGCGCGGTCTGAAGCTTGGGCACACGGACCAGAACGGCGACCCGGCATTCGCGAGCTACCCCGCGCCGCTGGCAATCAGCGTCACGAGTACGCGGGCGGGAGATGTCAACGGCGACACGGCTGTCAACGGATTCGACGCGCCGGTCCTGGCGCAGGTGGTCGCCGGCATCGACACGCTTCCCGCCCATGTCGCGGCGGCCGACCTGAATTGCGACGGTCTGCGAAACGGCCTCGATGTGCAGGCGTTCGTCGGCGTCCTGCTCGGGCCGTGATCATCCGCGGACATTTGACGAATCCGATTCCACGCGTCTAATGGCGCGCGGTGACGACGCGCCAGAATCAAACCTACGGCATTGTGCTCGGGTTAACGGTGACCGCCATCACGGCTGGTTTCGCGCTGACCGTCGGCGAATCGTTCGAGCGGCGCGCGCTCGACTTGCGTTTTTGGTTTGCGAACCACATTCAGGCCGACGCGCGAATCGTTCACGTCGACATCGATGACGATTCGATCGAGCGGATCGGCCGCTGGCCGTGGCCGCGAGATCGTCAGGCCGAGCTCATCCGCACCTTGAGCGAACTCGGCGCCTCCACGATTGCCGTCGACTTGTTGCTCGACAACGAGGAGCGGCCGCGCGTTCCCGAACTCGAACATCTCTCGGCCGAAGAGCTGCAGAAGATCAACGAAGAGAACATCGTCTGGCCCGATCTCGAGCTGGCCGACGCCATCCGTCGCGCGGGTAACGTGGTCCTCAGCGCCAGTTTCGAGATGGTCATGCATGACGCCGAGGTATCGTCGCGCGAAACGGCCGTGGCGTTTCTGCGAGAGGAGCCCACCGCCACCGTCGATCGGCTCGCCGAAAAACTCCGCGTGAGTCCCGCATCGGCCCGGCCGCTCTGGCTGACAGCACGCATGACGTTGATATTATTGGAGGAGTTCGATCAGCCGGACGCCGCCCTCGCCGCGCGGCTCGGCGTCGATGTCGGCGTCATCAGTCCCTATGTTGCCGGAGCGAAGCGAGCCGTCGCTGCCGAGCTCGCCGCCAACTTCCTCGCCACGAATCCGAATTCAACGGCCGACGCTCTGATCGCCCACGTCCTCCCTCGCCTCGCGCCGAACACGCGCAATCTAGACACGGAGGACATCCGCCGGGCATTCGCCATGGAGCGCGCATTCCGTGCCCTGTGCGATAGAAGCACGCAGCTTTCCGCCGCCCTGCGCCCGGTTGCGGCCCGAGCCGTCGATGTCATCGCTCCAATCGAGGCCTTCAGCGCCGCTGCGGCCGGCGTCGGCTTCGTCTACTTCCGCCCCGACACGGACGGGACGCTGCGAGAAATGCCGCTGATGGCCGATTATCGCGGCTACCTCATCGAGCAGCTCGGCTTCAATGTCGCTTGCCGCGTACTGGGCGTGAAGCCGGACGCCATGCGCCTCACGCCGGACGGCTATCTTGAGTTTCCGATCGGAAGTGGCGGCAAGCCGATTCGCGTTCAGCTCGACGAACGCGGACGAATGGTCATCCCGTGGACCGCGACCGGGCGCCGCTGGCGGCAGGGGGGCGATTTCCGTCACGTTCCCGCCGCGAAGCTGTTGGCGGTGGCGATCGATCGCGAGGAAGTCCGCGGAAACACTCGTCGAATCGACATAGCGATGCAGTCGCTGATCGAAGTGACGAAGAAAGATTTCGCCGCGAAGTACGTCGAACTGTGCGAGGAGTGGCTCTCGAAGAGTCGCGAGCAACACCGCGATCGGCTGCTGGGACATGACACGTCGCCCGAATATGCCGCCCGCGCAAAGGCAATCGACGTGCTCCGCGCCGACATTGACCAGCGCCAGGCCGGCGCAGAAGCAATGGTCGAAACCACGGCAAGCGACACCAGCTTTACGCCCGAAACGGAGGAAGAAAAAGCCCTCATCGCGGCTTACAAAGCCGCATACGCGACAATGACCGGCCAGATCGCGCCACTCCGCGAAGCCAACAAGAAGCTGGAGGAGCGGATCAAGGCCAACCTCGCCGAGCTGCGCCCGATCCTCGCCGACAAGATTGTGTTCGTCGGCTATACGGCAACGGCCACTGGAGACGTTGTCTCGACGCCCATCGACCCGACGCTGCCGGGCGTCATCGTTCACGCAACCATCCTGAACGCCTTCCTGCACAACACGTTCATTACCCGGCCGAACAAGGCATTGCAGCTCGCGCTTATTCTCGCTCTCGGTCTCGGCGCAACGCTGCTTACCGCGACCCGCGGCCCGATCACGACTCTGTTTGTCACCCTTGCCGTGATGGTCGCCTACACATTGCTCAATTTCTTCGCTCTCTTCGCCGACATGCGACTCTGGGTTGTGCTTGTCGCGCCGCTCGCCACATGCATCGTCCCCTGGGCCATCGTCACCGCCTGGAGGCAGCTCACCGCCGAGCGACAGAAGCGACACGTGCAATCGCAACTTGCCGAGTTCACGAGCCCGGCCCTTGCCCGCCGCGTCGCAGAAGACCCGGCCGCCGCCGAGGCGCTCAACCGCGTCGAAAATCGCGAAGTCACCTGCTTTTTCTCCGATCTGGCGGGCTTTACGACCATCGCCGAACAGGCCGACTCGGCCCACGTGCAGGAAGTTCTGAATACCTACCTCGATCGCATGTCGGAGGTGCTTTTCAAGTACGACGCCTTCCTGAACAAGTTCCTCGGCGACGGCATCATGGCCTTCTTCAATCCGAACGTGAACCCGCAGCCCGAGCACGCCCGACTTGCCTGCGAGGCCTCGCTTGATTCGTTTGAAGCGCTGGAAAAGCTGAAGGCCGAACTCGGCGGCAACGACGAACTCTACAAGCTCCTCAAGATGCGAATCGGTCTGGCCAGCGGCATCGGCGGCGTCGGCCGTTTCGGCTCGCACCGCAAGGCCGACTACACCGTCATCGGCGACGTGGCGAATCTCGCGGCCCGGCTCGAACCCGCGAACAAGGTCTTCGGCACGCGCCTGCTCGTCAGCGGGCCGACGCGCGAGATCGTCAAGGACCTGTACGAGTGGCGATACCTTGCGGAGCTGCAGGTCAAGGGCAAGAAGCTGACCGTGCCGGTCTACGAGCTGATCTGCCGAGCCGGCGCGCTCACCGACGAGCAACGCGAGTTCAACCAGCGATTTGAGGCCGGCGTCGAGCTTTACAAGCAGCGCAAGTGGGACGAGGCGATCGTCGCCTTTATGCGCATCCTCTCGCGCCGCTTCGACGAGCCGGGGGCCAGCGCGTACGTCGATGCCTGTCAGGAAAAGAAGTCGTTTCCGCCGGAAGACGGCTGGAATGGGGCCCTGGAACTGAAAGAGAAATAATGTCGCGACACATCAGTCGCGAATTGGTTAGAAGGTTTTTCATCCGGACAACGTCCAACGCGACCCGCCTAACCCTCGATCAGTCAGTGTGTCTATCCCCGTGCGGCGGCTGAACGGCGCTTTGGCCGCGCGGGAGGAATGGCAATGCTGACAATGGTTCGAGAACTCGCGGACTCGGGAAACGCGGCGCGGCGCTGGCGGACGGGCCTGCTGCTGACGGCGTCGCTGGGCGCGATCTTCACGGTCGCCGGCTGCGGCACCGGTATTTATGAGAACTTCGCCGACAACGTGAATTGCGAGTTGTACGGCAATTGCGGCGACGACTGCGACGACTGCGATGATTGGGACGACGACTACTGCTACGACTGCGATGACTGGTGCTATGACTGTGGCGACTGGGGCGGCGACTGGTACGGCTTTGACTTCGGCTTCGGCTATTACGACGACTGGTACGGCCCGGGCGACTGGGGCGGCTACCCGCCGGATTGGTACTACTAGTGGGTCGCTGGAACAGGACTCTCTAGACGTCCCGGAGCGTATGACCGAGCTTCGTCCGCTTCGTCTCAAGGTAACGTCGGTTCGTCTCGTTTGATTCGATCTCAATCGGCCGCTGCTCGACAACTTCGAGGCCGTAAACCTCCAGGCGGGAAATCTTCTTCGGATTGTTTGTCAGAATTCGGATTTTGCGCAGCCCCAAGTCGCGAAGAATCTGCGCCCCGATGCCGTAGTCGCGCTTGTCGGCCGGGAAGCCCAGCCGTTCGTTGGCCTCGACCGTGTCGAGCCCCTGTTCCTGCAGCTTGTAAGCATGAAGCTTGTTGAGCAGTCCGATGCCGCGGCCTTCCTGCCGCAGGTAGACCAGGACGCCGCGGCCGGCCTGCTGGAGAACGCGCAAAGCGCGTTCGAGTTGCTCGCCGCACTCGCACCGCTGCGAGCCGAACACGTCGCCGGTCAGACATTCACTATGCACGCGGACAAGGACCGGATCGTCGATCGCCGGGACCACTCCCTCCGCGTTCTTTTCGCCGATGCCGCCGACGGTCAACGCCAGGTGCGGCTCGCCCTCGCCGAGCGCCCGATATGCGACAAGATGAAAACTCCCAAAGCGCGTCTGGAGACTCACTTCCTCCACGCGCTGCACCAGCGCCTCGCGCCGCAGGCGATATTCGATCAGCGACGCGACCGTGCACATCTTCAGCCCATGCTGCCTGCAGAACTGCGTGAGTTGCGGCACGCGGGCCATCGTGCCGTCTTCGTTCAAGATCTCAATGAGCACACCGGCCGGCTTGAGCCCGGCTAGCCGTGCTAGGTCGAGTGAACCTTCGGTCTGCCCCGCACGCACGAGGACGCCGCCGTCGCGGGCCTCGAGCGGGTTGATGTGGCCCGGGCGAAGCAAATCGGCCGGTCCGCTGCGGTCGTCGATCGCGGTCAGAATCGTGATCGCCCGGTCGCGGGCGGAGACGCCGGTCGTCGTGCCGAAACGATGGTGCGCGTCGATCGTCACCGTGAATGCCGTGCCAAACTGCGTCGTGTTCTGCGGCGACTGCGGGTGAAGGTTGAGCTTCTCGCATCGCTCGCGCGGCAGCGTCAGGCACAGCACGCCGCGGCCCTGCGTCACCATGAAGTTGACCATCTCGGGCGTGATCTTCTCGGCGGCGCAGACAAGATCGCCTTCGTTCTCGCGGTCTTCGTCGTCCACGAGGACGATCATCCGCCCCTGGCGAAGTTCGTCGAGGATTTCCGGGATCGGGCTGAAGGGCGAAGCCGGCTCGCTCATGTAGACTCCTTGTGTTGGCCCGGTGCGGCAGCGACGATGCGAAGTCCCAGCCGCACATAGTCGATGCTCGCGGCAACAACGAGCACAGCCACAATCCAAATCATAACAGAAGGCAACGATCTGGCGATCGCCGGCAGGTCGGGCTTCAGCAGCCACGCGAGCACGAGCAGCAGCTGCGCAAACGTGCATGCTTTTCCGAGCGGGCGCGGCTCGATGACCAGGTGGCCGACCAGATGGGATGCGATCGCGAACCCCACGATGATCAGCAGGTCCTTGCCGATGATTCCGAACACGATCCACAGCGGCAGTCGCTCGATCACCCCGCCGTTCGGCACACCGACGGTCGCCAGCAGCACCACTGACGCCGTGATGAGCAGTTTGTCCCCCAATGGATCGAGAAACCGGCCGAGAAGCGACTCCTGCTTCAGGCGGCGGGCAAGCAATCCATCGAGTCCGTCGCTGGCCGCCATCAACGCGAAAATCGCAAGGGCGGTCAGGCGCGGGTCGACCACCCAGTCGGCGTCGAGATTCAGCAGGCAGGCGACAAAGGGGCCGACGAGTGCAATGCGGGCAATGGAAATGCGATTTGGCCAGCCGAGTGTCGCGTCGCGAGACATGGGATTGACTGATCGTAGCTCCAAACTCATGCAGCGGCAACGACTTGCAAGCATCTGATCCGAGGCAAGCCCGTGAAGCGCAGCGCTCGCCGGTCGAATGCGGGGTTTCTTTGCAGACGATCGGGACGATTGGCGATATCGCTGTTCAGATGCGTCGCGCATGGCCCGCGCGTCGGCTGTGCGTTGCGCAGTTTCCGCGCGTTCCGTCCCCGGCCAGCGGCGGAATTGCGGTCAGTTGTCTGAGGCCGAGAGAGTTGGTAGAATTGAATGCTCCCAGGTCGGAGATACGCCTCGTCGCCGACCGTTGTTTGGGGCCTCCCGCCGGCCACGATTACCGGGCGACAAAAGTCGCTCCCGGACCCGACCGTCAGGGCACAATCAAGCGATTGCCCGCCTCGCCCCGACCGTAAGGTAAGACGAAAGACGGAGCGATGATGATGTCTAACAAGGCCTGCTGGCTGTGTGGGGCTGCTCTCTTTGGGATCGCGGCGATGCTGGTCAGCGCCGGCTGGGGTTGCGGCGGCACGAGTCCGTATGCAAATCTCGTTTTTCTGAACAATGCTGTCAGCGATCCGTCTGTTCAGACGTTTCCGCGCGGCGGCATCGTGACGCCGACGACGACGCAGGCGACGCAGCCGGTCAATCCAACCATCAATTCGACCTGTGATCTCACCTCGGCTCGCAAGTCCATTACCGTGATCCTTCGCAATAATGCTGTGCTGTCGGCCCGATACAGCATCACGTTTCTCGCGTCGACCGGGCAGGGCGGATTCGTCTGCAACGCCGACGTTCCCACTTACACGGCAGCCGGATACGTGTCCGTTGGCAGCTCGATTACGCTCGGCTGTGACGTGCTGACGGCGAGCCCCGGCAGTGGATTCCGAGGCGGTACCGACTTGCTTGCCCGGACGGTCACAAGCCCGACGCCGATTCCGCCGAACAACACGGGCGATCCTAATCAGGCCCCGGCCGCGCCGGCGCCGCTCAACGGCGTCACTCCCATACCGCTGCCCGAAGTCATCGTGCTTGGCGACGGCACGTCGACGTTTATCTGTGTTTCCAACGATCCCTGCACGCAGGGCGGAATGGCGTACACCGACCCCATCGGCACGCCGATCCAGTTGATCACTTCGTCGAGAACCCAGGGGACGCTCTGTCGGACCGGACTCGGGACGCGGCCGGAGTGGCGGCTGCTCAATCCGAGCAACGCCGACAGCACGGCCCAGGCGTTTCAATACGTGGCGGGATCGAGCATCAATCTGACGGTCCTGAATCGCGCGTTCAACCCGGACAGCGGCCAGAACCAGTCGACGTGGCAGGTCATCGGCCCGCCTCCGACTTTTGCGCTGATTCATGCCGCGCAGTAGAATGTCAACGGGGCCGGACGCCCGGGGTGAGGCAAGGGTATTCAGATGAAGTCACGAACGCTCATGCTTGCGTCTTCCTTCGGCGGGCTTGCTCTGGTGGTGGCGGTTGCGGCCGTCGCGCCGGGGTGCGGCGGTATCAGCCCGGTTGCCAATCTGTGGTTCCTCGGAACAGCGACCGGCGCGATCCCGCGGGTTTCTCCGGATTCCCAGCCCAGCGGCGGCGGCGGCGGCGGCGGTACGAACCCGGCGAGCATCTGCAACGTCGCGGAGCCGCAGCGCTCCATTCGAATTGCCATTCGCAGTGAGTCGCAGGTCGCGACCGATTTCCGCATTACGTTTGTCGCATCGGCCGGCGGCAATGGATTTGTCTGCAGCGATCAGATTGCAGCGTACACCGCATTTGGATACACGGCGCAGACGCTCAACCAGGGTTCGATCACCTTTGGCTGCGACACGGTCGACCTGACGCAGGGAACGCAGTTGCTGGCCGTCACGTTGACGGGCACGCTGCCGCCCGTCCTGGCGACCGACGTCTTCACGAGCGCCGCGGCGCCACTCGACGGTAATACGACCATTCCGATCCCCGAGATCATCATTCTTGGCGACGCGTCGTCCGCCTCGCCGTTCTCGTGCGTCAACGGCGACGAGTGCACACAGGGCGGCTTCCGCTACAACTCCCAGACGGTCATCCCGGCCAGCCGCACGCAAGACACGCTTTGCGAAGCCCTGATCGCGAATCGCCCGCAGTGGGTCGTTCGCGACCCGACGCTGGTCGACACCCCCGATCAGGTTTTGCCCTTCCAGTACACCAAGGGCGGGCAGATCATCTTCACGATCCTCAACCGCCTGAACTCGCCGTTCGTGCAAAACCAGGCCGTCTGGCTCGTGCGCAACGCGGCCAACCAGATCATTCACATCGAAGCACGCTGAAGCCGCTGGAATGGATTTCTCGGCGCGCTCCCGGGGGCGAGACTCCCAGCCCGCTTTTGTCAGGTCGGGCTTGGGCGCTTCGCAATCTGGTTTGAATGGCCGTCGGCGGCGTATCCGGAGGTATTCTCGCGCGTGTCGAATCGGTTCAACCAGGTTAGCAGGTGCCGATCGGTCGAAACTCGCAAACGCATACATGGCCCGAGGCGGCGAGAAGCCCGTTGAAAAAGTTGGAATTGTGGGAATTTCGATTTGGCGGGGGTTTGGAGTCGGAAGGCACGAAGGGGAGGAAGTAGGCGGCCGGTGGGCCGCAGGGGGCGCAGGAGGGCGGCGTCCAGCGCGACTGGCTCGTTCGGCGTTGGTTGGCGTTGATTGGCAATCTTTCCTTGTCGTCGCAATCGTCATAGATGGACTCTCGCCTCGCGGCGCGCGGAAGCGCTGGCGGGCGGCGGGTTGATTCGGGTTGATGGGACGGGATCGCATGATCGCTTTTTTGACGGGATTGGACGGGATTTGCCGGGACGCGTCCCACGTCCGCTCGAAAAGTCCTCGCCATTTTCTTCCAGCGCGCGGTTTCTCCGAGGCCGCAGGGGCGGCGCGTGCGCGCAATTTCCCCTGCGCGGCCTAGTCAGGCGTTCTGTGCGGGCGCAACGTGCCCCGCGATGTCTCTGAGATAAAGGTCTGCCGGCGTTCCGCAGGACGGGGGAAAGCTGAAAGGCAGAAACGCCAAAACGCAGAAATCGGGGCGAGGGAAATTATCGGGCAGCGGGAGCGAACGCACGGGCAAAGCAAGTTTGCCCATGCCACCCGTCTCGGAGGGCCTCGTCTCTGGAATCTCGTATTAGAATCAAGACATGACACACGATTTCGTGTCCGCGCATCAAACCGACGCGCCGTTTGTTCGCGACGGGATCAATCTGCGCGTGCTCGCGCGGCGGCAGCGGGGGATCATTTGGCTTATCGCGGGGTGCATTATTGGCGGTGTTTTGGTTTTTGGACCGGTTCGAGCTGCGCTGTTCGCCGGCGCCGCATCTTCCCTAGCCGGAACGTCAGTAGTGGTGGCGCTGCGGGTCGCGGTTCTCGTTGCCACGATCCAGTTCTCCCGTGCTCTTCGGACACACCCCCTCATCATTGCCCTCTTGTTGTTGCCGATGGTTCATCCGTTTATCAACCTCGTGGTACTGATGTTCGACAATTCGCGAGCATCACGGATTCTCCGCAAGGCGGGGATTCCCGTTGGGCTTCTTGGGGCTCGCGACGAGGATATCTTTCGAATGCTGGCACCACATGTTTGCCGAAAGTGTGGGTATGATTTGACCGGGAATACATCGGGGCAGTGTTCGGAGTGCGGGGTGGCGATTCCGACGGGGCGCGTGGTTGATGGTGACGGCGGGGCGTGAATACATCTCGTCTTCAAGAGACTCCTGTGCGGCTGGCAGTTACGTCGGCGTCCGCGCGTCAGAATCCATAGACCTGATAGATGATGGCCTGGGTGCACTCGTCGCAGGCGTCGGGGAACGGGTCGTCGGTGCAGAAGTCGTACGCCATTGCGAGTTCCTCGTCGAGCGTGAAACCATCCAGCCGATCCTGTTCGACAATATCGATGAGGTCGGCGATGTCCCGGTCGGACACATCGTAGTCGAAACAGGCGGCGCGCAGATTGTCGTTTACCAGCAGTCGCGGATCGCTGAACGTCCCGCAGCCGGCGAGCGCCAGCGGTAGCGCCGTCAGCACTCGCAGCATCACTCGCATGATCGTGCCTCCTGTGGTCAACTTTCTGCGCACCACGCCGTGCGTCGGGCCAACCAGAGCGCGCCCGGCGATGATGCGGGGCCGTGACGTGGCCGACGAGTTGGAGAGAGTGTAGGCATGAGCGTACGTCCAACGGCGGGAATTCGGGCACGACGAAGAACCTCAACGACACGCGGGTGTTTTGCACTTCGCAGGTTGCGCTGGGCGCTGTGGCCGTTTGGTTCCGCAGCCGAGCACTGCAAGGCGCGATTGCGGCTGCTCGTGTCTTCAGCCGCTCGTTCGGGGGAGGGAATGGATTCGGTGGGGCGCTAAGCCAAGACGCCGGGCTGCAGATAGGGGATTTCACTACGTCGCGTCGCGGGTGACTTGTGCGGAATTGTGTTGCCGGCTCGTGTTGCAGTGATAGGATGCGCTTCGATCGCTGGTCGGCATGGCTGACGGTTGGACACATCTACCGGTGGCGTGGACCGATTTCGTGGAAGTCGGCCCGGCACGCACAGAGCACCCGCATACACGCACACCGGCGCATGGCATTTATCAAAGGAGGTTGTCTCATGAAACACTTGAGAACCGTGAACTCACTTGTACTGCTCCTCGGGTTTGGAGCCGTACTGGCAGTCAGCGCACGCAGCGTTGGTGCGGCCGGACCAGATCCGCGGGCGATTGCGCAGACGCTCGTGGATCAGTGCGCCAACATCAAGGAGGGCGACCTGGTTCTGATCACCGGAACGCCGCGGGACATTGAGCTGCTGGAGAACATCGCGCTGACCGTACGGCGGGCGGGCGCGCATCCGCTGATCTCGATTGAGACCGACCGGCTGGCGCGCGGCTCGTACGACGATGTGCCCGCGAAATTCGACGGGCAGTCGCCGGATCTTGCGCTCAAGCTGGCGAACATCATCACGGCTCAGATCGGAGTGGAGTCGATTGAGAATCCGGCGCTGATGGCGGGCGTCGATCCGGCGCGGATCGCGGCCCATGCGAAGGCGGCCCAGCCGGTCCGCGATGCGATTCTCAAGCGCAACGTTCGGCAGGTCAGTCTCGGCAACGGAATCTATCCGACGGCGGCGACGGCCAAGCTGAACGGAATGACGCAGGACGAGCTGTCGACGGTTTTCTGGAACGCCGTGAATACCGATTACTCGCGGCTGCAGAACACCGGGGCGACGGTGCAGGCGGTGCTGGCGTCCGGCAAGGAGGTACGCATCACGAATCCGAACGGGACCGATCTGCGATTCCAGATCGGCGGCCGGCCGGTGTTCGTTTCGGATGGCGTGATCTCGAGCCAGGATGTCGCCAAGGGCGGTGCTGCGTGCCAGGTGTGGCTGCCGGCGGGCGAGGTCTATACGACGCCGGTTCCGGGCTCCGCCGAGGGCACGGTGGTTGTGGATCGGAGCGTCTTTCAGGGCAAGGAGATCAGCGGCCTGACGCTGACGTTCAAGGCCGGAAAGCTGACCGGAATGACGGCGAAGTCCGGGCTGGAGGGCTTGAAGGCAATTTACGATGCGGCGACGGGCGACAAGGACGCGTTCGCGTTCGTCGATATCGGCATCAACGAGAGTCTGAAGGTGCCTCCACAGAGCAAGCTTCTGTCATGGGTTCCGGCCGGCATGGTTTCGATCGGCGTCGGCAGCAACACATGGGCCGGCGGTACGAACGCGACGTCTTTTGATCTGAGCGGGTTCTTGCCCGGTTCCACACTGACGGTGGATGGGAAGGCGCTCGTCGAGAACGGTGCGCTGAAGCCGTAATGGCGGCTGAGCGCGTGCGAAGTTAGCGCTGGGCTTGAGGCCAGCGGGGAATCAACCGATCCGGCGCTGTCCCAACGGGGGCAGTGCCGATCGGTTTTTTTGTGCTCGCGGGGGTGAATGAGGGCGCTGGGGCTCGAATCGCGCATGGCCCCGCTGGCATGGTCAAAAACCGCAATTCTTACCGAAACTCTGGCGGAAACTCTGGCGGAAACTCTGGCGGCCTACATTAGAACTTTGGCGTCCCTGAGTCGCTTGGTGAGCGTCGCGATTTGCTCCTCAAGCGCTCCGATTTTCTTATCATGCAAATCGAGCTGGTAGACGAGCTGTTGGACGACGAGGACCGCTTTTTTCTGCCAGTCCGTCTTACCTTCAGCGGTGTTTGTAACGTAGAAATCGCCGACGGCTTTTCCGAGAGCTGAATCGAGCATGCGCAATCTCCTTTTGTGAGTTCAAGTGTTACCCAGTGGGTCAGCCCCGCATGACCATTCCTGCACCGCCGCGCCGCTGCAATTCGATCCGATTGAGCTGGTTAAAGATTTGCTGCGTATAGGCGAGCAATTCGACGTAATTAACGTCGTCGTCGTCCTCAACCTCGGGGGGTAAGACGGGCTCCAAGTCTTTCACGGCTTCAATCGTAAGCCGACGCAAGTTGCAATAGTCCTCGACAAAATGAGCGCTCGGCGCTTGCTGTCGCTCTCTCTCCGTCGTCTTGTTCAGTGCCTCAAGCGTCGCCAGCGTTTTCGCCATTAGCCTGCCTAAATCAGCCATTGCCTATCTCCTTAAAAAGGCATGTTAGCTTTAGGTTTGGAAAAGTCCAGCCGACGACCACGAAAAATTGCTGAGTCGAGTAATTATTTCACCAAGCGAAACCAAGTTCGCCTTAACTCCCGCGAAAATTGTGATATATGGTTAGGGTAGGCGCAGTAGTCCTACGGTTTTTGGTCCCGACCTAACTGAGACCGTCGCAAAAACCCTGCGAAATCAGGGCGAGGAGTCCGCGCGCATGTCGACGGAAATCAGTCCACCGAAGCAAGATCAAGACCACTGGGTCTATTACGAGCAAGTCGAAAAGTCGATTGCATCGGCAGAGAAACAAACGGTCTGGGGATTTTGGTGTCAGGGTCGGGCGCTCCGACTTGCGCGACCGACTTTCCAACACGGGACATGGGGCGCGGAGTTGAAGCGCCGCAAGGTCTCAGAGGCAACTGCTAGATTCAAGATGAATCTTGCGGCAGGTCTGACGGAAGCGCAGGCGCGCAAAGTGACCTCGCTAAACGATGCTCTCCGTCGCATCGGAGTGAAGAAACCAAAGGACAGCAAGACGACGGAGAAAACCGACGTCAAGTCGGTATTAATTTCTGCCTCGGATCGGATCGGCGCTGCGCTGGAAATGAATTGGGATATCGTCGCAGTCGTCGAATTACAGGAGTCGCGCAAGACGTTGATGGACCTGCGCAATCGCATCGACGAGTTGCTTGAGGTCGTTGGGGAGAAATTGTCAAAGACTGGAGGACTCCATGCTCTCATTGCTGGGCAGCAAGCATCGACTGGCTCCGATCATCCGACGGCGCTTCCCATTCTTTGAGGAATACAGGGAAACGATGGTCGGGACGGGCGCGATTTTCTGGCGCGTCCCAACACATAAACGACGTTGGATCAATGACGTCAACCCCTACGTCATCCGACATCTAAACTGGTTGCGCGGACCACATGCGGGCGCTCGTATTCGACGGGCGCGCCGCATGCTGCGCGATCCGCTGGTTTTGGAAGAGTCATTTATTCGCGCGAAGACAACGTGGACGCGCTCCCCGTTGGCATATCTCATCTTGTCGCGCTTCGCATTCGGTCAGGTCTATTGCAATGGTCGGTCTGACATTGCCAGTTTTTGCTCGGGCGAGGGCAAGTCTTTGCCTCATCCTGATCGGATCGCGCATTGTCACGATTGCTTGCAAGATGCGAGGATTACTTGCGGTGATTACCTACCTCTCCTCCAAGAGTCGGGCAAAGACGTATTCATATTTATTGATCCGCCTTACCTGCTCTTGCGCAATGCGGCGCATGATGCGTATGCTTATCCGTTTACCGTCCAGCAGAATATCGACATGGCAAAACATGTGCGGGCATGTCCTCACAAGTGGTTAATGACCAATTCGGATTGCGCAATGAATCGCGACCTGTATTCGGGTTTCACGATTGAGGAAATCCCAGTCAAGTATTCAGGACTGGAGCGTCATTACGAGCGCGTCTCAACGAACGAAATCATCATTCGCAACTACTAAATCCGTAACGCATTACGCAACCTTGTTCATCTTGCCAACCTACACAAATAAATCTTCAAGAATCTTTGCGGATTTCGCTTGCAACCAGTTTGCGTTCGTCTAATGTCCCGCACCGATTGCAGACCCCAGCGCCGTCGACCGCTCGGCATCTACCCTGTAGGCGGCGGCGCTGGGAACATTTTGGACTTACTGCCCAGCGCCGTCGCGAGCATGTGGGACCAGTCGGCGGCGGCGCTGGGCGAATTGTCGAGGGCGAGCGATGAACAAACGTGACGGAGTAAGTCGGGCGCTCGCGAAGCTGGCGCGACGGTTGCGAAAGCGGAGGCCGAAGATCGAGAAATTACAAAAAAGGAATTGGGTATAATTGGAGCAAGGTAATAACGGGAAACAGGTAAGTAGTAAGTCAAAGGTGAACCGCTACTCGTCGTAGCGATGCACAACATTCTATGTCTATTC
>CAZONT010000072.1:0-19608 GCA_964581285.1 uncultured Planctomycetaceae bacterium | reverse complement strand
TGCGGTCGATGTCGCAGGGCAAGGCCTCGTTCACGATGGAATTTCACAAGTACCGAAAGGTACCGGCTTCGATCCAGGAAGAAGTCGTTGCTGCCGCCCGCGAGGCCGCCAAGAAGTAAGGCCGCGACGGCCTAATCCTTGTAACATTATTTCTAGTCGCCGCTTAGATGCTCTCCTCGGAAGCGTCGCGCACATGGTGCGACAGTTATCGGGGCAAAATCGCTACAATACGGCTCTGCCTGCGACCCAAAGGAGCGGGAGTTTCGGGGAGTTGAGTCGAAAATGGTGCGTGCGCTGCGCCGACGCCTGCGGTCGGAATCGTTCTGGGTGCTGATCTCGTTTCTTGCGACGTTCATCGCGGCGCGGGCGGTTGTGTTTTACATCATGTACCACGACGCGCCGGAGCTTTACGTCCGCGTCGGCGGGACTCACGTGCATCACCACGTCTGGGGCATCTTGCTGCTGGCGGGGCTGGGGCTATTCATGCTGCTGGGCGACAAGCGGGCCACGCGGCCGCGGACGGCGGCGCTGCTCTACGGCCTGGCGCTGGCGCTGACGTTCGACGAATTCGGCATGTGGCTCAACATGGGCGGCTCCTACTGGCAGCGGGCGAGCTACGACGCGGTCGTCATGACGGCAGTTGTGCTGTCGATCGCGGCCGTGTGGCCGGTGGTGCGACTCATGCGGCGGCGTTCGTCGCGGGTCGCGTTGGTGGGAATGGCGGTCGTCGCTCTCGCGGGTGCGGTGGTGTTCGTGCAGACCTATCGATTCGGCGGGCGAAAGCTGTCGCAATTGCGCGAACTGGTCGAGCCGTCGCTGGCGACGAATGACGATCCGCGCCAGGCAGCGATGACGGCGACCGACTAGGCACGTCCTATTTCAGAAACGGCGCGAAGGCGGCGTAGTAACCATCGAGCATCTGGCGCGTCTTGCTTCGCACGGCTTCGCTCGCGACGTCGCCGGGCGTCTTCAACTCGATCGGCGTCGCGAAGTAGAAATACTTCATCTGATCACGGTAGTGCTCGACGGGCGGCTCGGCCCATGGAAGGCCGGCCTCCTCGAAGGCGAGGCCGACGAATTCGCTCATCGTGTCGCCCGACTCCTGGATTTTTTCCTCGAGATCCTCACTCTTCCAGCGGTCGTCGGTCATCAAGCCGATCCGCACCTGCGGGAGAAACGGCCGGACAGCGACTTCGAGCCAGATCTGCGGATTCGCCTTCGTCGGCCAGCGCGTGGCAAGCGTGGAGTGGTCGGCGCGGTCGTCGCGCGTCGGACTGCCGAAGCGTTCGTCGCCCTTCAGATTCTGCTCGCACCACTGTCTGAAATCGCGGATGGCCGCGGTTTGTTCCGTGCTCAATGACATGCCGGGTTCTCCTCCACGGGTTGCAATTGTCGTGCGTCTTCGGAGCGGCCTTTCTGGCCGCGCTTCCGCGCGCCGAGCCATTCGAGTATTCGCCGCCGGGCCAGGGTGATCGGCCGGAAGATCAGCCGGTGGCCGGCGATCCAGAGCGGCGGTCTCGCGGCGTCGAGCTCGGCGGGCGAGAGCTGGTCGGGCCGCATGCGGCGCCAGTGCTTGTAGAGATGATAACGGTCGGACTGTTGCAGCACCGCCAGGACGCGGCGCGCCATGGCTGTCGACCCACCGCTGCGAGTCGGCCAGTTCCAGGAGATCTGAAAGTCGATGAGGTAGGGACGGCCGTCGGATCCGACCAGAATGTTTTCCCTCTTTTCGAGATCGACGTATGCGACGCCGCGGGCGTGAATTGCGGCGATCAGTTCGGCCAGGCGCGGGAAGAAATCGTCGGCGAGGCGGGCGTCGCGCGATAGATCGCTGCCGTCGGCGTAGTCGTGGACAAAGCCGGCATCGCCGATGCGACCGAGAAACGGTGGGACGCCGGGCAGGCCGTCAACGGCCTCGTAGAGGCGCGCCTCGTGGCCGACCATGCGCCGTCCGAGCCAGGCCATCGGCAGGCCGAGCAGGGGGGCGTGGCGGCCGAACTTAACGACGGCTTGTCCGGAATGGTCGGCATAGAGGCCGGTAGCGGCGAAGAAATCGTGCTTGAACGTGCGGACGAGGTGGAAGGTTCGGGCACCGACTGTGACCTCCGCCGGTAGAGCGGCATCACCGAGGGCGAAGAGCCAGCCGGGCGGCTTGCGTCGGCCGACGGCCGGTGCGGCTTGTTCAGGGCTCGAGGTGCGTACGTCGGACACAACTTCTGCGGTGATCACGTCGGCTTGATTTGCTTTCGTTGTGCGACACGTTGTTCGCACGACGCGGCGTCGTCGTTGCCGAGCCAGCGGTCCCAGGCCGAGTGGTCGGCGATGTCGACGCCGTCGTTGATCGCCTGGTCGTGGAGAAACCGCTGCAACTCGATGAGGAAGTGGGTGTCGAGCATGTCGGGGTGCTGGCCGAGGTGGCGGTGCAGCACGCGGAAGACGAGCTTCAATTCACTGAGGTCGTGCGAGGCGATGACCGATTCGCCGCGATGCTGGAAACTCATTCCGCTGCTCCGTTCGGCCGACCGCCCGTTGCGACCGGCGGCCCGTTACATGATAGTGGCAGGCGTCGCCGGTTGAAACCCGGCGGCGCAGGAATGACGCTCATGAGCCGTTACGCCGGCGACTTTCAAGGCACGTGCAAGAATTGCGAGGAATACGTCGAGTTCGCGCTCGGGGTCAGCCCCGGCAATGATCCCGTTGCGATGCACTTTGGTCCCGGCGGGCCAACGCCGGTCGACATTGCTCAGCTTGAACTTGGGCTGATGGTTGAGGATGAGATCGACGTCCGATTTCAGTTTGTCTGTCCGCTGTGCGGCACGACGTCCGCAGGCCGGGCGACGTGCAAACTGATCGGGCGTCGACCGACGGGGGACGATCTCTAGCGGCGATTTCGCCGCCGAGTTCGGGATCGCGCCAGCATCATCAGGGTCAGCGTGGCCAGCAGGGCCTCGGGCGCTGCGGCGCCGAACAGGCCGCAGGTTCCGCCGCCGGTTCCGCCTCCACCGCCTCCGCCTCCGTCACCCCCTCCGCCATCGCCACCACCGCCGCCTCCACCCGCGACAGAGAGGAGGGCCTTGAAGCTGGTCGCGGAGTTGCAGGGGTTCGACACGACGACGTCGTACTGGCCGGCGTCGGCCGCAGTGACGGGATTGATGATCAGGTTCGGCTGGTTTGCGCCCGCAATCGGCGAGTCGTTCTTTCGCCACTGATAGAGCAGGGGAGTGGAGCCGGATGCGGTGACGCGGAACGTGGCGGCGTCGCCGGCGCTCAGACTCTGATCGGTGGGCTGGGCCGTGATCGCCGGCGGGTTATTGACGGCCAGAGCGACGGTGTTGCTGTTGGCAGTTCCGCAGGTTCCGGTGATGGCACATTGGTAGTTCGCGCCGGCGTCAGTGGGCGCGACGGGGTTGATCGTGAGGGTCGGGGAGGTAACGCCGCTGATCGAACCGCCGTTCACGAGGTTGTTCCCGCCACGCTTCCACTGGAACTGCAAGTTTGGCCCGTTGGCCGCAACTGTGAATGACACGGATCCGCCGACGCACGCGGTCTGGTTGAGCGGCTGAGTTCCGACGGTCGGATTGCCGGCGGCGACGACGATCGCGGGTTGGCTGATGACCTCGAAGGCCGGATTGCAACTTCCGCTGCGGACACGGCAAGTGTAGGTGCCGGCGTCGCCGGCGACCGCCGATGCACGCGAGAAAATCGGAGCGGTCGAGGGCGAGGGTGCATTGACGCCGTTTTTGAGCCATTGATACGTCAGTGCCGGACCAGTCGCCTCTACTCCGATCGAGAAGGGCTGGCCGATGCAGACGGTCGCGCCGGCGGGCTGCGATGTGACGACCGGAGTTTGTGCGACGTTGAGGTTCGCGGGGACGGTCGTTTGACTGCCGCAGGCGCCGTTGACGACGCAATCGTAGACGCCGGTGTCGGCGGCAGTCAGGGCGTTGATGCTCAGGGTCTGTGTCGCGACACCGCAGATGTGGGCACCGGGGCATGTGCCAGAGTTGGACAATGGGATCGAGTCCTTGCGCCACTGGAACGTGCCGCCTGGGGCGACGACCGTGAATGTAACGCTTTGACCGGGGCATCGATTTTGTGACTGCGGCTGACCGGTGATTCCCGCGTTACTGACGGTTACCGCGGAGGCCGAGCTGGTGACGGAGCCGCAGGCGTTCGTAATGACACAGGAGTACGAGCCCGTATCACTCTGCACGGCACCGGCCCTTGTATACGTCGCTTGATTCGAGACGCCGGGCGCGTTGCTGGCACCCTTTTTCCATTGATAGGTGAACGGCTCGGTGCCGGATGCTGCGACGGTGAGCGAGAGCGTCTCTCCGGAGCAGAGACTGACCGATGGGGTGGGCTGACTGGTGATCGCGACGGTAGCGCACTCGCCGCGGAAGACGTTTGCTCCGGTGGAATTCTGCTCATAGAGGGGCAGGACGATGGTGTCGAGGTCATCCGAAAGGGATTCGTAGGCGACAAGGTACTGGGTGGCGGAACCGCCAACCGCCGGGATGGCACAGTCGAACGGCTGCCGGGTACCGACGGGGATTGTCGCACTGACGCGAAGCGTGGCGCGCTGACCCGCGCCCGGCTCGTCAAGGATGCCGTCGTTGTCGGAGTCGCGATCGTGGACGTAGATGTCGGCGCGAGGCTCGGCCGGGGGGGCGCCGAGGTTCGTGGAATTTGCCCGAAAAGCGGCAAAGCGGCCGGTCGGCGAAACCGCGACACGCTCGCGGCCGTCGCCAAGGCCGACGGCGTTATTGCCATACTGACCGGTCGCCGGATTGATACTGATGACGCGATTGGGGTTCGCGGCGGCCGCATCGTTGAATTCGCCGCCGCCGCCCGGTACGCCACGGTCGCGAACGTACGCCTCGCGGATTTGAGGAGCGGGAAGCGCGGGCGCCAAGAGGTTGTCTGCCGAGCTGAAGAAGCCGATGAAACGTCCATCGGCCGACATGGTCACGCCGAACGTCGATCCGTGAGACTCGACGCCATTTGCGCCGACGCTGACGCGCGTGGTCGAGTTTGCGACGCGATCGCGAACGAATACATCCTCAAATCCATTCGTGTCGGCGCTGACGAGGTTTGCGGCACTGCTTGTGAACGCGACAAAGCGGCCGTTGTCGGTCAGGGCGCTGCCACCGCTGCCGGCATTTCCGATGGCGCCGGTGAGTCCGCTTGCGCGGCTCATGAGCGACGTTGACGTCAGGCCGGCCTGGTCGAAGACGGTGTTGTTGTCGGTGTCACGATCGTGCAGGAAGACTTGTTGGAAGCCGCCGGTTGCGTCGGCGGTCAGATTGGTCGCAACGCTCTCGTACGATACGTAGCGGCCTGTGTTGGAAAGCGCCGGCAGTGTGCTGTGAGCGTCTCCGGCGTTTGCGCCGGACTTGGAGATCAGCACGGTCGGTCCGGACGGGAGCTTACGGACGAAGACCTGCCGGAATCCGCCGGTGGATTCCGCCGTCAGATTGGTCGCGGCTGTGACGAAGGCGACGTACTGGCCGTCGCCCGAGATTGTCGGCGCATAGCATGTCGCGTTGGCGGCATTGCCATCGGTGCCCAATGACACGAGTGTTGTTGTGCCGACCGAAATGTTTCGAACATAGACGTCGGCGGTCGCGTTGGTGTCCTGGGCCGCCAGGGACGTGCGAGTGACGAAGACGACCAGGTTTCCGTCGCGTGAGATTGCGTGCCGCTGCCAGGTGTCTTCGGAGGGGACTTCCTGGTTGGCCGGCGGGAGGCCGACGGGCGTGCCGGCCACACCGTTGGTGAGACTGGCGCGGACGATCGTGCTTTGGGCGGCTGCGGTCGAGGCCAGCGCGACGGAGACTGCGAGCGCGATGGCGGCGATGAGCGGCGTCCGCAGATCGGCGCGAGGCGAGATTTCACAGGGTGATTCCTGATGCTTCTTTCCGCAATTCATGATGCCGAGTCTTCCCTCCGGCAGTAGGTTGAAATCCCCGGTGATCGACCTTCCCCCGAGTGGTCCACCGGCGAAACGCTTCGGCGAGGCTGTCCTCTATTCTACCCGTCGGGGCGGGGGCTGACGACCCTCGAATTCGCGGATTCCGGACGGTGTGCGGCAGCACCCACGCGCGGTTAGCATGGCGATGTGGCCGCGGTTTTTCGAAGCCCGTTTCGCGTGCGTCTCGACGATGTGGACTATGCGCGGGTGCTTTATTTTGCCCGCTACATTCATTTTTGCATGGTTGGGCTGGAAGATTTTTTTCGCGAGGGGCTGAAACTGCCGTGGGGCACGATGCTCGATGCGCATCATCTCGTGATGCCGACGGTGAACGTGCAGATCGACTATCACGCGCCGCTGAAGTTCGGCGATGAGGGGGAGATCGCGATTTGCGTGGGGCATCTCGGCAACAAGAGCGTTCGGTTTGACTACCAGATGACCAAGTTGCCGGAGCGGCGCGTCGTATCGGATGCGCGGCACGCGTGTGCGTTTGCCGACACCCGGACCTGGGAGACGCGGCCGATTCCGCCGGAATACCGGGCGGCATTTGAGCGCTACTGGGTCGAAAGACCGCATGTGTAATCGCGCGGCAGCGCGGGTATGCTGCCGGCTGTACCCCAAGAAAAGGAGAAATATCATGTTGCGAAACCGACTGATCGCGTGCGCCGCTGTTTCGATTGCGTTGATCGCGGCCGGGTGTGAGAAGAAGGAAGAAGCGCCGAAGAACGCGCTGCAGAAGGCGGCCGATCAGACGTCGGCGGCAATCGGGCAGGCCGGCGACACGGCCGTGACGACGATTCTCGTCGCGGCGGACGAGTTTGACGGGGCGGGGGACAAAACGATCAAGAAGTGCCCGGGCTGCGCGCTCAAAATGGACGGCAAGCCGGCGAACGTGATTGTTTATGAGCAGTACACGATCTACTTCTGCTCGCCGGGATGCAAGGACGACTTCAACAAGGATGTGAAGAACTCGGTTCTGGCGATGAACGTGCCGAAGAAGTAGGCAGGTCCGCGCTGGCGCCGGCACGCTTCACTTAAGAAAAAGTCGAGGGTGGACTATGCGCGTAACGACGCTTCTCGCGGCGGCGATCGGTGCATTTGTCGGGGCGGTGATCTGGGCAGTCATCGCGGCGACGACCGGTTATGAGGTCGGATGGGTTGCGTGGGGCATTGGCGCGCTAGTCGGCTTCGGAGCGAAGATCGCCGGCGGGGGAGGGAAGCCGGTCGCCGTGGCATGCGCCGGGCTGGCGCTGCTGGGTATCTTCGGCGGAAAGATGATGGCGGTTCGTTACGCGTTTGCCAAGTTCAGCGAGAAGGCGCAAGCAGAGCTGACATCGCGCGAGCGCTACAACGAGGAGGTGAAAGACGCGTCCGATATTGCCGCCGTCATGTCGGAAAGTGAGTATCCGGCTTTCATGATCGCTCACAACTACGTCGGGGCTAGCGACGTACCGGGGGTCATTTCGGCCGAGGATCTGAAGGACTTCAAGGAAGAAACCGTCCCGCATTTGAGGAAGTTGCATAGCGAAAAGCCGACGTACGAAACGTGGCTTGAGACTCGCGAAAACGAAATCGCGGAGGAATTTCGTGGGGGACCGCAGATGACCGACCTGGCGCGCATCGTTGTGACTGACCTCGCTGCAATGGACTTTGTCTTTGCGTTCCTGGGCGTGGCGACGGCTTACCGTGTCGCGCTCTCCGCCGAGCAGAAATCGGCCTGAATGGCATCCCGAAATCTCAAGAGGCGAGACTCGAATGAATACGCGAAAGAACGTCCAAGCGGTCATCGACGGGATTCTTGGCGGGCGACTGCTCGAGACGTTTGACGCCTGGTACGCCGACGATGTCGTCATGAGCGAGAACGGGGCGAACGAGCGGAGCGGCAAGGCGCTCAATCGCAAGTACGAGGAGAGCTTCATCAATTCGGTTGAGTTTCACTCCGCCCGGACGGGGGCGGTGATCGTCGAGGGCGATCGGGCGGCGATCGAGTGGACGTTCGAGTTCACGCCGAAGGGCGGCCAGCGGATGGTGCAGAAGCAGGTCGCCGTGCAGACGTGGAAGGACGGCAAGGTCGTCCGCGAGGATTTCTACCACGGATGAGCGGGAAGACCCGTCAGGTTCCCTTCGCCGTGGTTCCGCGGTGTTTGAACCAGAGATAGGTCATCAAGCCGGTGCCGAGCAGGCCGAAGGGAATCATGGCTCCGATCCAGACGGCGGAATGCAATTTGCCGCCCGCTTGCGCGGTCGTGGTCACGGCGGCTGAGTGAGAAATTCTCGCGACATAGTCGAAGAACGCGCCGAGACCCCATCCGCTGATCAGTGCGCCATAGTATTGAAACGAGTCGATGATTCCGGATGAACAGCCGGCCATTCTGCGCCCGCCGAGATCCATCGCCGCCGCCGTTCCGAGGATTGAGTGCGTCGAGTTGCACATCATCGAGATGGCGAGGATGACAATCACCGCGAGCGTGCCCGATGCGGCAGGGCCGCCGTGCGACATCCGCAGGGCGAGAATGCAGAACAAGGTCTGCAGGCCGTAGAGAATGGCGGCGACCGGAGCTCGTCGACTTCGAAAGAAGATGTCGGAGACATAGCCGGAAACGAGCGAGCCGACGGACGCGGTGAGCGGCAGGCCGATGTAAAAATAGTTGTACAGTTGCGAGTCCGTCCCGGCGCTCCAAGTATCCTTGAGGTAAATGGCCCACCAGGACTCGATTGCGCGGCGGACGAACCCCGTGCAGAAGTATGCCGCGGCGACGATCCAGACCGTCGGCTGCGAGGCAATTTTCCGAAAGACGTCGCCCAGCCGTACTTTCTGATGCGGCTCGTCATGGCGGGGTTCATCGTCGTGGATGATGTGGTAGCCGGCCTCCTCGGGATTGTTCTTCACCAGTAGATTCATCAGCAGGACGATGACGGCGACGATCATCGGCGGGATGATGAATACGTAACGCCAGTTCAGGCGCGGGACGGTCAATGAGAGGAAGAGCAGCGGCACCACGAAGCCGGTCGAAAGCAGTTTTGCGAGATATCCCGCGCCGATGGCGCCCAGATTGATCATGAAGCCGAAGATTCCGGCGAAGCCGCCGCGCTCGCGGCGCTTGAACCAGGCGGTGTTGATCTTGATCATTCCCGGCGCGCCGAAGGCCTGCATATAGCCATCGGCGCTTCGGATGAATATGAGCGTGACAAGCAGCGTCGCGCCGGCGAGCCCCGACCACGCCGTGAGCCCGAACGCAAGATTGAGAATGATCGTCGAGATGGCTCCGATGGTCATTGCCTGTTTTCCGCCGACGCGGTCCGTGAACAGGCCATTGATCATCTGGCCAACGGCATAGGCCCCATCGCGGCCGGAGTTGATCATTCCATAATCGGAGTTGGAGAATCCGAGATCGGACTTCAGTTGCGGTGCGACTGGGCTGAGGTTGTAGCGGCAGAGGTAGTAGGATGCGTAAGTCAGGCCGAGGAAGAACCAGTTTCGGCCGCGGCGGAGGCGATAGCCGGGCGGGTGGTGCATCGCCTCCGACGGCGTGGTGATGATCGTCGAGTCCATGCGCGCTCCCGGCGATTCGGTTCCTTCGACAGGTCGCGGGAATGTAACCGATGGCGCGCGGCGTGGAAAAGGCGGGGACCCGATTCTTCTTATCCGCGCGCGGCGTCCTTAGAATCGCGATTGATGACTCTGACGGTCTCGCGACTGACGCTCTGGCGGCTCGAGATTCCGATGCGGCAGAAATTCCGCCATGCGGCGTCTGAGCGGGCGGTGGCGCAGCCGCTTGTGGTGCAGGTGGAGCTGTCGAACGGGGCGGTCGGCTACGGCGAGACGCACCCGCGGCCGTACGTCAGCGGGGAGACGCTCGACTCGGCCGAGGCGGACATTCGCGACGAGATGGTTCCGCGGCTCGTGAAGCTGCGGGCGGACAATTTCCCCGAGGCGTTGGAGGCGATCGACGGATTGCCAAGTGTCGACATGGCGGGTCGGGCCTGCACGGCTGCGCGGGCGGCGCTGGAGTTGGCGCTGCTCGATGCCTTTTCCCGCGGCTTCGGACGGTCTTTGGAGGAAGCCGGGGGGTGGCTTGGGTTGCCGGGGATCGGCTCGCCGGGGAGTCTTCGGAGCGTCCGTTACAGCGGCGTGGTGGGGGGAGAGTCGGCGCGAGATGTCGCGTGGTCGATCCGAAAGATGCGCTGCATCCGGCTGCGGGACTTCAAGCTGAAGGTCGGCGACGACGGCGATGACGCGCGAGTGCGGGCGGCGGTCCGTGTGCTGGGTCGCTCGTTACGGGCGGGGCGGACATCGCTGCGACTCGATGCGAATGGCGGGTGGACGGTCGATGCCGCGCGGGCACGGCTGGCCGCGTGGGCGGACTTGCCGATTGCCTGCGTCGAGCAGCCGCTGGCCAAGGGCCAGGAAGATTCGTGGTATCAGTTACTGGGCGCGAGTCGCCTCGGACTGATGGCCGACGAGTCGCTGGTGACGATGGACGATGCCGAGACGCTGCTGCGGCATCGGGCAGCGACGTGGTTCAATATTCGGATCAGCAAAAACGGTGGGCTGCTGCCGGCTCTGAAATTGGCCGGGCAGGCGCACAGGCACGGGCTGAACATCCAACTCGGTTGCATGGTCGGCGAGACGAGCATTCTTTCCGCGGCGGGGCGGTGGTTTCTGCGGCTCGTTCCCGGCGTGAGGTTTGCCGAAGGGAGTTTCGGCGGGTTCCTGCTGCGGGGTGACGTGGTGCGCCGGCCGGTGCGGTTCCGAATTGGCGGGCGGGCCGAGGCGCTCGATGGGCCGGGGCTGGGAGTAGCGGTCGATCCCGAGTTGCTGCGGCGGCACAGCGCGCGGAAGCCCGTTCAGATCGGACTTTAGGCCGCACGCAGCGGGGTGAATTGCTTGCGTTTTGACGATCGGCCGATAAGGTAATGTCCGGGTTTCGGACGGTCCGGCCGGCGCGGGGTGCGGGCGTCCGCTGCGAATACCTCGCTGATTGATCGGGAGTTTGCGTCGTCCATGGCGAGTTCTCCAGCCGTAATTGCACTTCCCGGGGAGTTTGACCACCGCCGCGGGCTGGGGGTGACCGAACGGAATTTCTGGAAGGCGGTGGTGCTGACGATCGTCATCGCATCGGTCTTCATGGCCGGTTACTGGGTCGAGCGCAACGTCTTTAAGCGCGGGCACGATGTTCGCTATCTCGCCGAGGGGACCGAGGCGGCGATGCGGTACATCACGATTCCGCACATCATCATCGGCTTCCTCTTCATGGTCTCTTCGCGGAACAACCAGGCGCCGGCCAAGCGGGCGTGGATCGTGGGCCTGCTCGCACTCGGCGTTGTGCTGAGCATTTTCTACTACCTTCAAGGCGGCAAGGAGAACAAGCTCGTCTACGGATCTGTCTATCTCTATTTCCTGATTCACGAGCTGCGCGACGAGGGGATGTTTTACGTCGTGCTGGGTGACGCGCCGCACATCAAGGATAAGAAGCGGTTCAAGCAGTTTACGCGGGCGCTGGTGGCGCTGACGCTGCTGGCGGTGGTTGCGATCGGATGGTCGGGCGTGCCATTCGGTCTCTATCCACGCGGCTATCAGTCGGTCGATCCGGCGCGATCGGTGGCGTTCAAGTGCGTTCTTTCGCTCGGGCCGATCGTGGCGTGGTTCGTCGCGGCACGGCTGACGCTGCAGTACTTCGCCCGGGGTCTGCCAGGCGGGGTGCCGGCGCTAATGCGGATGCACGCACCGCTGATCCGTCTGATGGCGGGGTCGGCCGGTGTGCTCGGGCTGTCGATGCTGATCACGCAGCGGGCGTATTGCCTGATTCTGTTCCATGTCACGTCGTGGTACATCTTTGCCTGCTATCAGTACGCGCGGACGCAGCCAAAGACGCCGCCGAAGGGTTGGTGGCTGTGGATGCGGACGACACTGCCGGGCTTCCGCGTGCTGCACATCGGTATGGTCGTCGTGCTGATGGCGATCGGGGCGGTGTGGGTCTTCGGATTCGGCAAGCCGCCGATCATGAACTGGCTGCTGGCGCCGGAAGCGTTTCTCTACTGGACGATCATGCACATCACGGTCAGCTTCGTGCCGCGCTGAGTCAGTTCAGCAGGGACGCCAGCCACGCGCTCGTGGCGATGAAGGCGGCGGTTGTCGCGCCAACGCGGTATTGCATCAAACGTTTGGCGCCGCTCGGCGGCAGCGTTTTGTCCGTGTATTCGAGGCGGCTCCATCCTCGAGTCCAAATACACGCTGCATCCACGAGGCAGGCGGCCGCGAGGACGGCGCCAACGGACGGCGCAAGAACCAGCACAGTGGTGAGCGCGAAGATCGCGAGCAAGACGTAGTACGTGCCGGCCAGCCAATCGACGAAGTCGGCGTCGCCGGTACGGCCGACGCTCCGTTTGATCAGCATGGCGGCGACGAGGCCGGCAGCTACCGCCAACGGGGAGGCATGCCCCGCGCCGCCAGGCGATCGCAACAGGCCCGGCAGAGCGAACGCCGCGGCGAACGCGGCGCGGATGATAATGGCGCTGTAGATCGCAAGACGTCGCCCAAATTCGTTGATGGCCGTTGCCTCAACGGCCGTACGATCAAAGCCGAAGCCACATTCGGGGCAGCGAATCTCAGGGATGCCGCGCAGGTTGTAGCCGCAAGATGGGCAATAGATTTCCATGCTTCGCGGCAATTTGTACCGCGCTTCGCGTGCTTCGTCGCATTTGGCGGATTCCACCACAATTTCCGCGCGACACGGGGGGGCAAGCATGCCGGAAGCTAAGCGTGTTTGAGAGGACTCAATAAGGTCGAGCGTCGTGCCGCGCTGGGCGCAGACTTTCACCGTTTTTCCGCGATTTTTCGCAAGGCGAGCCTCAGTCGTTCATGCCGCTGTAATGCCCGGATGTATTCGATCTGGCGCGGGCGGCCCTTGATCCGCATCAGAGCAACTAGTGACGTGCGGTCCAAGGCGGGCCAGCGGGCTAGTCCATCGATCTGCGCGACCAGCGGACAGAGATTTTCAAACGCCTCTCGCTCGGCCGCGGGCCATGCCGGTGCGCCGCGAATTCCCAATCGGCGCGCGACAATCGACGCCCAACGTGACGATGACTGCGGGCCGACGCGAGCCCGAGCGCGGGTGACGGCCCGCCCCAGTCGGTGGAGATTGGGCGTCCGGTCGTGCCAACCTCCCGTTCCGTCCACATCGAACGAAAGCTTTGCCCGCGCCAGCCGCCGCAGAATGGCCGTCGGCGTGCGGTAGCGGCGGCCGGCGGCAATTCGGGCGGCCTCGTCGTCGGCCCGTTCACGCAGGCGACGATCGACGGGGCGGAAGCCGAGCCGATAGTAGAACCAGAACGCCCCCGATTGGATGCCCTCGGCGTTGTCGGCGCCAAATTGGAAGGGGTCCACGAGGAAGCGCCGTGCGCCGAAGCGCTGATGATATACGCGCATGATCTGGGCGAACGCGTAGGCCGATTCGCCGCCCCGAAACGTGTCGAAGACGTTTATTCCGATTTCGCTGCGATCGAAGAAGAGCCATCCACCGCCGTAGCCGATCGGTACGCGGTTTCGGGCGAGGACGAAGCCGACGAAGCTTTCGACCGGGAGGCGGCGCGAAGGGACGGCTCCGAAGAGTGCGACGTCGATGCCGCGTTCGAGTGAGTAGAGCGCGATGTCGGAGGGATTTGCGTACGTGACGGCGTCGGTTTCGCGCCCGCGGACGTAGAGCGTCGCACGGGCCGTGTCGATCAATGCGCGGGCAGCGGCTGAGGTGAGCCGGCGGGGCGGCGGCAGGGGGCGGGCGAGCTGCTCGGGCACGAAAATGGTTCGAACCGGCGGCTCGACCTGAAAGTGGATCATGCGCGGCTGGAAACGGACCCATGTCCGCGAACAGTCACCCCGAAGGCGCCATCGAAGCGGAATCTCGGCGGTCTCAAAGACACGGTCTCGAACTTCGGCGGACGCAATGCGATCGGCGAAACGATCCAGCAGCCAACGAAGTTGCGAGCTGCGGTTTCCACCGGCGGCGGCCGCGAGCCAGTCGCGCGTCGACAGCTCGTCTGTCAAGAATCCGTCGCGCTCGACGGGTGTCATCAGAAGCGGAAGCACATCGTCCAGGCCATCGCCGGCTGAACCTTCGTCCCAGTCGATATCGATGTCGCGGCCGACGCACCGTTCGAGCCAGTCGACGGCGTCCATAGAGAGACTGACGACGCTGTGCGTGTTGGCGATGCCGCCGTCATCGAGTGCGGATGCATGTTTTCGGGCGAGCGTCGTGATCCGCCGAAGTTCGGCGTGGATCGTGCGGAGGACGCGCGCGCTGTCGGGATAGGCGGCGTGGAACAGCAGCAATTCGTGGTAACGCGTCAACTCGGTCGGATCGGTGACCGGCTGGGCCGACAGGTGTCGAAGCAGTTGCAGGCGGCGCCGTGCGATTGCACGGCCGAAGCGCGTCCGAATCGCGTCGAGTTCGTTCAGTATCGTTGAGGCACCGGGACGCATCTAATCCGCGAGCGAGTCTACCGCGTCGCACCGGTCGTGCAATTCGCATCGGACTGCTAGAATCCAATCCGCGAGAGGAGGCGTTTCATGGCAGAACAAACGCGTACTGAAAAAGATTCGATGGGACCGATGACCGTGCCGGGGCACGCGCTTTGGGGGGCATCGACGCAGCGGGCGGTTGAGAATTTTCCCGTCTCCGGACACCGCATGGGGCGGCGATTCATCCGGGCGATGGGGCTGATCAAGCAATGCGCGGCCGAGGTCAATCGCGGGTTTGACCTGCTGCCCGAAAAGATCGCGACGCTGATCGGCCAGGCGGCGCAGGAAGTGATCGACGGCAAACTCGACGAACATTTCCTGGTCGATGTCTTTCAGACCGGGTCCGGCACCTCGAGCAACATGAATGTCAACGAAGTGATCGCCAATCGAGCGATCCAGCTTGCGGGTGGACAGGTCGGAAGCAAGACGCCGGTTCACCCGAACGACCACGTCAACATGGAGCAGTCGTCGAATG
Source organism: uncultured Planctomycetaceae bacterium (assembly GCA_964581285.1). Classification (GTDB taxonomy): domain Bacteria; phylum Planctomycetota; class Phycisphaerae; order UBA1845; family UTPLA1; genus SpSt-539. Next base: position 4,641 of record CAZONT010000072.1, on the reverse strand, counting down.
ATGTGATTCCGACAGCGATCCATATCGCGGTGTGCGAGGCGCTGCACCACGACCTGATCCCGGCCCTGCGGCGGCTGCAACAGGAACTCGACCGGAAGGCGAAGGCGTTTGACAAGATCGTGAAGATCGGGCGGACGCACCTGCAGGACGCGACGCCCATCCGGCTGGGGCAGGAATTCTCGGGGTACGCGGCCCAGGCGGCTCTGGGCGAGATGCGAGCGACGAAGGCGATTCGGGCATTGCGCGAGCTGCCGATCGGGGGGACGGCGGTCGGCACGGGGATTAATTCGCATCCGGAGTTCGGGAAGCGGATGGCCGCGGCCATCTCGAAGAAGTCGGGCATTGAGTTTGTCGAGGCGGCCAACCACTTCGAGGCCCAGGCGGCCAAGGACGCGGTGGTCGAGGCGAGCGGCCTCGTGCGGACGATCGCGGTGAGCTTGACCAAGATCGCGAACGACATTCGCTGGCTGGGGAGCGGGCCGCGGTGCGGCATCGGAGAGGTTCGCATCCCGGAGACTCAGCCGGGCAGCTCGATCATGCCGGGGAAGGTCAATCCGGTCATGTGCGAGATGGTGATGCAGGCGTCGGCGCTGGCGATCGGGGCCGACGCGACGGTGGCGTTCGCAGGGGCGACGCTGGGGAACTTCGATCTGCATGTCGGCATGCCGGTTATGGCCAATGCGCTGCTGGAGTCGATCCGGATTCTGTCGAAAGCGGTGTCTGTCTTTGCCGAGCGGTGCGTGGCCGGTATCGAGGCAGACGAAAAGCACTGCTCGGAGATGGTCGAGCGGAGTCTGGCGATGTGCACGAGTCTTGCGCCGGTGATTGGTTACGACAAGGCGGCTGAGATCGCGAAGACGGCCCACAAGACCGGCAAGACAGTGCGGCAGATTTGCATGGAGCAGAACGTGTTGCCGGCGGACAAGCTGAACAAGCTGCTCGACCCGTTTGCGATGACGATGCCGAGCAAGGACAACATTGGAAGCGGCGGGGGGTAATTGACGCATCAGCACCGGTTTGGTTCGGCCACGACAGTCGAACCGGGACGACCCGCACCCGACACAGTTCTTTGCTGCACGACTTTCGGCCGCTCGATTACTATCGTCGTCGCTACCCGGCGCTGCTCGCAACGGGTCAATGAAGTTTCTTGCGAACGGCGTACTATCAAACTTTGTGAAGCGGTTCACGGATAAGCAAAACTCGGCAAGGAGCAAGCGAAGAATGGCTTGCGCGATTATCCACTTTGAGGTTTATGGCGAAGGATCCGCCCGATTGGCAGATTTCTACCTGGGTGTCTTCGGCCGGGACGTCGCGCAGAATTGCGGAGCCGGCGCGGATCGAAATGGAGACTGCGACCGTGTCTGAAACGACAGCAGCGAGGGCTGTGCCCGGCCCTGATCAGGTGAAGCTTGCCCTGGAGCGCACTTACCTCGCGTATGAACGGACGCTGATGGCGTGGATTCGAACCGCGACATCGATGATTACTTTTGGCTTCGGTCTCTACAAGCTCTTTTTTTACCTGCACCAGGAAAAACCTGTCACCCGTGGTGAGCAGATTTTCGGTGCTCGGATTTATGGCATATGCATTATGGGAATTGGGGTGTTGGCCCTGGTGATCGCCACCTGGCAACATCGGCAACAGTTGAAGGCGTTGCGAGGTCAATACCCGGACGCTCCTCTGTCCCTGTCACTGCTGGTGGCGACGTTGGTGGCGAGCCTCGGGGTCGTCGCTTTCTCGCTTGGGGTCTTTCGCCTGTAATCATTTTGGCGTCCAGGGCGCGTCGCTCTGGCAATCACCTGATCTGATGCCATATTTTTTTTCACCCTGAAAGGAAAAGGCGATGTACTTCACCGACGACTCGCTGCTGCCGGAGAACATGCCGCCGCTGATGATTACGGCCGCGCCCTACGGACCGATGTGGATGCCGGAGGATTGCACCCCCGAGCAGAAGCTCCCGGTGACCTGGGATGAGCAGGTCCAGGCGGCAAAGGATTGTTTCAATGCGGGCGCGACGCTCCTGCACATCCACGTGCGCGATCCCAAGACCGGCCACATCTCGAAGGATTTCCAGCAGTACAACGACCAGGTCGCGCGATTGCGGCAGGCCGTACCGAAGATGATCTTGCAAATGGGCGGGTCCATCTCGTTCGCTCCGGCGCCGGGCGAAGAAGCGCACGCCGCCAACTACGACACTCGGCACAAGCTCTGCACCATCAAGCCCACGCCGGACCAGATCACGGTTATGTGCGGTTCGACCCTCTACGATCAGACGGCGATTCATCCCCTGAGTGCCTTTGAGGGAACGCGCTTCACCGATTCGGCGATGGCCCACGCGATGGCCAACCTGGTGATGGATGCCACACCCGACTTCTATCTTGAGAATATCAAGCGTTGCGTCGAGAACGGCATCCAGCCTTACTTCGCGCTCCCGCACGTCCACGGTTTGGAGTTGGTCGAACGTCTGATTCGCAGGGGCTACTACATGGGGCCGGTGAACGGCTTCTTCAGCACCGGCGCCGGCGGTGTCTGCGGCGTGAATCCGTTCGACCTGATGGAGCTGGTGCGCCGGACCCCGCACGGTTCGTGCTTTACTTACCAGAGCACGTTTCGGCTAACCTACCCAATCTCCATGATGATGATCGCCCTCGGGCAGCACACCCGTGCCGGCATTGAAGAGAACTTGTGGGACAACAAGAAGGGTGTTCGCGCGACGACGCTTCAAATGGTCGAGAAACAGGTCGCGATGGCGAAACTGATCGGCCGTCCGATTGCCACGCCGGAACAAGCACGACAGATGCTGAAGATCGGCGTGACCTACAAAACCACGGAGGAAACCCTCGCCAATATCGGCTTGCCGCCGAACCGCGAAAAGGGGAGCATGGGCTTCCTCGTGCATAAGACCGATGGGTGTTTCCACCCGGCGGCGCAGGGCGGTTGCGGACATATCCACGCCGGGGAATGGGAGGAAGGGGCCGTTCGCGCGAGGTCGGCCGTCGTTGTGAAGTGAGGCTTTGCGATGGTCAGCATTGCACCGGACGCGTCATGCACACAATGTACGCGCCGCGCACGCTCCGACACATTCGCAACGCCCTGCAAGCGGGCGCGACGATGGAAGAAATCATGGAGGTGTTGAAACTCTGCGTCGTTCAGGGCGTTCAGGCCTGCAATCTGGCTGTGCCGATTCTGGCAGAGGAACTGGGGAGGAAAAGCGCGGCACCTCGATAGCCGCTCTCGCCCGGTCAGAAGGAGAAACCATCCATTCAAGCGACGCACCACAAGACGAAACACACCGGCGTTCGGAAACAGAAGCTTGCGGCCGAGATGGCCGAGTATTTCACCGACGTTCTCTACCTGTTCCTGCTGCTCGGCATGTTCACCATCTACAAACGATTACTGCTTGCTCAGTACCAGATCAGTTACCTGCATTACGGGGTTACGCTGATCGAGGCGTTGGTTCTGGGTAAGATCCTCGTGATCGGACGCATTCTTCGCCTGGACCGGCCGCTTGGGAGCAGGCCGCTGATCTTCCCGACGATCTACAAGGCGCTCATCTTCGCTCTGCTGGTGGGCGTATTCGCCGTGGTCGAGGCGCTGATCAGAGCATGGGTCCACCGACAGAGCGCGAGCGACGCACTCGGCGAGTTTCGCGGGCGTGGCAGCTACGATCTGATCGGCAAGTGCCTGGTCAGCTTCTTCGCGTTGATTCCCTTTTTTGGCCTGAAGGAAGTGGGCTTGGTCCTGGGAAAGGGCAAAATGCTGGAACTGTTCTTCCGGAGCAGAACGCCGAAGTCAGAAGAATGAATACGTTAGAAACGAAAGGCACGCTGAGCACGAACGATCGTCCCTAACCTGCCATCAGCGGTGCGGCCGGCGGGGTGACTTTGCAGGGCACGCCTTCGCGAGTTCCTTCGCCGGTGATGCGTTCGGCGCGGGGGATAGACTGCTCTTCTTCGGTTGTGGGGTGGCGGAGTTTCGGGAGATTGCGGTTCACGCAGCTTCGAACGTGCTCGACAGCGTCGTCGATATCGTCGGTTACGTGGAACAAGCTTAGGTCGTTCGGCGCGATGGTGGCGTAGCGCTCCAGCAGCGTCTTGCGCATCACGTCGATCAGCGGGTTCCAGAACTCGCTGTCGAACAGGACGACCGGATACTCTGGAATCTTGTGCGTCTGCATGAGCGTCATTGACTCAAAGAACTCATCAAACGTGCCAAAACCACCGGGGAAGCAGATCAGGCCGAGCGAGTACTTCACGAACATGACCTTGCGGCAAAAGAAGTAGCGGAACTCCATGCGATGCGTTTGGTACGGGTTGGCAGCCTGCTCAAACGGCAGTGTGATATTGAGGCCGACGCTGACGCCCTTGGCCTCGAACGCGCCGCGGTTGGCGGCCTCCATGATGCCGGGGCCGCCGCCTGTGATGACGGCGAAACCGCGTTCGACGAGCCGGCGGCCCATGGCCCGGGCGTTTTCATAGATCGGGCTGGTGGGCGGCGTCCGCGCGGAGCCGAACACGCAGATCGCCTCGCCGATGTTGCTGAGCAGCTCGAAGCCCTCGACGAACTCCGCCATGATGCGGAAGACGCGCCAGGTTTCGTCGGCGGGATTGCGGTAGAGGGGACCGTTCGACATGGGGGGCTCC
>CAZONT010000071.1:0-19769 GCA_964581285.1 uncultured Planctomycetaceae bacterium | reverse complement strand
GGCTTTGAGCAATCGGTCGGCAAAGTTGTCAGGCACGGATGCAAATCCTTTCCGCTGGTCACGCCGTCAAATCCATGATGACGATGGAGGGATCATACTGGCGGCGCGCGGACGCTTCAAGCAAGCGGTGTTGCAGCTACGGCTGCCGCTGCTGCGCCGCGTTTTCGCGCATGCGGCTGCGGCTCAGATTGAACACGAACGCATACTCGGCGAACAATCGCTTGCCGCCCGGCGCCTGAAAGGTGACCTGCAGGAGATATTTCTGCCCCACGGCGGGAAACTCGCCGCCTTCCCATGCGAGCTGAAACGTGTAGGTCGACGTGACGCGATCCCAGAAGCGCTTTTGATCGTCGGCCGAGAGGATCGGCTGCGTCCAACTCTCGAGTCGCTCGCCGGCGCGATGACCCGACGCGTCGCGATACGGCGAAATCTCAAACATGAAAGTGCCGTACACCTTGACCGGGTCGCCCATCTCGTCGAGCGGACGAAGCGCGACTTCGAGTCCGTCCGGGATCTCGTCGGCGTCGAAACTGCGGAACTTGGTGAACGGGAGGATCTCCACTTTCTGGGGGCCGTACAGCTGGTTCAGCTCGGACTCATTCATGGTCTGAACGCTGCGCGCCGAGCCGCGGGTGCATTCCGATCCCATCAGCACGCCGCACGCAACGAACATCGCCAGCCCCTCGAGCCCTCTTCGGCAGACTTTTGACACGCGCGGCTCCTCTGACAGACCGTCCGATGAACGGCCGAATGATGTGCATGCCGTCGGGACGTGTCAATCGTATGACTGCGCCCGCTTTCGATCCGCCCGGCCGTGCCATGCAGACTTGTGACGCCCCGCCGCCGGGTTACACTACCGCGGCCCGCCGACGAGCGGCCGCGGTCCCAGGAGAATCCCGATGGTGATCGACGCGACGCCCCGCACTCGACGCAAGATTCGGCTGATCAATCCCAACTCGGCGCTGACGACGCTGACCATGCCCGAGTTGATCCAGAAAATGACCTTCTCCCGCAAGGCCATCTTCGCCCCGTCGGGACTCGGGATCTGCGCAGCGGTGACGCCGAAGCACTGGGACGCCGAGATCGTCGACGAGTGCACGCTCGACGCGCCGCACCACCCGAAGGCCGACTGCGACATCGTCGGCATCACGGCCATGACGACCCAGGCCAACCGGGCCTACGAAATCGCCGACGCGTATCGCAAGCTCGGCGTGACGGTGATCATGGGCGGCATCCATCCCAGCGCCATGCCGGACGACGCGTTGAAGCACTGCGACGCCGTCTGCATCGGCGACGGCGAGTCGACCCTGCCGCACCTGATCGAAGACTGGGAAGCCGATCACGCCCACGAGCACGAGCGCATCGGCGGCAACGGCGCGCGGCGGATGAAAACGAAGTATGACTGGACGGCCTACGAGACCGCGCCGATCGCTACGCCGCGGAAGGACCTGCTCGACCCGCGAAATTATCTGATCTTTAACCCGATCCAGACGACCCGCGGCTGCCCGCACGCCTGCACCTTCTGCACCACGCCGGGCGTCTTCGGCCGGAAGTTCCGCCTGCGAAACGTCAGTGATATCGTCGAAGAAATGCGCGAGGCGAAAGAGCGCTTCGGCACGTGGTGTTTCATCTTCGCCGACGACGATTTCGCCGGAAACCACAAGTGGGCGATGGAACTTTGCGCCGCGATGGAGCCGCTCAAGATCAACTGGGCAAGCCAGTGCGATATTCTCATCTCGCGCAACGACGCCCTGCTGGCCGCCATGCGGCGCTCCGGATGCGCCGGGCTGATTCTCGGCCTCGAATCGCGCAAGCAGGACACGCTCTCCGAGGCCGGCAAGCGTTTCGTCAAGGCCGAGAGCTACGAATGGCGCATCCGCAAAATACAGTCGCACGGGATCAGTCTGTGGGGAGCGTTCATCTTCGGGTTTGACCACGACAAATGGCAGGACCTAATGTTCACCACCCGCTTCGCCCAGCGGATGAACCTCGCCATGAGTTGCTACCCCGTGCTGACGCCCTACCCCGGCACGGGCGTCTTCCACGAATACGTGAAGCAGGGACGGATTACTGACTGGAACTGGGACCGTTACAACGGCGCCAGCGTCGTGTTCGATCCGAAGAACTTCAGCCCATTGCAGTTGCGGCATGCACAGATGGCAGCTTTCGCCGAGTTCTACTCACCGCGCAGCATGATACGTCGGCTCAAGGTCATGCCACTGAAGAAGCGGGCCTGGCTGGCCAACCTCGGCGTCTGGCGCGGCATTCGCTGGTACTACGCGAAGCGCGGCCGGCGAGTCCCCCGTTTCAGTGATTTCATGGATCCCACGAGCAAGGCTTGGGATTACAAGGAATCCACAGCCCATCCACAGGAGACATGCTGCACACCCTCTCCCAACCTCGCGCAGCTTACTGTCCCATTTGCAGAGCCTTATCGGCAGGCGGCTGAGTACATTGGTGGGCTCCAGGAGAGTCAGCAGGCCTACCGCCGACGGATCGCGGGAGTCAGTTACTCTCGGGATGCAAACTAGAAAACCGCATTTCCAAGTCAAAAACCTTGACAATCGACAGTCTTGGGTACCTACTACCCAAGCGCACAGTGTTTTTGACTTACTAAGGAGTCTGTGAAATGCCTAAGAGAACACTTAGTCCGGAAGCCCGCCGGCGAATCAGCGAGGCCGCGAAACGGCGTTGGGCCGCCTACCGATCCGGCAAGGGACCGGGCAAGGGTAAGTCCAAGGCCGGCAGCGGCTGGACGGCCGCCAAGCGGGCCGCACAAGGCCGAAAGATCCGGGCCGCCCTGGCTCGGCGCGGGTCACCCGTCGGCGACAACTTCAGCGGCGTCGCGACCGAGATCCTGATCTCAACCCGCCGCCGCATCGATCAGGAACTGGCCGACCGGCTGATCCGCGGCGACGCCTAACTCGCCCGTCGTTCGAACAGAGCTCAGCTAACTTACAATCCGCGTGATTGAGCGCCGTGAGCGCCTGATCACGCGGATTGTTTTCGTATGGTCATGTCGAAGCTATGCACCATCGAAGAGCGCACCGAGCGGCTGGCGACGTAGTAGATGAACGCGGCCGCTGCACAACATATCAGTGCAATGATTCGCAGTGACTTCACGTCGCTCAGCTGACCGGTCGGACTGTTCTGAGTGAAGTAGCGATCCGGGTCGAGCGACATCATGATTGCCGTCAGCGGACAGAAGGGCGCGAGGATCGCGGAGGCCTCGTTCCACGAACTCTGCGAAGTCCCATACGCGCACACGCCGAGGATTCCGAAAACAGCGAGCACCACCAGGGCGCTGAAGAGTACCGCGGTCACGGTGCGGCGCTGGTAGATCGACATTCGCAACCCGAGGGCGCAGGCGAAGAAGGTGAACCCGATTGCGACAAGCGGCAGCCCGATGAGCGTATCGACGTAAACCACCGGCCCCGGCGCGCGAAACATTCGACCCGAGATCAGGTCGGTGATGACGAACAACAGCAGCGTCGCCGACGGCACAGCCAGCATGACCGCGGCAAAGCTCACGAGCCCGCGCAGCTTGCCGCCGATGATGTCGGCGCTGTTCAGCGGCGTGGCGAGCAGCAGGTCGAGCGTGTTGCCCTCTTTCTCGCGCGTCATCGAGGTGGCAGCCGTGGCCGTCGCGATGAACAGCGCCAGGCCCAGCTCGACGCCGACGAGGGCCTTGAGCCACAGACGCACGTCGTCACGCGCCATGCCGTTGATGTAGCTGACGAGCAACGCGATGGCCGCCAGTGCGCCGAGCGCGATGAGCACGATCCGCATCGAGCCGCCCGATCCGGCGGCGGCCTTGGTCTGGGCCTCGCGCCAGGCGACCGGATTGGCCCACACATGCCGCGGCTTTCGCGACGTTTCGCGGCCTGTCGCCCCGCCTCCGCGCGACAGCAGCCGCCCGAGCCAGGTCGGTTCGCCGAGCTTGGCCCCGCGCCGCACGAACCACACGCTCGCCGTCACGACAAGGATCGAGATGAGCAGCGACATCGAGATGAAGCTGTATTGCGGGTAGGCCAGCCACTGGGCCCGCGGGAAGCCGTAGTGCGCCACGGCGCCGAAGTCGGGCGCGGGGGTCTTGTTCAGCACGGCCCACAGAGCGAGAAACGGATGAAAGGCGGCCAGCCAGCTCATGCGGTCGATTCCGCCCGGAGCCGGCGGCGACTCGGGCGGAATGAACGCCGGGACCGTCGACAGGGCGAACAGCGAAAGCAGATAGAGCGCGATGGCTAGATAGAACGAAAAGATTGTCCGGCCGGTGCCGACCTTGATGACGCTGATCGCGATGGCGAGCGACGCGGCGACGGTGGCCATCGCGGCCGAGATGGCAAGCGAGAGCGAAATCTCGCTGCCGGTTACGCCGCCGTAGACCATCATGATGCAGAACAGCGGCAGACTGGCGAGCAGGAGCACCAGAACGAAGTAGAGTCGGCTCAGCAGCGATCCGAATACGATCTGCCCGTTCGACAACGGCGTCGACAGCAAGATGCTGAAAGTCTGTGAGTCCTTCTCCTGCGTGATTGCCGCGGCCGCGAAGATCGGGGCGAGGATGCACACCAGCAGCAACTGAATGACGGCCACGGATTCAAAGACCTGCGTGGCCTGCTTGGCAAGACTGGCGAGCGACGCCGAAGTCGACTGATTCAGCAGGACGCCGACGAAGACAACCGCGAACAGGGCCAGCAGGTACCCGAGCCGGATGACCATGTGCGACCAGCGCCGACCGCCGGCAAAGACGACCCGCACCAGAATCGGGTTGGCGGGCACAAGCCGCCAGAGCCAGCGTCCGAGATCGTTGAACAGTGTGCGCATGGTGTATGGCTACGCGAGAATGACTACATCGGCGGCAATTCGAGGCCGGCCTTGACCAGCTCCTGCCGGGCCTGCTCGGCCGACTTGGCCCGCTGTACCGACTCGGCGAGCTCGTCAACGCGAATACGCATGTCGCGCCCGATGTCCTGCAACGGCTTGAGAATTTCTTCGTACTCGCGGTCAAGCTGCCACATCCATGGCCCTTCGCGGAGGTTCTTCGAAGCCCGGTTGCTGACGGCCGCGGCGGTTCGGTTGCGCCGCAGTCGCTCGGTCCACTCCGGGGTCTTGACCTGCTTGGCCTGTTCGAGGGCGTCCTTCAGGATCGCGCGGGCCGACTTGGCCTGTGCCTCGTTCAGGCCGTAATACTCGATGGCCGACTCGACTTGTCCCGTCCAGCGATCGTCGACGCCGACCTCAAACTCAACCCGGCGCTCCACGCGCGAACGGGCGCGGCGCACTTCCTCGGTCTCTGCTGCGTTGGCGGTACTGTTCTGGCGGGGTGGCTGTGCGCGCGGTTCCATGAACGGATTGGCGAAGTCCGGCATGTCGCCCTTCTCCCAGCGCTTCATGCGCTCTTCAAAGGTGACGAATCCGGCGCTCACCGCCGTCATTTCGGCCGTCAGCTTGAGCCGCTGAGAAAGCGTCATGGTCTTGCCGATCTGCGACGCCGATGTTGTCAGGAAGGTCTTGATATCGGGCAGGAGCTTGTTCATCGACTTCGCCCAGCGCTGCCCGTCCTCCTTCGAGAACGAGCCCTCGTTGGCGATCATGCTCTCCATGAACGTCTCCCAGACCTCGCGGCTGACTTTCTGCGAGTTCTGGGCCATCTTCATCATGTTCCGCGACAGGATTTCCTGGGCCTGCTGGACCTGATCGTCGGACATGTCGTAGCGGCCCTTCATCTCACGCGACATCTGCTTGGCGATGGCGTTCGCCATGCCGGGCGTGAAGCGGACACCCAGTTCGGTCGGCTTCATCTCGACCTCTGTCTCGGGCGCTTCAAAGTTGAGTTGCGGCGGGTTTGGCGCGGCCGGCGTCGCCGTATCGGCCGGCTGCGTGGCATCCGGCGCCTGCGCAGACGACATGCCGGCGAACACCGCAAGCCAGAGCGTGCCCGCCATGGCAATTGTTCGTGAACGGCAAGGTATCATTCGAGTCACTCCCAACTGAGAACGCCGCTACTGCACGGCGCCCTTGGTCAGCCGCATGAAGGCGGTTTCGAGGTTGACCTGCTCTTCCTTTATCTCGCGCAGCGGAAGCTGGGCGTCGAGGATCGCCCTCGCGAGGAACGAGTAGTCCTTGGTTTCCTTCTCCAGTTCGACCATCACGCGGCCGTTGGACGCCTCGGCGCCCTTCACGCCGCCGAGCTTGGCCAGCACCGCGGCGGCCTGTTCCGAGCCCGTGCCGACATGCACTTCTACACGCGACCCCATGCGGGCGCGGCGGATGATTTCATCGATCGTGCCGTGAAAGAGCAGTTCCCCGCGTTCCAAGATGCCCACCGTCGTACACAAGTCGGCCAGCTCGGGCAGGATATGGGAACTGATCAGGATGGTCTTACCCATGCGGCGAAGCTCTTTTAGTAGTTCGCGCATCTCGATTCGGGCCCGCGGATCGAGTCCGCTGGCCGGCTCGTCGAGCAGCAGCACTTTCGGGTCGTGGAGCAGAACGCGGGCCACGCTGAGCCGCTGCTGCATGCCGCGCGACAGCGAGTTCACCAGCGCGTCGCGCTTGTAGGCCAGGTCGGTGAGTTCCAGCACGTCGCCGACGACGCGCGCACGCTGCTTGCCGACAATGTTGTAGGCCGACGCGAAGAACTCGAGATACTCCTGCACGACCATGTCTTCGTAGGCGCCGAAGTAATCGGGCACGTAGCCGATGAGCGGCCGAATCTTGCGTGACTCGAAGCCGACGGTATGGCCGCAGACCTTGGCCTCGCCCCAGGTCGGCTGGAGCAGGGTCGCCAGAATACGAATGGTCGTGGTCTTGCCGGCCCCGTTGGGACCGATATAGCCGAAGCATTCCCCCTGCTCGATCTTGAGGTTGAGATTCGAAAGCGCCACGAGCTTGCCATAGCGCTTCGTCAGGTTGATGGTCTGGACGATCTCAGCCACAGGTTACTCCGCTCTAGGGCGCCGATCGCGGAACGAGCTCGTCCCGTTCGATCGGTATGACGAACCGATACATCGTCAGTCCGTGATTCGGCGCGAGCGTCTTTCGGTCGACGTTCAGGTCCGCCGGCGGCGGCCCGCTCGAAAAACCGATCAGGACCGCCTGATAACGGTTGAGCAGGTAGGTGCATTCCAGGCGTCTTCCGTGGGACCGCAACAAACTCGCCTGCGCAGCCGCGTGCGCGTCCTTCGGATTGTACAGACTGAAGGTCGATAGCAGCAGCAGCGCCCGCTCGGCGTTGGCGTCGCGCCCGTCGACGCCGAGGTCGTCGATCTGCGGCTGCCCAAACGACCCTGAGACGAATGGAGCGCACCACTCCTTGATGCGATCGGCCAGCGTCGGAATCTTGCGGGATTTTTCCTCGCTGTCGGCCTTTTTAGGATCGGCCTTCTCGAAGAAATTCGCACGCAGGGCGGGCGAATTCTCATCCAGCTCGGACCCGGCCCCGGTCGCGGGAATGTCGCCGAGGTGGTAACAGCGGACGAAAATGTCCTGGACTGCCGCGTCCTGATCCGTTTCGAGCAGGTAACAGTGCCGCAAGTCGACACCCAGCCGATTGCGGATTGACGTGCCCCGCGCAAATCGAACCACGGCGCTGCGTCCGGCGCCGGCGGCACCTTCCGCCGCCATTCGGAGCTGCGCCTCGAGCCGTCCGTCGAGCGTGCCGTCCCAGTATCCCTCCAACTCCTTCAGCGTCGCCCGAACCGGCAGTTCGTCGATCGACTGGCTCGCACTGCCGCACAAGTAGGACTGCGGCGCAACGAACACATCCGAGCCGCCGAGCATCCCGCTGTCGTCGGCCGGCAGGACGCGGATCGGTCCGAGCCCGTCGTAATCGGGTTCGGCGTCGGTGGAACCGGCCGGGAGACGAACGTTCAACCGCATGTGGCTCGGGGTCTTTACACCGAAGAGCGCGTTGGCGAAGGCGAGCGGGGAATTGGCCTGGCCGTCGACCACCGTGAGCTGTTCGAGTCGCGTCGTCACGCCCCGCAACGTGGCGACTGCCGTTGCGCCGACGGCCGTGCCGACGATCGCGAGCAGCGTAAAAACCGTCCATGCATGCTGGAGCATGTTCCGCCGCTTGAGCCACCAGTATGAGCCCCAGCCGGCGGTGACCGTGTATGCGAGTGCAAACACCAGCGCCGACATCAGGTAGACCGCGCCCATGCGCTGGAAACCGATCGTGTCCCGCACCGAATTGTAGAGTCGCACCGTCTGGAACGAATCGAAGTCTCCGGCCCGATAGGTCGGCACGCCGAGGATCCGCTGAAAGACGAGATCGCGCTGTGCCTTGGCCCGCGCGATGACTTCAAGCTGCGGGTCGGGCTCGTCGGGCTTCTCCGGGCGGCGTGACTCGGCCTTCGGAAGCGGCACGGAGGCGAGCAAATCTCGCAGCGACGCACCGACGAAGGTCACCGATCCGTGGCCGACGACGCCCCGCCAGACCAGGGGGTCGAGTCCTTCGAGCTTGGCCGCATCGGCCGGAACTGAAACGCCGCCGGCCAGCGGTTTCATGACGCACCGCGTCACGGGCCGCGCCGCGAAAAATGCGTCGAGGTCGTGATCCGGGTCACGAAGAATCTTCTGGGTGAACTCCTGGATCTCGTCGGCGCGGCGCTCGCCGGTGATCTGGACCGGCAAGATGTCGGCCAGCCGCGACTGATTCAGATTCTGCCAGTTGCGAGCAGCGGCGACGATCAGCCGGCCGCCGGAGCGAACCCAATCGACCAGCGCGTCGATCTGGGCCGGCGCAAGCACCGATGGATCGGGATCGTCCCAGACGATCACGTCGGCCAGTTCGAGCCCGATCCAGCGATCCGGCAGACTGCGCGGGTCGAGCGGGCGGACTTCCCAACGCGCGTCCTGCGGCGATCGGGCCGGATTGCCCGACGTGTCGGGCGGCCTGAAACCCAAGAGCGGTATTGGCGGCTCCGAAAGGTCGAGGATCAACCCCACTTCCTGATTGATCGGAATCACTGCGTCGGAGACAAGTTCGCTTCGCGGCGTGCCGTTCGAGTCGATGATCGGGACGATCTGTCCGCGATCGTCGTACAGCCGCACCGACACGCCGCCGGAGAGATTTTGTGCCGCGGGCACGAAGTAGACCGCGTAGGGCCTCGCCGCAGCGTCGGGCGACAATGCAATGTTTGTGCGGCTGCGGGCGATGTCGCCGTCGCGATCGGGCTGCGACACCTCGAGCACGCCGGCGAACGGCGCCGAGCCCTGGTAGGCCAGCATGACCTCGACAAACGTCCAGTTCGCCTCGCGCACGAGCTGCGCCCCGCCGCCCGCAAGTCCGACGCGAGAAATGCGCCCACTGACCTGCGCTGATGCACTGCCGCAAAGCACCGCGCTCAGCGCGCCGAGGAGCAGCCAGTGGAATCGCGAAACGCTCATACCTTTTCCGTGCAACTGCAGATCATCTTCCCGCAGCCGGGGCAGCCGTCGCTGTACTTTCGGAACGCCTGCCCGACGTCGATTCCCTCAACGTTCGCCAGCGTCAGCAGCCAGGCGAACACGTCGGCAAACTCGCCTTCCTTCTCGGCCCGGTCGCCCTTGGCGAGTGCCGCGGCCAGCTCCCCCACTTCCTCCATGAACCAGAGAAACGTCGCCGCAGATCCGCGCACGCGATCCTTGTGCGAATACATCTTTTCAATCACGGCCTGCGCGTCGTCAATCCGCATGCTCTGTCCTCAATGTCAGGGCGACGACCGCTTCTCCGGCGCCGCCGGCAAATCGTTCGCCAGCTTGTCCTGTTCGTCGGCCTCGCGCGTCCGGCCGGCCTTGCGGTAGAGTGCGGCCAGCAACCGATGTCCGTCGCCCCGGTCCTTCTCGAGCAGACTCAGGGCTTTATAGTGCGTCTCGGCATCGGCCGTACGATTGAGACGTTCGTAGAGCCCCCCAAGTTCACGATGGGCCTCGCCGTCGTAGGGGTCGATGTCAATTAACCGTTCCAGCCACTCGGCGGCGAGCGCATCCTCGCCCTTTTTTGTGCGAATCGTCGCGATCTGGCGGCAGACGTCCGGCTCGTCTTGCGTCAGGGCGTACAGCTTCTCCAGCTGCACCAGCGCCTCTTCCTGATTGTCGGTGACGAGGAACACTCCCGCCAGCCGTCGAAAGCCGTCCGGGTCGGCCGGCCTCATCGTTTCGTATTTTCGCCATCGTTCGGCGGCCTTTTCCCAATCCTGACCGCACTGTGCTCGCATCGCCTGGCAGCGGACCGAGTCCGGGTCGTTCGGGGCCGACTCGGCAAATCGATCGATCGCCTCGGACGCCTCCGCGTACGCGTGTTCTCGCGCTTCATCATCTTTCTCGAGATCCGCGATCAGCGTGAATGTTATCGCGCGCGTCCGAATGGCCCGTGCTTCTCCTTTTGACAGGTTGAGCGCAGCCGTCGACTCACCCGCCGCGTCCTTCAGATCGCCTTCGAGCAGCGCCCGCTCGGCCAGCCGCGACCGCGCGTCCGCGTCGAACGGCCGGACCCGAGCCGCGATCTCCAGACTCCGCCGTTCGCCAAGTGGGTCCAGCGGAACACGCCACGCCTCGGCCTGCGTCCGTGCCCAGGCGGCGAAGTCCCTGTCGAACTGCGCTGTCGAGATTCCCAGCACCGACTCGAAGGCCTGCTCCTGCGTCTTGCGATCGGCGAACGGCTTCAGCAGCCCGACCATCTTCTCGTGGCCCCAGCGCTCGACGATGTATTCGATCATCCACTCGCTCTGGGCGTAGGCAAGGTTGCGATCGGTTCGACGCCTCGGCCGCATGAAGCCCCAATCGATCGTTTGAAGATTGAACATCCGTCCCGACCGCATCGCGTCCGTCAGCAGCAGCACCCAGTTCCACGACCGCGGCGTGTGCTCCGAATAGACCGCCATCCCTTCGGTCATCCAGTGCGGGATGCGATTGCCGGTCGCGGCCAGCGTGACCGTGTGCGTGAACTCATGCCGCAGCACGCCGGCCCAGTTGAACGTCGACATCGCCCCGGTCTTGCGCGGCGCGTCCATCGCAATCACCGGCCCGGTGCACGCCCCTACTGTCGCAATCCACGGTCGGCCCGCGATGCGGACGCTGAATCGTGAGTGCGATGGGAAGACTTCTATGGCCGTCTGTGTCGTCGGCACGGCCGCGAACTCTTTCGTCACGTCGGCATATACCTCGCCAAGCCGCTTCGAGAAAAATGGGACGATGACCGCGTCCTGCTCGGCGTCGTATTGCAGGAGGAAGTTGGGAATCGTGTGCCGCGCGAACTTCTCCAGCTCGTCGAGCAGTTCGAGCACGTTGAAGGTCTGATGATTGAAGCTGTCGAGGTTCCACGATGCCTCCAACACGCGCCGCGCTCCGGGCTCGTCGCCCGACTGCATGTACATCAGCCCCAGCTCGGTTCGCGGATCAACCCACGTCGGATCGGCCTCGATCGCCTTCTGAAAATGCTCGTCGGCTTCGTGATATTGCCGCGCCGCCGAGAGCCAGAAGGCGAGCTCGAAGTGCAACGCCGCGGACTTTGGGACGATCTTCTCCAGCCGCGCGATGGTCGCGGCCGACTCGGTCCGCTTCTCCTGCCGCAATTGGGCGACGGCCAGCAGCGAAAGCCCGTCAATGGAACGCGGATTCACCGCCAGCATCCGCCCAGCGACCCTCTCCGCCTCGCCGTACTTCCGCTCCAGCATGCGGCAACGGCCGAGCGCCATCAGCGCTTTGACGCTGTTGGGATTGATTTCCAGCGCCTTGCCCGCCTGATCTTCGATCTCGTCGAAGTTCCAATCCTCCAGCGCGGCGACGGCGAGGCCGACGTAAGCGTCCGTCGCCTTCGGGTTCATCTCCAGGATTTTCTTGAAGTCGTCCGACGCCTCATTCGTGTTGTGCTTTTCGAGGAGCAGGTCCGCAGCCGCCTGTCGCGCCGGCCAGTACTTCGAATCCACGAAATCGAATGCCTCTTGAAAGACTTCCTGCAGGACGTACTTGCAGCGGTCCTTCAGGTTCTCGTGCCGCGTGAGCACCGAGTAGCGATAGAAGCCCCGCCCGGCGTGCGTCAGGTCTTCGGCCCGCTCCGGCAGATGGTCCTGCAAGAGCCGCTCGAACCAGGCGTAGACCTCCACGGCCTCCTCGCGCCGGCCGAGCTTCTCCAGCAATCCGCCCAGCTCGTCGCGCGCCTTGCAGTTATCTTCCGATAGCTCCAGCGCCTTGCGGCCGTGTTCGATCGCTGCCTCGTATTCCCCCACCCGCGCCAGCATCGACGCCAGCGCTGCATGCCAGTCGCTCGATTTGCCGCCGTCGCTCTCAACGCTTCGCAGCCGCTCGATCGCCTCGCGATACCGCCCGCGCTGCTCGTCGACGTCGGTCCATGCGACGTGGGCTTCGATTCGCGTGGCCGGCTCCGCAGCAAGCCGCCGATAGGCCGACTCGGCCCCCTCGTAGTTTCCGGTCAGGAACTGCTCGCGGGCCTCTCGCAGCGCGTCGCCGTCGCCGGCCAGACCGAGAGGGATCAGTGAGAACAAAACCGCTGCAGCCGTCATAACTCACCGGGACGTAAGTGCGCCCTGCAATCTGGTGTGATTATACGCTGCCGCCGCCGAACGACCGCTCGAACAGGCGCACATTGCGATCGATCTCGATAAACTCACCCATCATTGCCGCGAGATTGACCGGCAACATCCCCAGGCCGGCCACAAGGTGCCACGTCGTCGAGACGCCCCACGCCGCGGCCGACCCCGGCTCGGTCACGATCGCCCCCAGCGACGCCGTCACCAGCGTCCAGGCGATGGCCAACATGGCATAGCGCAGAACGCGCGACTTGCCCCGCTGAACGGCGGCAATCACCGAGGCGTCTGCCGCGCCCGTCGCCTGGGCCTCACCGACGATCCGCCGGGAAACGACAAAGGCAGTAAAGACGATGACGTGAAACAGGCAGGTGTAGAGCGACGCCAACAGGCCGAGGAGAAAATGTTGAAAGTAGTGTGTTTCGCCCTGGACGAGCAGCCCGACGACGGCCGTAACCGAAAGCAGAAACAGATCCCCGCCGGCGAGGATGAGAAAGACCAGCTTCATCCCGCGGGATGATACCGATTTTCCGCGTCAGGGATGTTCGGGCCCGTCACCGTCCGGCTCGGCTGCCGGCTCTTCGTGCGATTCGCCGGACTTGGCGGCCTTGGGCTTTTCGGCATCGTCGTGATCCGGCATCGGCGCGGCCGCCGGCGTGGGAATGGTCTCGGTCTCAGTTCGCAGCTCGCCGCCGCTCGGCTCCTTCTCCTCGCGCGGGCGGAGGTGGCTGCCTTCCTCGTCGGTCAGTTGCTCGATGCGCGAGGCCGCGAAGCGGCAATTCGAATTCTTGAACGTCTCATCCACGAGCACTTCGTGGTACAGCTCCAGGGCCCGCTTGCGATTGTGCCGGCGGAAGTCCTCGACGACGGCGCACTGGAACCGGGCCGGATGCGGCGTCTTCGGGTCCAGCTCCCACGACCACTCGTAGTACTTGATGGACAGCTCGTCGTCCGGGTCTTCCTTGCGGAGGTATTCCTTATAGATCTGCCCGCAATAGAACGCGGCGTCATCGACCTTGTCCGACTTCGGATACTTCTTGAGCAGTTCCTGGAACAGCGCCAGCGCCTGCCGCGCCTTCTCGCGATTCATATCCAGGAAACCCGCCAGCGGCACGCCGTGAACTTCCTTGTACTTGGCAATCGCCTTGTTGTAGAGCGCGTCGGCCTCGGGAATCTTTTCCTCCGGCGCGACCTTTGTGTTGGCCTCGACCGGCTTGGTTGACAAGTACGGATACGACTCGACCAGTTCCGTCCGCTCGCGCTGCCGCCGCGCCCAGTTGGCGCGATTGACGTCGCCGAGTTCGAGGTAGAGCTTCTCCAGCCGCTTCAACTGCTCGAGATATGCCGAGCGGGAGCGCAGCATGTCCTCGACGCTGGCCGAGACGTCGGCGCCGTCGTCGCGCAGTTGGGCCTGCACTTTGTCCGGCGGCTGCGATAGATCGGTCGGCGGCATGCTGTGCCGATTCCAATCCTGACAGCCGGCGGCAAGTACAAGAGCAGTCGAGGCGAGAACGATTCGAACAAGGCGATCCGTCATGGCACGCACCCCTGCAAAAACCCGTTCCGTCGGGCTTCCGAGACTCCGATTATCGGAGCTTGGACGCGGATTGCAATCGGAAAGCGGCCCGCGGTCAAGCCCTTATGAGTGCCAACAGCAGAATGGGAGCGCCGCTCCTTTTCACAGACCGCCGAGTCCCGGGCGCTCCAATTCGATCAGAACTGAACCTTGTATTTCTGAGTCATCGCGGCCCGGATTGTCGCCCGGTATGTATCGAGCTGCCGGAGGATCTGAACGGCCGCCTGGCCGGTCTTCGCCTTTTCGGCGGCCAGAGTCGCGCGGCGCTGGCGCTCCACGTTTCGCCGATCGACCGAATCGTTCGGGTTGATGCCTTCTCGGCCCATCTGGTAGCCGGAAGCCGTGCCGCCGCCCTGGCTGTACGCATCCTGTATCCCGACCGTGGCGGATCGGGCGTTAAGTCCGCCCACACCGACCGTGGAGGCGATGTCGTTCAGCCCGCCGCTGACATCGATTCCCCACTTCACCAGGTCCGGATCGACATTGAGGATCGGCAGCCGATCAATGCGTCGCGCGTCGCGGGCGATCCACGTTGCCCCCTGCGTCATCGACGACGAGTTGCGCACCTTCTTGCCGACGTTGTCGATGATGTCCGACACCGTCGTGTAGTACTGCTTCGACGCCGCGACGACCGCATTCGCGTCGGCCTTTTCCTCGGATCTAGCCGCGGCCGTCTCGCCATCCCCAGATACTCCCGCCGCGTTGGGGCTGGGCGGTTCGACAATGCTGAACAGCTTCCGCATGCCGTCCTTCGTCAGCTTGCCGCCAAGCACGATCGCGTTGCCCTCCACCGCGACATTCCAGTCGTTGAAGTCGTCAATGGCGGCCCCGCACCCTTCAAGGATTTCGAGCAGCAGCGGCTTGGCCACGTCGGCCAGCATCGCGGGCGACCGGCCAAACTCGATAATGCCCATGCCCGTCGCTGCGTCATCGACGCTTACACGGAGCGTGACGCCCTTGAGACTGGCAAAGAGCTGACCGAGTTTTTCCGGATCGATGTTCTTGCCGGCGAGCGATTCAAAACTGCCGGACTCCAGCCGTCGGCGGACCTTGCGCGGGCTGGTGACGTCTTCGAGGTCCATCGCAAAGAGATACGACGTTTTGTCATCCATCGAGTCGGCGGCGGCCTTGAGGTACGGCGAGACGGAGTCGCCCGGCGCGCCGCCCTGGCGGGCCCACCGCGCGGCAAACTGCCGATTGGCCGGCGCCACCGTTCCGAGCACCTTCGAGTCGAGCCGCACGAAGTACGCGTTAGCAGGCGACCAGACCGCCTGCTTCTCCGCAATCGTGTCGACGTAGCCGTTCTCCGCCTTGGCAATCTTCTCCATCGAGGGCGTCGTCGTCAGTTCGATCACCGACACTTCCCAGATGGGAGCGACCGTGTTCGGATCGATCGACGAGGCCAGCATGAGGCGGGCGGCGTTCGGCGGAACCAGCATCGGCGTCGCGGCGAAGGCGTTCTTGAGCTTCTCTTTCCATTTCTCCTTCACGCCGAGCGGACTCTTGAGCAACTTGTCGACGTCAATGAAGGCGATCGCATTGGCCCCCGGCGGGATGCGCGAAAGCAGGCCGGAGTCAGCGGCGATCGCCCCCCGTGCCAAGCATGCGATCAACAGTGCAGTGCAACCCAGAGATCGAGCGCCCATGATTTTTCTCCAGAATTAAGTTCCACCGGCGCCCGGGCGGTGATGTCCTATGCGGCGCTACCATTTCGCTTCCTCGAAGGCCCCGAGCTGGCCGCCGCGCTTCGGTTGGGGCAGCGTGCGGATGATCGCACCGGCCAGCGTGAGGTCGCCCTTCGTCGTAATCTTGATATTTCGCGGGTCGGATTCGACCACGGTCACGGCGTGGCCGGACTGTTCGACAAGCTGGGCGTCATCGGTCACCGCCGCATCGGCTGGCGGAACCGCTTCGTAGGCCTTCAGAATGACGTCCTTGCGAAAGACCTGCGGCGTCTGGGCCTGCCAAAGCCCCTCGCGGCTGACCGTCTCCTCCACGATCTTCTGGTCGCTAGCTCGCTTGAGCGTTGCGGTCACGCGCGTGGCCGGGACGGCCGCCCCGCTTTTCTGGGCCTCGGCGAACACAGCGTCGATCCACTCCGCGACCAGGCACGGCCGCACCGCGTCGTGGATGGCGACGAACTCGGCGTCTTCAGCCAAAAGCGCCAGACCATTGGCCACCGACTCGTGACGGGCGACCCCGCCCTCTACCAGCTTCACGCCCATGAAGCCGAGATTCGCGGCGTATTTCTGCCGCATGGTGTCCATGTCCTTCGGCGAGACGACGAGGATCGTCTGGCAGACATCGTCGCGATTGATGAAGAGCTGCAACGTCCGCAGGAAGCAGGGCTGGCCCTCGACATGCGCGAAAATCTTGTTCTCGTCGCCGCCGAACCGCGCGCCCGAACCCGCTCCGACCACAATGACCGCCACCTTCGGCATTTTTCCACTCCCTCGCTCTCTGGGGGATATTAGACGGCCGCGAACCGCGGCGAGCAATTCCTCTATAATTCGCCCGCAATGCCGAAGAGTGAACGAGCTTTCGTTGAATGGCTCCGCCGGCGCATGCCGGCCAGCCCGCTCCGCGTCCCGATTCCCATCGGCGATGATATGGGCGGTGTGCGCGTTGGGTCGCCAATTGTGCTGGTGACGGCCGACATGCTGATGGACGGCGTTGACTTTCGGACGGCCGAGCACACGCCGCGGCAGATTGGCCGCAAGGCGGTGGCGTGCAGTTTGTCCGATTGCGCGGCGATGGCGGTCATGCCGCTGGCGGCGATCGTTTCGGTGGCGCTGCCGAACGGGTGGACGATGGAGCAGGCCCAGCAGCTCTACGAGGGAATGGCGCCGCTGATGGAGCAGTACCATTGCCCGCTGGCCGGCGGCGATACGAATAGTTGGGATCAGCCGCTGGTCATTGACGTGACGGTGCTGGCGCAGCCGTTTCCCCGCATTTCGCCCGTTCGGCGGAGCGGTGCGAAGGTCGGCGACGGTCTGTACGTCAGCGGGCCGCTCGGCGGCAGTCTGCTCGGGCGACATCTGACGTTTGAGCCGCGCGTCGGCGAAGCGCGGCGGCTGGCGGAATCGCTCGGCGGCGAGCTGCACGCCATGCTCGACATCAGCGATGGACTGGCGATCGACTGCTCGCGGCTGTGCGAGGCGTCGGGTGTCGGGGCGGAGATTGACGCGGCCGCGCTTGCTGGCGGCATGATTCATGCGGACGCGGAGGTGATGGCGAAGCGGGACGGCCGCTCGCCGCTCGAACACGCATTGCACGATGGCGAGGATTTCGAGCTGCTCGCCGCTTGCGGGCGGACGGACCAGGTGATCGAAACTCCGGCCAGCCGTTGGACGCGGATCGGGCGCGTGGTCGAGTCGGGCCTGTGGCTGGTTTGCGAGGGCCAGCGCGAGCCGCTGGAGCCGCGCGGCTGGGAGCATTTCAAGTCGTGAAGCTGGAGCGGCGCGAGTACACGACGAACTCGGCGGACGAGACGCGCGATCTCGGCCAGCGGATCGCGGCGCACCTCAAGCCCGGTGACGTCATCGCCCTCGTCGGGCCGCTGGGGGCGGGCAAGACGCAGTTCGTGAAGGGCTTGGCGGCCGGTCTTGGGGTGGCCGATCAGCGGAGCGTGAACAGTCCGACATTTGTGCTCGTGCAGGAGTATCACGGCCGGCTGACGCTGTACCACCTTGACGCGTATCGGCTGGGCAGCGTCAAGGAACTGTCGGCCATTGGGTTTGACGAGCTCTGCGATTCGGGCGGAGTGGTTGTCGTCGAGTGGGCGGACAAGGTGAAGTCAGTGCTGCCGCAGTCGGCGATATGGATAGAATTCACTCCAAGTAGCGAATCTGAACGCAAGGTGACCTGTCGAGGTGCGCCGGCCTTCTTCGCTGGACTCGGCTGATTGGATGCTGGCTGGTCGTTCATCACCGTCGCCGATGGGCCGGCGCCAGTACAATTCGATCGATGGCGCCTCACCCGCGATACCTCAGTGCCCAACGCCGCGAGCGTTACTACAAGTGGTGGCTGCCCTCGGGCATTGGTCTATTGGTGTCGCTCTTCGTAAGCGGCGTCGTGTATGCGCTCCCGATTCCGATCCCGATTATTTTCATCGCATTCGGCTTCTTCTTCCTGACGCTGGAAGTAGCTGCGGTCGCGGCGCTCTTCATCGAGCGGTGGCGAGCCGGCAATGACCTGAAGTTTCATCCCACGACGTATTGTCAGTCCTGCGGTGCGTACAAGGGCGGCGTCAGTGTCTGGTGTCGATACTGCGGGGCGGGCACTTGTTGGCGATGCGGCTACAACCTTTTCAATAATCGGTCCTGTGTGTGTCCAGAGTGCGGCGCGCCGTATTGTTCGAAGTGCGGCGGCAGTCTGTACGGTGAACCGTCCGGCCGTTGTCCGGAATGTGGCGAACTGATTCCGTCCCCCGCCGCGTAGTTCATTCTATGCCTCCGCGCCTGTGGGTTCGAAGGATTTCGAAGTGGGTTGTCTCCGTGTCCTCGCTCGCGCTGCTTGGCGTGTGGCTGCTCGCGGGCTACTCGACGACGAGCGTGCTCATTACACCCGGCACTACCCGGCCGCACCAGGCGGTGCTCAGCCACGGCTGCATCGAGTGGCTCGTGGCGCAGCCGGCCGGCAGTAGCAACCTCATCGGCTGCTTTCAGTTGAAGAGCGAGGTCGGCTCGACGTTCGACCCCGGCCTCATTTTCCCGCGCGTCGAGCCCGCCCAACTTCCGGGCATCGACAAGTGCATCATCATCCCGCTCTGGGTTCCGCTGGCCGTGTGCCTCGCTGCGACGCCGGCACTCTGGTTCGCCGACCGCCGGCTGCGGCAGCCCGGCTTCTGCGCCAAGTGTGGATACGACCTGAACAAGAACGTCTCGGGGCGGTGTCCGGAGTGCGGGGGTGCAACCGGAGCAGTCTCGACCGTGTAAGAAACCAGCGTGCGTAGCCACTCGCGCATTCGAGGCTTCACGAAATGGGCGGGGATCATTGCCTGCTCGTTGATCGTTGTCGCGTGGCTGTCCAGCGTTCCGCTTTTGATGGACCGGAAGCCCAGACTTTGGATTCGGTCGGAATCCAGAAAGTCTGACACTCGTATCGTCTCTCTATCACTCAGTCACGGTGCTGTGGACATAAGTCTGACAAAATTTCGACCCTGCCGCGTCTATGGCAGCTCCGATGAAATTACATGCGACTTCTCTGCGGATGCTCCCGATCCGCCCAATTCATGGAGTGACGGATTCGGACTTTCCCGGCCACGCCTGTTTCTTGATGCGTGGGGTTTGGGAATCTGGAGTGCGTCGCTTCCACTATGGATTCCGTTCTTCGCAATAGGGATACTCACGGTGACCCTTATCTGTCGCGACCGAAAGCGACCGCAACAGGGATTCTGTGGTACATGCGGTTACGACCTGTCCGCTAACGTCTCTGGCCGGTGTCCGGAGTGCGGGCAAACTATCGCGGTGCCCGCGGCGTAACACTTGCATGCATACGATTCGATTCGCCGGGTGGGTTGGCGCGCTGACCTGCTTGCTGATCGCCACGCTGTGGCTTCTGACCATCCCGACCATCGGCCGGTTCCGCATCGAAGTGCATCGCGTCGGCAATCGGTCGATCGTCAGTTTGTCCGAGGGATGTTTGACGTTCAGTCGTAA
>CAZONT010000070.1:0-19953 GCA_964581285.1 uncultured Planctomycetaceae bacterium | reverse complement strand
AGATCATGGGGTTGTATCCGCGGAAGGGCGTGCTGAAGGTGGGGAGCGACGCGGACGTGACGATCATCCATCCGACGAAGAAGCTCGAGGTGGACTGCCGGAAGATGCAGACGAACTGCGACTGGAGCCCGTTCCAGGGATGGAAGCTGGCGGGGTTCGCGGAACATACGTTCTGCCGCGGGATGCAGATCGTGAACGATTACAAGTTTGTCGGGAAGAATGCGTGGGGGCGGTTCCTGCCGCGCGATCATGTGGGGACGGCGTAGACGGATCGCGGGCGACGCGGAGATAGTTGAGAGTCGCGTTCGATAGAAAGGCACTGCACAATCGCTATGTCGAATCCCACCTCGCCTCCCGTGACGGCCACCGCACAGCCGGGCTTTGCTGAAATTCATCCGCCGTTCGCGGCGGGCGAGGCGGTCGCGGAGGCGACGCGGTGTTTGTACTGCTATGACGCGCCGTGCACGCGGGCGTGTCCGACGCACATCGACATTCCGCGGTTTATCCGGCAGATCATGCACGGCGATCCGACGGGTGCGGCGAAGACGATTCTCGATTCGAACATTTTCGGCGGGTCGTGCGCGCGGGTCTGCCCGACCGAGGTGCTGTGCGAGGGGGCGTGCGTTGATAACACGATGCTGAAGGCGCCCGTTCAGATCGGGCGGCTGCAGCGATTTGCGTGCGATACGGCGCATGATGCGAGCATGGAGTTTTACCGGCCGGGGAAGGCGACCGGGAAGAAAGTGGCGATCATCGGGGCGGGTCCGGCGGGGCTGACGTGCGCGCATGAGCTGCGGAAGCACGGGCACGATGTCATCATGTTTGAGGCGGGCAAGCACGCAGGCGGGCTGAACACGCACGGGATTGCGCCGTACAAGCTATCGACGAAGTTTGCGCTGTTTGAGGCGGAGCGGGTGATCCAGATGGGCATCACGCTGCGGACGAATCAGCCGATCGACGGGCGGAAGCTGAGCAAGCTGCTGGTCGAGTATGACGCGGTGTTCCTGGCGATCGGGCTGGGGCGGACGGCACCGATCGGAATTCCGGGCGAAGAGTTGCGCGGGGTGCGCGAGAGTCTGGAGTTCATTTACGACATACACACGCAGGCGCTGGCCAAGCTGGAGATCGGCCGGCGCGTGGTGGTGATTGGCGGCGGGAATACGGCGATCGACGTGGCGCGGTCGTGCAAGCGGCTGGGCGCGGAGTCGGTCGTGATCGTGTATCGGCGCGATCCGTCGTCGATGTCGGCGTTTCAGCACGAGCAGGAAGGGGCGGCGGCGGAAGGCGTGCGATTCGAATGGCTGGCTGCGCCGACGCGAATCCTTGGCAAGGCGGGCCGAGTGAGTGGCGTGCGGTTTGCGCGGATGAGCATGATGGGGAAGGGGCGGCGAGCGGCGTTGAAGCCGATTCGCGGCGCGGAGTTTGACTTGCCGGCGGACATGGTGGTTCGTGCGCTGGGACAGGAGCCGTTGCTGGACATCATGGGTGCGCTGCCGAACTTGAAGATCACGGCGAAGAGCCGGATCGCCGTGAACCCGGCGAGCGGGGCGACGTCGGTGCCGCGACTATTTGCGGGCGGGGATTGCCGGGAGGGGGCGGGGGAAGAAGTTGTCAACGCCGTTCAGGACGGCAAAGTGGCGGCGGCGGGGATTCATTTGTTTCTGGGGCACGGGGCGGCGCGGTAGAATCTGCGGAGCGAGCGGCGGTTTCCTGAATTGGAAGGGAACGACATGACTTCGCTTACACTTCCGACATTCGCGATTCTCTGCAGCAGCGTCGTCACGTTTGGGCAGTCGATTAACGTTGCGGTGGGGCCGGTCGAGCAGCAGCCGTCGAGTTCTTACGGGGCGGCGGGACTGGCGGGGTATTGGAACGCGCTGCCGGCGCCTCACAATTCGACGACGTTCAACCTGAAGAAGCTTGACGGGTCGGTGACGAATGTCCGGGTGTGGCAGTATGGCGGGACGGAGCTGCGGAGCACGGACGACCCGGGGACGACGGGCGACGATCAGACGCTGATGGATCACTGCCTCGTCACGTACACGACGAATCTCGAGACGTGCCTGTTCTTCTACGACCTGCAGGACGGCGACTATGAGGTGGTGATCTATGCGATGATGCCGGCGGCGCCGGGGATCGTCAGCTACACCAGCACGAACGAGCAGACGGGGTATCCGCATTTCATCGTGGGCGGGGCGTGGCCGGGGCAGCATATTGAGGGCGTCACGTATTCGCGGCATATCGCACACGTGGGGACATCGTTTCCGGGGTTGCTGCGGGTGCATTCGGGGATCGTGCCGGGGCAGGACCCGGGGCTCGGGTCGGCGTTCAACGGGATTCAGATTCGACAGCTTCCGGCGAAGCACACGGGCGACATGAATTGCGACGGGGCGGTGAACGGGCTGGACATCGGGCTGTTCGCGGCGGCGCTGACGAACGGCGCGGCGTATCATGCGGCGCAGCCGACGTGTCGAATCGACAACGGCGACTTTAACGGAGACGAGGCCGCGACGGTCACCGACTTGCCGGGATTCGTGGCACTGCTACTCGGGCTTTAACGCGTCGGCGGCTTTGCGAACGCGACGGCTGCGGATAATCTCTGCCCATTCGGAAAGGAATACGAATGGGCACGGAAGAGGCCGCACCGGCCAAGCATTTCATCCAAGACATCGTTGAGGAAGACCTCCGCTCGGGCAAGTGGGCGGGGCGCGTGCATACGCGGTTTCCGCCGGAGCCGAACGGGTATTTGCACATCGGGCACGCGAAGTCGATCTGCCTGAATTACGGGCTGGCGAAGCAGTACGGCGGCAAGTTCAACCTGCGCTTCGACGACACGAACCCGCTGAAGGAGGAGCAGGAGTACGTCGACTCCATTACCGAGGATGTGCGGTGGCTCGGCGCGGAGTGGGAGGACCGGCTGTGCTTCGGGTCGGACTATTTTCAGCAGATGTATGACTACGCGGTCGAGTTGATCAAGAAGGGCAAGGCGTTTGTCTGCGATCTGACGGCGGAGCAGGTGAGCGAGTATCGCGGGCCGCTGTCGAAGCCGGGGCGGAACAGCCCGAATCGCGATCGGCCGGTGGCGGAGAACCTGGACCTTCTTGAGCGGATGCGCAAGGGAGAGTTTCGCGACGGCGGGAAGACGGTGCGGGCCAAGATCGACATGGCCCATCCGAATCTGAACCTGCGCGATCCGGTGATGTATCGCGTGGTGTTCGCCTCGCACCATCGCACGGGCGAGAAGTGGTGCATCTACCCGATGTACGACTGGGCGCACGGGATCGAGGACGCGATCGAGGGGATTACGCACTCGGTGTGTACGCTGGAGTTCGAGAATCACCGGCCATTGTATGACTGGTTTCTCGATGCGATCAACGAGGGGCGGACGGAGGACGGGAGCGGGCCGTGGGGGAAGAGGATTCAGCACCCGCAGCAGATCGAATTCGCGCGGCTGGAGCTGACGCACACGGTGATGAGCAAGCGGCGGCTGCTGGAGCTGGTGAAGGGCGGGTACGTGCGCGGGTGGGACGATCCGCGGATGCCGACATTGTCGGGGTTGCGGCGGCGGGGGTACACGCCGGAGTCGATTCGGGAGTTTTGCGCGGATATCGGAGTCGCGAAGTTCAACAGTCTGATCGAGATCGTGCGGCTGGAGAATGCGATCCGAAACGACCTCAACAAGCGCGCGCCGCGGCGGATGGCGGTGCTGCGGCCGCTACGGGTGGTGATCGAGAACTATCCGGAGGGACAGACGGAACAGCTGGAGGCAGTGAATAATCCCGAAGACGAGGGCATGGGAAAGCGGCAGGTGCCGTTTTCAAAGGTGCTCTACATCGAACGCGAGGATTTTGAAGAGAATCCGCCGAAGGGGTTTTTCCGGCTTGCACCCGGGCGCGAGGTTCGGCTGCGGTGGGCGTACTTCGTCACATGCGTCGGTGTCGCAAAGGATCCGAAGAGCGGCGAGATCGTTGAGCTTCGCTGCACGTACGATTCGGCGACGCGCGGGGGCGATTCGCCTGATGGCCGGAAAGTGAAGGCGACGATTCACTGGGTTTCGGCGGAGCATTCGGTTCCGGCCGAGGTGCGGCTGTACGACCACCTGTTCGCGATCCCCGATTTGAGCGAGGTACCCGCGGAGCGCGACTACAAGGAGTTCATGAATCCGAAGTCGCTCGAGGTGCTCACGGCGTGCCGGCTGGAGCCGAGCCTGGCGGGGGTGACGGCCGGGGAGAGATGCCAGTTCGAGCGGCACGGGTATTTCTGCGTGGACGCGGACTCGAAGCCGGGGGCGCTGGTGTTCAACCGGACGGTGTCGTTGAAAGATTCGTGGGCTAAGGTGAAGAAGCCGACGGTGTAACGCCGTCGATGCCGCCGATGATCCCACAATTTGAAAGCGCGGGGGCCGTCGGATTGCTGCGAGTCGAGCCGCATGGGTTCGTGACGATGCAGTCGTAGGCGGCGATTTCCGCGAATCCAACCGGAGAAATCGTCAGCGAGGGCGTGAGGACTCCATTGAAGGGGCCGCCGTTCGACAGGTTTGCGCCGTTGCGCCGCCACTGGTAGGTGAATGGGCCGAGGCCGGACGGGGTGACGGAGAAGCTGACCGGCGCACCGAGCGAGACGGGCGGACTGGCGGGCTGCGCCGCGATCATCGGCGGCGTGGCGGCCAGATAGGTCCACGAGTCGCCGAGATTTCCGCCGGCATTTTCACCGCCGAAGATCAACGTGCGCGACGTGTTCTGCATGTAGCACATGCCAGCAAGTCGGCGCGGACCGGGCGTCGGGCCGGTGAACGGGATCCAGCCGGCGCCAGCCCATTCCCACATGTCGCCGAGGTAGGCATTCGAATAACCGCCGTAGATGATGGTGGTGGCGCGAACGGGATCGAAGGCGACGCCGGGACCATAACGACCCGCCGGTCCGGCGGTGCAGACGGAAGTCCATGAAGTTCCGTTCCACTCCCAGGTGTCTGCGCCGACGGCATTGCTGCCGATGACGCCGCCGAAGAGCACAACCCGGCTGCGGAACGTGTCGCTGGCCATGGCCTGGTTGTAACGGGGAGAAGGGCCGGTGACGGAAAGCTGGGACCAGGTGACGCCGTCCCACTCCCAGGTTTCACCGTTGAGGTTTCCGCTGGCGTAACCGCCGAAGAGCAACGTGCGCTGGCGGCTTGGGTCGAACGTCATGACGCTGAACATGCGGGGGCTCGGGCCGGCGTTCGAGCGAAAGGTCCAGACGTTGCCATCCCACTCCCACGTGTCGCGGCGCCAGCCAACGTCAAAGCCGCCGAAGAGGACGACGCGATGGCGCACCGGGTCGTAGCACATTGCGTGAGCGAAGCGTGGAGACGGGCCGCTGTTCGCGCGGAGCTGCCATGCGTTGCCGTCGAACTCCCAGGTGTCGCCCTGGAAAACGCCTCCGGCGGAACCACCGAACAGCACCGCGCGACCACGATCCGCATCGTAGGCGACCTTGTGCAGCGTTCGAGCGGCCGGGCCACCGATGACGGGTTGGTTCCAAGTGCCGATGCACTGGGCGGACGAGATTCGAACGGTGGGAAACGTGAGCGCGACAAAGAGTGTCGCTGATCGAAGGTGGGGAATCCAACGGAAAGACCGTTGCACTTGAAGACTCCCCTCCCTCAACCTGCCGGGATCCATGCGGCGAGCGCGTGGCCGGCGGATTCATATGTGCAACTGTAAAGATAACGAGAAATACGAATAATGGATAGCTTCCAGCGGCGGCGGGAGCGTTTTTGGTTTCAAAACTATGCAATAAATAGGGTTAGCATCGGGTAGTCCGCCGGCAGGCGTGCGGGGCGCTACGTTGGAGGGTGTTTTTTTAGCGATCGGTCCTTTTGTTGGGGAGGTCCGGAAGAACCGGTGAAAACTGTGGACTGAGCCACGGTGTCTTGGGACCCTGTGTAAAGCGGCACAAATAGTGTGCACCAGGGTGGGCATTCCTTGACAGCGGGGTCGGAAATCGGGTACAGTATGCGATGAGTAGGAGGGGCGACCGCACTTTCATGCGGCGTCCGAGGGAAGCAAGCGACCGGAAAAACGGTCGAAAGCGAGAGAGGGAATCATGAGCAAGTATTTTCTGGCAGGGATTGTCGCCGGCCTGTGCGCGGTCAGCAGTGCATCGGCGGCTCCGTGCGACACGGTCTACGATCAGATCGTTCCGTTCGGGCCGAACACGCCGAACTTTACGCAGACGCTGAATTTCCTGAAGTATCCCGGACCGGCTTCGGACATCTGCTCGATCGAAGCCAACATGCGATTGAACGTCAGCGGCGGCAGCTTGATCGTCGACAACGATGGCGCAAATCCGGCGTCGTTTGACGCATCGCTCGGGGCGTCCGGCTCACTGGCGAATGCGACTGTTCCGCTGATTAACGCGGGGTTCTTCCCGATCACAGCGGCGACAGCCGTCCAGACGGTGCAGCACTTTGACCTCGCCTCGGACAACGGCGACGGGGTGTTGCCCGTGTTCGCACCGGATCCGGCCCCATTCGATGGCGGTTCGATGCTCGGTGGCGCCGGTTTTGACATCGACGGTGATCTCGTCAGCCCGACCGTATTCGGCGCATATGCCGGCGGCGGTGGCTTTACGATCGATGCTGTCGTGAACCAGATCGTCAACTTCGGCGGCGTCGGCGGTGTCGAGGGTGCGTTCAGCTCGGTGACCGCGGACGGCTACGTCCAGATTCGCATGATCGTTCCCGAGCCGGCGACAATGAGCCTGCTGGGCCTGGGCGCGGCGATGCTCCTGCGGCGGCGCAGCAAGTAAGCCGAACGCCAAACGAGAATAACCCGCGAGGCCCGTCAGTGATCCTGACGGGCCTCGTTCATTTCATGCCGGGCATACTCGACGCACACTTGCGGCGCGCCCGACTGGGACATACCGTCTCATTCGCATGGGTCGCAAATCGCTCTGGTTGATCGACGGGCATGCGCAAATCTTCCGGGCGTACTACGCGCCGTTTCAGCGGCTCAACGCGCCGACCGGCGAGCCAACGAAGGCGACGTACGTCTTTTCGCAGATGCTGCTGAACCTGATCCGTGACAAGAAGCCGGATTACCTGGCGATGGTCATGGACGTGAGCGACGCGACGGTGTTCCGCGTCGAAATTGACAAGGAATACAAGGCGAATCGGCCGCCGTCGCCTGAGGATTTGTCGCCGCAGATCGATCGGATCGTGGAGATCGTGCAGGCGATGCAGGTGCCGATCCTGCGCGAGTCGGGGTATGAAGCGGACGACCTGATTGCGACGATTTGTTCGCGGCTGCGGACCGAAGACGTCGACGTCGTGATCGTCAGCCGAGACAAGGATCTCGATCAACTGATTTCGGACAAAGTGCGGATGTACGATCCGTTGAGCGATGCGTACACCGATGCGGCGGCGATGGTGGCCGAGAAGGGCTACGGCCCCGACAAGGCGATCGAAGCGCAGACACTGATGGGCGACAGCACGGACAACGTGCGCGGGATCGACGGCGTCGGGCCGAAGAAGGCGGCGGAACTGCTGTCGAAGTATGGGAACGTGGCCGGTGTGATCGCGAACGTGGACAAACTCACGCCGAAGCTGCAGGAGCGGGTTCGGGAGTTTGCGCCGCGGGCGGAAGTCACCCGGAAGCTCGTCACGCTGCGGCGCGACGTGCCATTTGCGTTCGAGCTTGAACGATCGGACGTGCAACGTTTCCGGCTGAGCGACGCCCGGCCGATCTTTCAGCGATTGGGGTTCAATCGGCTGCTGGAACAGTTACCGGCGGGGACGGGAGCCGCCGCACCGGCGGCGGACAGCGTGCCATCCGCGGGCGGCTCGTTGCCGATGCAGGTCGAGGCAGGCGCGAAGAAGACGACGGCGCACCTCGTCGATACCGAGGAGGGGCTGGCCGAGCTCGCGAACCGACTCTCGCGATGCCCGATGTTTGCGTTTGACACCGAGACAACGGGGCTGATGCCGGTCGATGCGGACCTGGTGGGGATCAGCGTCGCGATGGAAGCGGGCAGCGGCTACTACATCCCGACGATGGGATTCGGGCGGACGCTCTCGCCCGAGTTGGTGCGGGCCAAGCTGGGGCCGATCTTCGCCAACCGGAAGATTCGCAAGTGCGGGCAGAATGCGAAGTTCGACATCGGCGTGCTGAGGACGGCCGGCATCGCGGTAGCGGGGCTGGACTTTGACAGCATGGTCGCGAGTTTTGTGCTCGATTCGTCGCGGCGCTCGCACGGGATCGACGGATTGGCGCAGGAGCTTCTCGGGTTCACGAAGATTCCGACGACGGACTTAATCGGGAAGGGGAAGGATCAGATTACGTTCGACCGGCTCGCGCCGAGCGACGTGTGCGAGTACGCGTCGGAGGACGCGGACATCGCGCTGCGCCTGCGGTTGCTGCTGGAGAAGCAGCTGGCGGGGTCTCCGCTGAAGCGGCTGTTCGATGAAGTCGAGATGCCGCTGGTGGACGTGCTGGCGGAGATGGAGCACAACGGCATTGCGCTGGATACCAACCTGCTGGGCCGGCTCAGCAATGAAATGGCGGCCGAGTCGGCGGAGCTGAGTCACCAGATTCATGACGCGGTTGGGTATCCGTTCAACATCGATTCGACGAAGCAGCTGGCTGAAGTGCTTTTTGACAAGCTGAAGCTGCCGGTGGTGAAGCGGACGAAGACGGGGCGTTCGACCGATGCGGAGGTGCTGGAGGAGCTGGCGGAGACAACGAAGCATCCGGTGCCGCGGCTGGTGCTGGCGTACCGCGAACTGGCGAAGTTGAAGGGGACGTACGTCGACACGCTGCCGGAGATGGTGTCGCGGCGGACGGGGCGGATCCATCCGAGCTTCCACCAGACGGTGGCGGTGACCGGGCGGCTGTCGTGCAGCGATCCGAACATTCAGAACATTCCGATTCGGACGCCGGCGGGGGCGAAGATTCGCCGGGCATTTGTGGCGGGCGGGCCGGACCAGGTATTGATGAAGGCGGACTATTCGCAGATCGAGCTGCGCGTGCTCGCGCATTTCTGCGGCGACGAGACGCTTCGGCAGGCGTTCGAGGAGGACCAGGATATTCATGCGTTCGTGGCGGGGCAGCTCTTCGGCGCGGCGCCGGCGGACGTAACGAAGGAGCAGCGCGCGCGGGCGAAGACGGTGAACTTCGGGATCATTTACGGGCAGTCGGCGTTCGGGTTGGCGCGGCAGACCGGGATGGGACGCGGCGAGGCGCAGGAGTTCATCAACCGGTACTTCGCGCGGTATCCACGGATTCGGGCGTTCCTGGATCACTGCATCGCCCACGCGCGGGAGCACGGATTTGTCGAAACGATCCTGGGCCGGCGGCGGCGCATCGATGACATTCATTCGCGAAACCCGTCCGCCCGGGCGGCGGCGGAGCGGTTTGCGGTCAATTCGGTGGTGCAGGGTTCGGCGGCGGATCTGATCAAGAAGGCGATGATCGATATTCACGCGAAGCTGCGGGGCCATCCGGACGGCATGCGGCTGCTATTGCAGGTGCACGACGAATTGGTGTTTGAGTTGCCCAAGGCGGCGGTGGGGAGTCAGGCGGAGGTGATCCGGACGGCGATGGCGCGGGCGATTCCGTTGGCGGTACCGGTTAAGGTTGATATCGCGGCGGGGCCGAATTGGCTGGATACGGAGGCGGTCGACCCGCCGCGAAAGGCGTGAGCCGGCGGGAGGCGAAGCAATAAGGTTCGCGGGGGGATGGAGTTACGCAAGCGTCGCAGCGGCGGGAGGTTGACGAAATCGGCCTTTCCGCTATCCTAACAAGGCTCGGGGCTGAGTCGTCCGTCAGCCCGATGATAAGAAGGCGAGACTGTGACGACGACGGCCCTGCGAGCGATGCTGGTGACGACGACGACCCTGCTGGTCGCGGCGGCGGCCACGCGCGGCGAGCCGGAGCCGTCGCCATCGCCGACGAAGTGGGAACTGACGTTCAAGCCGTCGGAATTGCAGCGGATCACGGCGTCGGACCGATCCGGGCGTCAGCGGACGTACTGGTATTTCATCTATCGCGTGACGAACAACACCGGGCAGGATGTAGATTTTCTGCCGGCGATCGAGCGCGTGGCGGAGATCGATACCGAAGTGCCGGCCGACCAGGCGGACAAGGCGCCGCAGGCGGCGTCACAGCTTCTCGTCGATCCGGCGATTACCGGGATCGACCCGGCGGTGTACAAGGCGATCAAACAGCGACACGCGCGAACGTATCCGTTGCTGGTGTCGCCGGTCGATGTGATCGGCCGTATCCGGCAGGGGTTGGATAACTCGCGCGACAGCGTGGCGGTGTTCCCCGAGCTGGACCCGCGTGCTTCGCGATTTACGATTTACGTCGGCGGGCTTTCGGGCGAGCGAATCACGCGGCCGAACCCGATGTACAAGAAGCCGGCCGGCGATGCGAAGCCGGTTGCGGCTGATGAGAGCAAGAATCCGCCCGTGTTCGTGCTGCAGAAGACGCTGGCACTGCCGTACACGCTTCCGGGCGATGTGAATACGCGCCGCGTTGCAACGCCGGCACTGGGCCGGCCGACGTGGGTCATGCGATAGCGGGCGGCGCAAACGGGAATCGAGATAACGACGAGAGGTGAGACATGGCACATAAAAAGGGCGGCGGTTCAACAACGAACGGACGAGACAGCAGTCCGCAGTTCCGTGGATTGAAGCGCTACGGCGGCGAAGTTGTGAAGATCGGCACGATCCTGGTCCGGCAATGCGGAACGCCGCTGAAGCCGGGCATCAACGTCGGACGCGGTCGGGACGACACCTTGTTTGCGCTGGTCGACGGCCGGGTGGTCTTCAAGGGACGAAAGGTCTCCATCGAGCCGGTGACGGCGAGCTGAAGCTCGTTGCGCAGCCGGACGAGGTTCCGCCATGATCTTTGTAGACCAGGCGGAGATTCTTGTTCGCGGCGGACGCGGCGGCGATGGCTGCGTCTCGTTTCGCCGGGAGATGGCGGCACCGAAGGGGGGGCCGGACGGCGGCGACGGGGGCCACGGCGGGCACGTCATCATGGTGGCGGCGGAGGACGTCGACACGCTCGCCGAGTTTTCGGGACGACATCACTGGATTGCGAAAGACGGCCAGCCGGGGGAGGGCAAGAACTGCAGCGGTCGATCGGCGGACGATCTGATCGTTCGAGTTCCGCCCGGCACGCTGATTTACGACGCACATATCGACGTGCTGCTGAAGGACCTCGTCGAGGTGGGGCAGCAGGTCATTGTCGGGCGGGGCGGCAAAGGGGGCCACGGCAACGCACGGTTCGCGACACCGACGCACCAGACGCCGCGCGAGTATGAGGCGGGCGAGCTGGGCGAAGAGCGGAAGCTGCGGCTGGAGTTGAAACTGATCGCCGATGTCGGCGTCGTCGGGATGCCGAACGCGGGCAAGAGCACGCTGCTGTCGCGTCTGTCGCGGGCGCGGCCGAAGATCGCGGCGTATCCGTTCACGACGCTTCAACCGCAATTGGGGATTGTCGAGCTGCCGGGTTTTCGGCGGTTTGTCATGGCGGATATTCCGGGGCTGATCGAGGGGGCGCACGAGGGGCATGGACTGGGCGACCAGTTCCTGCGGCACGTCGATCGGACGCGCGTGCTGATTCACCTGGTTGATGTCTGCCCGCTGGAGGGACAGCCCGGGCCGATCGATGCGTATCGGACGGTGCGGCGGGAGCTGGAGAAGTACTCGCCGGCGCTGGCGGCGAAGCCGGAGCTGGTGGTGGCGACGAAGCTGGACCTTGCGACGTCGCCGGACGGGCTGGCGGAGTTCAGGCGGGCGATCGGCGCGGAGTGCGCGGCGATATCGGCGGTGACGGGGCAGGGGCTGGCTGAACTTTGCAATGCGATGTGGCACATGCTCGAGCGAGCGAAGGCGTCCGAGAAGGCGGCTGACGCCGTGGTGCGTTGAAGCGCGGTGTGGCGGGACGCCTCGTTTTCTTACCGAATCTCTAAATGAGCTAAGTGGTTGGTCGAACGCCCGATCGGCATCGATGCGCTGCCGTTGTGAGAGTTTGGGGACGTTCGCGCGAAAACGCGGCGGTACGTTTGGAATAGTCGTTACAGCCGCTACGTCATCCCGATTTTCGCGGTTCCCGCGGTGGAAATCGGTCGTTCGAGTGACCTAGAGTGGGTAGAGAAGCTGATTCTCGCCGGTGGCTCGGAGATTGCACTGCCTCAGGGGGGCCACGGAGCGGCGAGAACTCTCATCGGATGCTCGAGGAAGCACCCGCCGCAGTCGACAGGCGACTGCATGGACCGGCCGTCCATTTTGCGGGGGGGATTGGGGACGCGGGTCAAGCCCGCCCGGCCGCGTCGGAGGAGAGAGGGATGGGACGCACTTTGAACCATCGCGTGGCGCTGATCGGCGTTGCGATCGTCGCGACGTTGAGCGGGGCTGCGCTGGCGGGGGTGGGCGAGCCGACGGGCGCGGGTCCGGGCGGCACGTTCAGCATTCGGATTACGCAGGGCGGCACGGTCATCGTCGATAATCCGAACGCGCCGTTTCCGGTGAATATCAAGACGAATCCGCTGGATGCGGTCCAGATCGGGACGACGGTCGGCGGGACGCCGATCGTGCTGAAGGTGCAGAGCGATTTTGGCCCGGTCGAGGATTTTCGGATCACGCACTGGTACATCAGCACGCCGGTGAGCCTGGCGCAGGTGAGCACGCCGAGCCCGAATTCGCTGTTTGATGCGAGCAATCCGAATCCGATCACGGTTGAGATCGGCAACGTGAGCTTTACGGGGACGCCGGGGGCGTATCCGCTGGTGGTCGGCAACAACAGCTTCGCGACGTCGTACATGATCGACAGCAACGGGCGGTACTACCAGACGCCGAATACGAATCCGTACAACCTGTTCGGCCAGGGCAAGGTGGACGTGCAGGTTCCGGGTCAGTGGTACGTGGACGGATCGGCGTCGCCGTATCAGTTTTCAAGCACGGAAGGCGCTGTGACGTCGTGGAAATACCAGAACATCCTTCCGCCCGGAGTGAGCACGCAAGTTGTGCAGAACAACGGCTCGCTGGGCGGAACAGGTTTCCCGTCGGCAGGACACGTGTTCGAACTCGGGCTGGGCGTGGCGTTTGTTCAGGCCGCGCCGGAGCCGGCGACGCTCGTCCTGCTGGCGGGCGGCGGTCTGCTGATTTTGCGGCGACGCCGCTATCGACTCGCGGCGTAAGCCGAATCTGATACCCCTATTCCAATCGACTCGACTCGCGCAGCCACCGCCGGGCGGTTTTCAAGAATCGCCGGCGGTGGCTGCGTTTTTGGCTGTCGGCTTACGGCGACGATTCTGTCACTTTCGCCCACGGGATCGCGGCGGGCAGTCCAAGCTCTACTAGCTTGTCGATGGTCGCCTTGTAGCGGTCCCAGGGCGACATCGCCGCCAGTGTTGCGGCGTTGTCGGACTGCCACTGCCAAAAGGTCTCCCAAGTGGGGTTGTCGTACGGCGAGCTTGGCGGACCGTCGCCCTCTCCACCGCCGGGACCGCCCATCATCATGGATTCTTCTTCGCACTCGTCCGGGATGCCGTTCGTGTCGGCGTCCTCGCTGGTTTCAGCTTCGATGTCGCACTCGTCCGGAACACCGTTCGTGTTGCAATCGACGCTGGTTTCATCCGCGATATCGCATTCATCGGGGATTCCGTTCGTGTTGCAGTCGTAGCTCGGGAAGTACTCTGCCGCCATGTCGCACTCATCCGGCCAGCCGTTTGAGTTGCAGTCGTCATACACGACCTCATCGCCGTCCGGGTCGGTCGGATCAACGTCGCATTGATCCAGTACGCCGTTTGTGTTGCAGTCATAGAACGCAAGCTGACACTCGTCCGGCACGCCGTCGGAGTTGCAATCTACGCTCGTTTCGTTCGCGATGTCGGTCGCGTCGTCGATCTCGTTTTCGTTGCAGTCGGGCATCACAATTACTGGCGCGGGCGGCGTCGGCACGAGGTCGGCGTAGCAGCAGCGTTCATCGCAGGGCGGCTCGCACGGGCATTCGAGCGGCGACGGCGTGCAGTTCGTCATGATGAACATCAGCCGGGCGATATCGGCGTAGTCGGGCACGCAGTTGCGGTCGCAGTCTTTCGCATAGGCACCGTCGATCGGATAGCCCAGCAGAACCCAAACGAAGACAGGCAGGTCGCAACTATCGACGGCGGCGTTGCGGTCGCAGTCCATCGCGCATCGGATGCGGGCCTGGGCTTCGGCCGAGATGTTCGTCGGGATGCCGTTGGAGAAGTAGTTCAGGAACGGCTGGATGTCGTCGCCGTTGACGAACCCGTCGTCGTTGACGTCGCCCGGCTTGCACGCGTCCGGAAGCGTGGATGCGTATTCCGGCGGCAGATACGTCATGAAAACGCCGCCCGGCTGATTCGCTCCGGCCGACCAGCTCGACACGATCTGTTTGTCAGGCCCGTAGACGGCCGCGTGCTGTCCGCTTAGTGGCAGATACCGTGTCGCCGTCGTCCCGTTGGTTTCGGTAGGCTGCGTCGTCTGGTTCACGCGGAACTCGGCTGTTTCCGGAGTGCCATCGGCGTTGAAGTAGCGGCCCCTGATCTCAACGTGCGGCGATGTCACGCTCGGCGTAGAGTTCCATGCCACAAAAAACTTGCCGACGTCCGCCGGCTGGGTGCTGGTCGTCAGTGCGACGGTGGGGCGTGCAGCGATGAATCGTTCGATCGATGCGAATTGATCGGAGTCCACCAGGAATTCGTCCCCTTGCTCGATGGGCTGAGTCGCGGTCGGAACCTCGTCGCCACCCCAGCGATAGCGTTTTGGCGTAGATGTGGACGGGGAAAGTGCAAATGCCGTTTTTCGGCGCGCGCCAAACGACGATGATGTCATTTCCAACGAATGACACAGCGGGACTTTCGTCCGAGATGGGGAAATCCGTCGGTGCAGGGGAGTTGACCCGCACTCCGACCGGCGTGCCGGACGGCACGGCATCGCCATCCTCATCAAATTGCGCAATAAAGATGTCAGTGGCCGAGTCTAGGTTTGCCAGATTTTCCGGTTCTCCCCAAACAACGACTGATTTGCCTTCGGCGTTTGTCGCGATGCACGGCGCATACTTCAAGGTGAATGCATCGTCAGACCTAATCTGCTCGAAGCTCGGCTTCTCGGCAAGCAGGCCCGGCGTATTCCCGCTGGATTTGGCAAGCGCCGTCCAGGCGCTCGTCCGTCGCAACGTCTCGGCGCTGCTCATACCGGCCGAATTGAACAAGATGTCGCCGTTTACGCCGCAGAGCGAGTACACAAACGGCGTCGGCTTGCTGGCCTGATCGAAGGTCCAAGTTGTCTCTGCTCCTTGCGTAGCCGGATGGCGCAGGCGGTAGCCATGACCGTCCAGCGCTCCGAAAACGCCGTTGGGTGCGCTCAGCCAAGTCGCGTACATCGGCGGCGAGTCTTCCGGCTGCGTCGCCGGTCCGATCGCCAGGGAAACCGTGGAATTCTGGGTCTTGGTCGGGATCACAGGCTCGCAGTCGGCGGACCGCGTCGTCAGAACGGTGCCGTTCGCTTCGTCTCCGTATGGCAGCGCATTCGTGTCGGAACAGAATCGAAGGAAATAGACGTCATGTTGCTGGTTGGCGGTCGCGGAGCGGTCTTGAAAGCCGATGGCGAATCGCCCGTAATTGTCCATGCCGATCGACGGCGCGATGATGTCGGCGCGGGTCGTCACCTGCTGCTCGATCACGACATTTGGAATGGTCGGAGGTGAACTGCACTCGGCCTGTCCGCGCAGGGCGGGCAGCAGGGCTGTCCCGGCCAGTAGTGCGATTATCAGGACAAGCGGACGGACCATCGAAGCCGTGCGGGTGTACATGTGCGCCTCCTTCGCAAATCGTCGCTCGCGGGCGCGCGGACCTTCCACGCGGCCGAGTGCGTCGGTCTTCATTTCGTGATTGAGTTAGGTGTGCTATCGCTTACCGCGCCGTAGCATTACGCCAAAGCCCAGAGCCAACATTGCGCCAGTGCATGGCTCGGGAGTCCAGAGTTCGTACGCCATCTGGCCGCTGCCAGTTGTTATATGCCAAGGGTCTCCAATCGGAAACTGAACTGCATACTCGCCGGGCGTATTGGAGTTTTCCCAGCGAAATCGGCTTTGGACATCTCCGACTTGCGCCACTTCCAGCCAGTACGAGACTCCGCCCTCTGCTGCAAAGCAGTCTGACAGCGCAAGTTCGAACAAGTGCTCCTTCCGAAGCGGGCTCAGCGCCACGAACATCCCCGTCCATGTTCGCGGCGGATTCAGGAACAGTTCTTCCTGGAGCACCGCTCCCGGAAGGCCAGCCGCGTCTTGGTAGACCCTCACTCGAATCGTTTCAGTGGCCGGGGGTGGCGGATCGAGGAATGGATCCGAGCCGCCATACAGCGCCCAGGCGTTTACGCGGCAGGCGTCCGCCGACTCGGCAAGCGTAAACTTGTCCGCAACGAGCTCGCTTGTTGGTCGACCAAAATCGTCGAGAAGCGCCGTATCGGATGAAATCCCGAATGTCCGCCCCGGTGCTTGGCGGTGCAGAAGCGTCTCGGCCGTCGCGAGCTGGGCAACACATAGCCAACCAGCGGCTAGTACGAATCGAGCGATCATGCCGCACCTGCGGAAAGCGTGCTTCCGCATTAGTTGAAGACCGGAACTCGGATCGGACCTTACACGCATTTTCGCTACTTTCCCTGAACCACGATTTCATCGGGAGGGCTGGAAAACAGTGCGCCCCGTGTCCCACCAATATTACGCACGGGTTCGATAACTGGCAATCCAATTCTTTCCGAGGTCGTGAATCTTAATAATCGGCACGACGGATCAGGGGCGATGCGCAGCTAAACCGTGTTAGCTCGCCGGCGCGGATTGGCTTGCGGGGATTTGTATCCGATGCGTTGCATAGATTGATAAGGTTTGCCGGTTCTTCCGGTTTTCTCGGGCGAACTGCGCCGTCACGTGCCTGAAGCAGGGGCCAACGGTCTCAACAGCTAGCGCAATACTTCGAGGAGGTTGTTGCGGTTGTCGGTCCAGAGGTGGACGGCGGGCTTGTCGAGTGGCTGCGTGGTTGTCGCGGCGGTGAGTTCGGGTGCTGCAAGGAGGGCGTGGTTGCGGGTGAGGATGACGTATTCGGTCTCGTTCGAGCCGGTGAGCGGGTCGGCGCTGGAGTGAATGAGTGCAATGTCGAGATGGAAGTGCTCGGCGGCGCGGGCGAGAACCGGGAAGAGGTTGAGGTACTGGTTTGAGATGTGGAGGAGCAGGACGCCGTCGGGCTTGAGAACCTTGAAGTAGAGATCGAAGGCCTCGCGGGTCAGGAGGTGGACGGGGATGGCGTCGCCGCTGAAGGCGTCGACGATGAGGATGTCGAAGGAAGCGGCGGGGACGCGCTGGAGGGCGAGGCGGGCATCGCCGAGGACGATGTCGACGGGGGCGCGGGATTCATTGAGATAGGTGAACTGGTTGCGGGCCATGTCGACGACGGCGGGGTTGATTTCGTAGAAGGTGAAGTGATCGCGCGGGCCGCCGTAAACCGTGAGCATGCCGGCGCCCAGGCCGATGACGGCGATTTTGCGGCCGGCAGGGCGCTCGAGGTTGCGTAGGACGAGGCCGGCGCCCGTACGCGGAGCGTAGTACGACGTGGGGAGGAGTCGCAGCTCGGGGGACTGGTATTGCAGGCCGTGGCAGATGCGGCCGCTCACCATTTTTCGCAGGGGGTGGCCGTCGGGGTCGATGCCATCGATGACGCTGACGATTCCGAAGAAGTTTCGCGAGACGGCGGTGGGAAGACCGCGGCGGTCGACGAGGATGGACAGGGCGACGGCCGAGACGAGCAGGAAGGCGATGAAGGATCTCGCGGCGCGCGGGCGGATCGCGCCGGCCAGAGTCCAGCCGTCGGCGCGGAGCATGGCGGTGAGGGTGAGGAGGAAGGCGAGCAGCATGGCGAGGGGCCACTCGGACCACTTGACGAAGATAAGCGGGCAGAGAAGGGCGACGAACGCGCCGCCGAGCGCGCCGCCCGCGGCGGTCATGAGGTAAAAGGCGGTGAGGTGGCGCGGGGCGGGCTTGGAGCGGGCGAGTTCGCCGTGAACCATGAGGCAGGTGACGAAGAGCAGGGTGAAGAAGAAAGCGATGGTTTCGATGATCGTGGGGGAACGGCGGAGGAGGGGGGCGGCGAAAAGGATCGCGAGCAGGAGGATCGTGAGCTTGCGGCTGTACCAGCGCGGATTGTCAAAGACGATGACGAAGGTGAGCAGGTAAATCGCGAGGGGGATGACCCAGAGCAGCGGGACGACGGCGATGTCGAGGCAGACGAAGTTGGTGGTGGAGAGGAAAAGGACCGCACCGCATCCTGAAAGGGCGAGCCAGAGGGCGTAGTCGCCGAGGCCCGGGGGCCGGCCGGCGAGAGTGTCGGCCGGTACGGCATCCTGCGATGCGGATGGGCTGCGAACGGAGATCAACGCGCAGGCGGCGGCGAGACAGACAAAGCCGGCGTAGCCGATCGACCAGATGGTTGATTGCTGCGTGCTGGTCCAGGTGGGTTCGACGAGGAAGGGGAAGGCGAGCAGGGCCAGCAGCGAGGCGAGGTTTGAGAGGGAGTAGAGGCGATAGGGGATGGCGCGCGACCAACGGCG
Source organism: uncultured Planctomycetaceae bacterium (assembly GCA_964581285.1). Lineage (GTDB taxonomy): Bacteria > Planctomycetota > Phycisphaerae > UBA1845 > UTPLA1 > SpSt-539. The sequence continues at coordinate 1,343 of CAZONT010000070.1, read as the reverse complement.
GTGGAACCAGGATTGAAGGAGCGGGTTGGTGGAGGCGAGGAGCAAGTAGGGGATGCCGACATGGACGGCGAGGAGTCGGATGATGAGCGGGGCGGGGGACTCGTCACCGCGGGGCTGCCAGTTGGCGTTTGGGGCGATCGGGAGGAGCGCAAGCGATAGGAGCAGCAGCGTGGCGTGGACGAGGCCTTGTTTGCGGGGCGTCAGCCAGCGCGAGAGGAGGTGCGCGTAGAGGTAGCCGCCGAGGAGGGCGGTCTGGAAGAAGAGCATGGCGGTGGTCCAGACGCCGGGCGTCCCGCCGAACCAGGGGAGGATGAACTTGCCGAGGAGCGGCTGGACGAGGAAGAGCAGGAAGGCGCTGACGAAAATGGTGAGGGCGTAGATGAGCATGTCGCGGCGGCGATGGTCGCGTGGGGGAGGCGGAATCTCAAGGGGTCGGCCGCATTCAGCTCAGGAATGTTCGAAGGTCGATGGTCGGGGTTGCGGCGGGTTGTTTTGGCTTTTGGGTTGAGCAGCCGCAGCCGCCGGTCTTCTCGCCACCGCAGCAGCCGCCGGAGGCGGACTTGCCGCGAGGGGCGGGTCCGCCGGCGATGAGGCCGGTGAGACTCAGGAGTGCGCCACGGCGCGACGAAGAGGCATCGGCGGACTTGTGGAGACTGAGGCCGCGATTGCGCTCGCGGTTGGGTTCTTTGGACGAGCGGGTCTCGCCCTCGGCAGTGACGTAGACCGCGCGGCGGTCGCCGACGACGGGACATTCCTGTTCGCAGAGGCCGCAGCCGATGCAGTAGTCGGTGTCGATCTTGGGGACTTTCCACTCGTACTTGACGACGGCGAATTCGCCGGGCTGCGGGGGCTGGCTGAACTCGCCGATGATCTCGAGCGTGTCGGCGTCATTGCGGCGGACTTCGTGGGTCTCGTGGACGCCGGACTTGTGGACGATCTCGACCCAGTAGGTGGTCGTGCCGTCGCCGCGGAACTGGTTGGCGCGGAAGATGGCGGGCTCGGGTTCGAACTCGCCGGGGCGCGGCATCTCGCCGACGGTGACGGTTGATGGGGTTGCCGAGAGGACGACTTTCTTTCCGTCGCGCTCGACGAATTGCATCCGCTCGGAATAGATGGCCTTGGGCGAAGTGGGGCAGACTTCTTCGCAGACGACGCAGGGCTTTTTCATGCTCCAGGGGAGGCAGCGGCCGAGGTCGTAGTGGGCGGTGCCGAGGACGATTGGGCCCTCAGCTGCGTATTCGCCGAGGCCGAGCTTGCGCTCGACGCCGATGCGCTGGATTGCGCCAGTCGGGCAAACCTCGCCGCAGGCGGTGCAGTGGAGCTGGCAGTAGCCCATGCGGAAG
>CAZONT010000069.1:6918-19997 GCA_964581285.1 uncultured Planctomycetaceae bacterium | reverse complement strand
TCGGCGCGCGGTTGCTCGACGGCGGCGTCTTCGACTTTGAAGACGGCGGTGTTGTCGTGTTTCCAGGCCAGGTCGCCGGTCATGAGACGGTCGACCTCGCGGATACGCTCGGCGAGCACGCGGTTGAAGAGTTCCGACTGGTAGGCCGAGATGAAGAATTTCTTGGCGTTGCGGTTGAGGGCGTTGACTGCCTTGCGGGCCTTGCCGCCAGTCTGGGCCATGATGCGGCAGATCATGGAACAATCGCGGAACATGTAGGGCCACTTGCGGGCGGCGGCGTCAAAGTCGCTTTTCTCGAAGAGCCGGCGGGCTTGGAGGACGTCGCCGGTGTCGTGCTCGGTCGGCGAGCCGCACATGAGGCGGACGACGGCGTCGTCGTCGCGGCGGATGAGGGCCTCGCCGATCCGGCCGGTGTCGCCGCGCGAGCCGAAGCGCTGGGGGCCGAAGTAGTTGGGGACGCCCCGGCGGGCCAGGACTTCGAGGACGGCGCGGACCTGGGGCAATGCCGTTTCGCTCACGTCGCGGAGCTTGATGATGAAGCGGTTGCCGCGGAGGTGGCCGATGCGGAGCTTGTTGGTGTGGCGGCTGACGGTGACGACTCGGATGCGCGGGATGTCGAGGGCGGCGACGCGGTCGGGGTTGGCGTGTTCGATGCTGAGGGTCTGGCGTGTGACGGCGCGGGCGTCCTTCAGGCCAGCGACGCCGATTTCGCGGGGGTGGACGCCGAGCGCGCGGGCGATGTCGTTGACGGCGTGCATGGTGGCGATGCCGGCTTTTTCGATCGTGAAGTAGACGTGGTCGCCGCGGCCGGAGGGCTCGTAGGCGGGGATCTCCTCGACGATGAAGTCGGTGTAGTCGCGCTTGATGGATGCGCGGATTCCGGGGATGTCGGGGGTCAGAAACGGCAGATCGCTGGTGGCCATCGGCCCGAAGATACGGCGGCCCGGCCCGGCGAACCAGCGGCTAGAATGGACGCGTGGAAACGCCGGTGGTGCTCGAGAGTTTGAACCCGCGGAGCCGCGACGATATTGCGGCCATGGCCGTGGCGGTGCAGGCGAACGTGGCGGCGCTGAAGGTGGCGTGGTCGAAGCGGCTGGGGATTCCATCGGAGCAGCACGCGATCCAGACTCCGCCGCCCGGGGCTGTGCGTCGGTATCGCGAGACGCTGATCGACCGGCACGTTGTGGCGGCGTATGGCGACGAGGAACTGGCGCTGCGGCTGCGGCAGGTGTGGGGGGAGTTCGGCGTGCTCTGCTGGGTTTTCGGATTTGGTGATCCGCACCATCCGCCGGATTTCTCGAATCTGTCGGGTGACCGGGCGATGCATTGTCCGGTGCACATGCAGACGAAACTCGAGGACGTGCAGAAAGGTCTCTGGCGGCTGCGGTGGGAGCAGCGGTTTCGGTTGGAGCCGGCGGCACGGCAGGAGCCGGGGTTTCAGCGCGAGTACGAGGAGGCGATGGCAACGCCGATGAACGTCTACGGACAGAGCGTTCGCGTGTGCGGGAACCAGGAGCTGCTGCTGTGTGCGTGCGAGTATGCGGGGATGCTGGCGGCGCTGCGGTGGGCGATTGATGATCGGTGGGAATGGGAGGGAAAGGGGATCATGGAGCTAATGTTGGGGAATCGGCAGGCGGGAACGCCGCCGGGTTGATTGCGTCGACACCTTCCAGCCGCAGTACATCCGCGGCGCCGAAGCTGTCAGATACCGTCAGTACAGCTGTGTGGCCGTTCCATTGGAGTTTCAGACTGCCGCGAGATGCCGGGCTCAAATGCGACGCTCGCGCGATGTCGCGGCAAAGGTCGATGAATATCACTCCGGGAGGCGCAATCAGAGCCTCGAATTGGCCGCCTTTGACTACACCTAGTGCATTGTCAACGTACCGCCATTCGATTGCGCTGGCCCTTGTGCGGACAGCGCTGGCAATGACGAGTGCGACGATCTGCCCGGTGAGTTCCGGTGCGGCGGCGGACCAATTGTGGTCGAAATCGAAGGACGCCGCAGCGATGTTTCCATTCGCAAGCCGTTCAAGAGTTCGATTGAGGGAAGTGATGAATCGTCGTCGGCGCGAGTGGGCGAACATGCGCGGAATTGTATGCACGATGACTTCGAGTGTCAGGCAGACCGGCCGAATCGGGCGGCGCTGCGGTGGGCGATTGATGATCGGTGGGAGTGGGAGGGGGCGGAGATCATGGAATTAAGGGTTACAGGTGGTGCGCCGTGAGCGTCGAAGCCTCGCGCTCGCCGTATTAGGACTCCAAAGATTCCTGTACTTGTCGCAAGCGTTTGCGCAGATCTGGCGGAAGCGCAGCGGCAAGAGCGTCTGTGATCAGACCCACGCCGATGAGGTCGCGGACATGAACTCTGTCCAAGTCCCGAAATGCTTGAAGCTTCATCGCAAGGAGTTGCGGGAGATCGACGATCAGGAATCCGGCTCCGGCCCGGCGGCACTTTGACGGATCGGGCGCGGCGTGACGCTGGTCCGTCCGTACTCGCTCTCCGGCCAAGACCAAGTGTACGCCGGATTTCGGGCTGGGGCGCTTACGATCCACGAACATAATGATGCCGAGGACTTCGACGGGAACCAGGCCCAGGCGTTTGAGTGCGGCCGTGATCGCGGGAAGGTCGGCCCGGCGAACGAGAATATCAACGTCTTTCGTAGCGCGGACGGCGTCTTCATCGACTGTAGCCACCCACGCGGCGACGGCATTCCCCCCGATGACGGCATAGGGAACGCGAGCTTTTTCGAGGGCTTTCGCGACACGGCGGACCAGCCGTTCGACGCGGTTTACGGCCATGAACTGACCTCGCAGGTTCGGCAAGCGGGCGGTTTGCATAATCAGTCGCGGGCGGCCGTCGGCCTTACGCGCTTATGACATTGTAACCGGAGTCTGGCGTTTGAGTTTTGGGCGGCCGTGGTCGAGGAGGATGGTGGGGAGGGACTTGAGGAGCCCTTTCGGATTGTAGAGGGATTCGACTTCGCCGCGGCAGTTGTACCAGCAGTCGACGCAGGTGTTGCCTTCGCTGCGGGCGTGGAGGCGATTGACGATTTCGCGGGCGGATTCGCGATAGAGATTGGCGACGGGGCGGTGGCGTTCCTCGACACAAATGGCGACGTCGCCGCAGGAGTCGATGTTGAAGAAGGCGTGGCCCGCTTTGCAATCGGGGACGCCGCCGGCGAGGAACGTGTCGAAATTGCCGAGGAAGCTGGGGTTACTCAGGAAGTTGCGGTGCTTGCCTTTGAGGTTGAGGAGTTTTTCGGAGACGTCGCCCTTGATGTAGCGGAAGCGCTTCGAGCCGGTCTTGCGGATGGAGTAGGGCTGGATCATGAAGTAGGCGTCGTGATCGGCGGCGATGCGGATGAGGTCTTCGACCTGATCGAGATTATCGTGGAGCAGGACGCACATGAGATTGACGCGCTGCCAGGGGTGCTTGCGGGCGCGGGTGAAACAATCGATGGCGTGCAGGGCCTGCTGGAATGCGTTGGGGATGCCGCGAGACTTGTTGTGCTTTGCCGGATCGGCGTAGTCGATACTGACGGATGCGCCCCAGAGGCCGGCGCCGAATAGTTCGTCGGCGAGATTCTGGGTCACGAAGCCGCCGTGCGTCGTCACGAAGGGGAAATGCCAGCGGCCGATGGCGCGAACGAGGTCCGGAAAGTCGGGGCGGAGCATGGGCTCGCCGCCGGCAATGGAGATCATGAGGGTGCCGAGGTTTGCAAGCTTCTGTGCGCCTTCGGTGATTTGCTCAAGGGTCTGCTCGGGGAGCTCGCCCATCGGGTCGCGCCAGTAGTGGCAAAAGCCGCAGCGGTAATTGCACCGATATGTAACCTGCCAGGCACACCAGATCGGATTTCCGGAAAGATAGGCACGGAGCAGCCGCCATTTTTTCTGGGTGGGGGTCAGCGATGACGGAAGTTGGGTCGGAGCGGTGAATGAAGTTGAGCGGTCGGTCTGAATATGCGACACTAGCGACCTTTCGTTTGAGGGGAATGTATCGCGGAGCTGCGTAGCGCCGCAAGGCGGAATTCGACCAGCGAAGAGCGCCCGGCACGGAAGGATGTCCCGCGGATGCGACACGGGAGCGGGCGTCCTACATGATGAGAGTGGAGTCGATGACGGCAATTCGACGGAGCGGTTGGTGGGCAGGAGCTCTCCTTGCGGTCGTACTGGGCACGGCCGTACCGACGATTGGTGCGAGCCGGGCGGAGCTGACCTGGCTTCCCTGTGGGGGCGTTCGACTCTCGCCGCTGGCCACGACGCAAAGTTTCCGGTTGCCGCAAGATTATTCGGGCGTCATTCGGGAGCCCGTGGTACTCCTAGCGGCGTACGTTCCCGACCCGCATGTCACGCCGGTTCCGACACAGCCGACGACATCGGGGCCGGTGGAGGGACAAGCGCGACTGAATATGACGATCGGCGGGAAGGCATTGCCGGAATGGGTCGTCGGCAAGTCCGGCTCCGCGTACGTGATCAACGTTGCCACGGTCGAGAAGAATCCGAGGTACGCGGAGAAACTGCTCGAAATCCGGTTCGACGCGGTGATGTATCCCGGCGAAGTGTACCTGTACTGCGTGGGATCGCCGGATCCGCTGGTGGTGAGCGATACGCTGGATGGCCCGCTGAGCTTGTTCGCCGAGAAAGCAGCCGACAAGGATGTGCGGACCTATTTCGAGGGGCTGATCGCACAATTTTCGGGCAAGCGCGAAGATGCGAGGAAGAAGTTCTCGGAGACGGCGAATTCGTCGAACGAGAAGATCGGCATGTTTGCGCGGCGCGGACTGAGACTGCTGAAAACGATCGAACGGGTCAATCGAAGCAAGGAGGGGTTTGCGAGCCGGTATCTCTGGGGGCTGTTCCTGCAGCAGTGCGGGTTTTTCCAGGCGGCACTGGAGGACTTCAAGGCGTGCGTCGAGAAAGACCGGTTGAGCGGATCGTCGGCGTATCGACTGAGCGAAGTCATGGATTCGACGGGTGGAATCTTTGCCGATGTCGCGGAGTATTGCGACCGAGCGGGACTGGCGACCGAGGTCCGGGATCCGACGACGTGGAATGTGCTGGTCACCTTTCTGCGAAAGCGGACGGTGCAGGTTGAGAAGGACGGCAAGCCCGTTACCGAGGAGCTGGTCATCAGCGACGCGGATGTGCAGCGGCTGAAAGAGCAGTGGATTGCGGTTGAGAAGCTGGTGTACGGTGCGAGCCGCGGGACGCTGCGGCTGAACACGTCGTTTTACAGCATTCCGGACGAGAAGAACCGCAAGTTCGTGAAGTATGACGGGTGGCTGACGGGACCCGCGGAGGGCATCGTCGAGCAGCGGGGTTGGTTCGACAGCGTGATCAGCATCCGGCCGCACGTGGCGGGGGAGCGCGACGAGACGGGCGGCGGAGACGTTGGCCCGAAGGGTGCGGCACTCTCGGATATCGGCGCGGACGCGGATTGGCAGCGCTTGTTTCGGCATTTCTACCATCAACTCGACTGGACGATGATCGTGGGCGAGTGCGGGCCGGGCGCGCCGATGACGGACGAGAGCGTCGGCTGCGGCGTGGCGCCCATTCCGAGCGCGGGATTCGGACTGCGGGCGGCAATGCGCTACTACATGACGCCGGCGATGTTCCGGCATGTCAAGGTTGTGCCGACGGTGAAACCACCGGCGTCGTTCCGAAAGAGGCCGTTGACGACCAGCCAGGCGGTGGTCGACGAGCCGGAGGAGTTGAAGACGTACTTGCGCTATTGGCGGGTGTTCGGGCCGGTGAAGGTTGGCGACGCGTTTCCCGCGGCGGGTGAGCCGGCATCGCATGTGCTGGATGCAATACCGACGAGCCAGGCGGACGCGAGCCGAGTCATTGACAGCACGGCGGACTTCATCGATCTGCAAAAGGTGTTCGGCGGCGACGGTTGGAAGCTGGCGCGGGCGGTGTGCTGGGTATGGTCGCCGGAGTTGCAGCACGTGCAGATGTGGATCGGGCAGAATGATCGCGCGGCGGTGTGGGTGAACGGGCGGTGCGTACATCACGGGCGGTATGCATCGATCTGTAATTACGCAGACTCGAACCAGGTGGATCAGGTCGCGTCATTTGCGACGCTGGAACCGGGGTGGAACCGATTCGAGGTGGCGATCGAGGGGTGGCCGGCTCCGCGGAATAAGGGCTGGGGATTCTCGCTTCGGCTGGCGACGTTTGACGGCGGACCGGTGACGGGCCTGCGGTATTCCGTCGAGGAGCCGACGGCGGGTCTTGCGCCCACTTTTGTCGCGCCGGAGACGGGCTATTACTACTCGTGGGGGCGCGTCGAGAGCGCGTTTCACGAATTGCTGCCGCAGTTGAGCGATGCCGACATCGCGAAACTGACGGGGCTGCGCGGTGTGCGGGTTCGTGGAAAAGTCGAGGGGGCGAAGGGAATGGTCGCGCTCGAGGTTCCGGGGCGGAAAGAGTCAGCTGAATACCGGCAGGTGCCGGGGAAATGGGACGTAGCGAAGGATCGCGATGTCAGACTTAACAACGTACTCGACTGGTCGCGGGAAGATACGCTGGCGATACGCTATCAGCAGGGCGGGCACACGCACGATCTGTTGATCATGAAGCCGGAGGCGGGGGAAGCGTACCTCACGCTGTTGAAGGAGCCGGCCGAGGAATCGAAGGCGATTTTCGGGCAACTGGCACCCGCGAACCGGGTGGTGGGGTACCTCCCAGTTCCGGCCGAGGGCGGGTCGTCGCGGTCCATGATTGTGGCGGACGTCCTGATCAGTCCCGAGGAACAGGCGTGGCCTGCGGATGAGGAGGACATGATGGAGCCGGAGCAGAAGTAGGGCGCGGATTCGGGGGCGGGGGATTGGGCTTGCGCGGAGCGCGGCGGCAGCAGCAGTGGATTCCATTCTCGCTTCATCGCGCGTGGGTCGGCGCGCTCAAATCGTGCAAATTGCCGCAACCATTGGCCTGACACGGGGTTGTGACGTTGGGGCTCGCCTTTTGGGCGGGGCGAAGTGGGCGGCGACTCTGAAATCCTGCGATTTTCTGAGTTCCATGCGTCCAAATCGCGCGCACTGACCACTACCTACAGGTAAATGCCGCCAGTTCCAGTCGATGCCAGGCGCGACGGCACTCGTAACGCTCGCGTCCGGCGCAAGCGGCGTTTCTGGGCCTGTTTGCGGAGTCGGTCCATGAACACAAGAACGCGGGCGTCGTGCGCGCTTGGTTTCCTGGTGAGTATGCCGTCGTCCGTAATGGCGGCGGTGCCGTTTCGGACCGTGGCGCTGTCGGGTCAGCAGCCGCCGGGGACGAGCGCGGGGGTGAGCTTCGCGACGTTTGATCAATTCGAGGGGCCCGCGATTGATGCCGCGGGCCGGGTGGCGATTTGGGCGACGCTGACCGGTGCTGCGGTGAGCGGGGCCAACGACAGCGGGATTTGGTCGGAGGGCGGCGGATCGCTCAAGCTCGTAGCCCGAAAGGGCAACCACGCACCCGGTACTGCCGGGGGTGTGGTGTTCAGTACATTCAATTCTCCGAAACTCAACTCCGCGGGGCGAATGGCGTTCACCAGCTCCGTATCCGGTCCCGGCGTTGACAGCACAAACGATCGCGGGATCTGGTCAGAGGGTCCGGGAGTCCTGGCGCTGGTCGCCCGCGAGGGCAGCCCAGCTCCCGGTATGGCGGCGGGGGTGAATTTCGGAACTTTGAACGACTACGTCGTATTGGGAAGCGGGGGGACAGTGGCGTTTGGGTCGGAACTGACCGGCACCGGCGTAAACTCTCTTAACGGTTTCGGCATCTGGTCAGGAGGACCAAACGGACTGACGTTGGTCGCCCGCCGAGGTGACCCGGCCCCCGGCATCACGGCGGGGGCGATCTTCTACAGCGTCATGTTTTGCAACACCGTCAATGGTGCCGGGCGGACGGCGTTCTTCTCTTTGTTAGCCGGTACGGGACTCGACAGTTCGAACGACGAAGGCTTGTGGTCGGACGTTTCGGGCGTGCTTACGTTAGTCGCTCGAAAGGGGAGTCCGGCTCCGGGCACGCCGGCGGGCGTGAGCTTTGAACGTCTTGACGGTCCCAGTCTGAACAACACGGGACGGATCGTTTTTGCGGGGAGCCTGAGCGGCACCGGCGTTGACAGTTCCAACCGCAAGGGCGTTTGGTCCGATGGTCCCGGCATATTGACGCTGATCGCTCGTACGGGCGCGCCGGCGCCGGGAACGCCGGCAGGGGTGAGCTTTTCCATCCTCAGTACTCCACGAATTAACGGCGCTGGGCAAGTTGCTTTCCATAGCGCGCTGACGGGTTCGGGGGTGATCTCAGGGAACAGCCGAGGCATCTGGTCGGAGGGGCCCGGCGTCCTAACGCTGATCGCTCGTACAGGCAATCCCGCCCCGGGCGTGCCGGCGGGTGTGACGTTCGGCGGGTTCAACGACACGACGGCATTCAACGGTGCGGGGCGTGTCGCTTTCTTTGCGTATCTCAGCGGTTCAAGTGTCAGCGAATCGAACGACGAGAGCATCTGGATTGAGGGTCCGGGCGGATTGCTGCAAATCGTCATCCGAGAGGGCGAACAGATTGCCGTCGCCCCGGGTGACATCCGCACTGTTTCGGCGCTCAGTGTGCAGCGGTTTCCGGCCGGAGAGAGCGGCGGCAGCAGCTTTCTGAACGATGCGTCCCAAATTGCATTCAGGGCAGAGTTTACCGACGGCACGCAGGGGGTTTTTGTCACGATCGGTCCGGACGCGGATGGGGATGGAGTGAATAACGCGTTCGACGGGTGTCCGAGCGATCCGAACAAGACGGCGGCCGGTGTGTGCGGTTGCGGATCAGCGGATGCGGATAGCGACGGCGACGGGACGGCGAATTGTAACGACGGATGCCCGAATGATGCGAGCAAGACGTCGCCCGGGTCGTGCGGGTGCGGCGCAGCGGACTTCGATTCCGATGGGGACGGGACTGCGGATTGCGTCGACGGATGCGCGGGCGACGCGACGAAGATCGCCGTAGGCGCGTGTGGGTGCGGGACGGCGGATGTCGACAGCGACGGCGATGGGACTCCGGACTGCGTGGATGCGTGTCCGGAAAACCCGAACCTGATCGAGCCATCGGGTTGTGGGGGGTGTGGCGGCGCGTGCGGAGTGGGGATGGCTGTGAGCACGCCCCTGGTGGGGTTGATGCTCGGGCTAGGCAAGCGGCGTCGACGAGCGCGCGAAGCGTTGTGATCAGACGCGCAAGGAGGATGCCGAGATGAGCGCACGAAATCGGATTGTGGCGGCGATCCTGGCGATCGTTGGGCCGGGCGGGGTGGTTGCCGGTCAAGACCGTGTTCGGACGGGATTGTCGGCTACGGACTGGTCGAGCATTCGGTCGGCGTATGAGGCGGGTCGACACACGGCGGTTTCGGCGGGTGACGGGTACGAGGCAAGAAACCCGGGTCAGGCGTGGCGGACGCGGTTCGACGGACGAGGATTTGAGACGACGCCCGACGGAGGCGGATGGAGATGGGGACTCGAACTGGTCAGCTACGGGCGCGCGGGGTCGGAGCGAGCGGTGGGTCGCGCGGCGTGCGTGGAGGTCGTGGGTGGGCGGGTGTCGTACGCGTGGGATGAGACGCTCACGGAATGGTACGTGAATGACCGGCGCGGCGTGGAGCATGGGTACACGATTGATGTGCGGCCGGAGGGCTGCGCTGGGCCATTGGAAGTACGATTGGCGGTGCGGGGCGAGCTGCGTCCGCGGATCGGCGGCGACGGACGGAGTGTCGAGTTTGTTGATGGGCGCGGGGCGGCCGCGGTGACGTATGGCGGGCTGAAGGTGATCGATGCGGACGGCCGGGAGCAGCGGGCATGGTTTGAGGCGTCCGGCCGGATTCTCCACGTGATGGTGGATGAAGCGGGGGCGCGGTACCCGCTGACGATCGATCCGATCGCGCAACAGTCGTATCTCAAGGCGTCGAACACGGGGGCGGCTGACCAATTCGGCTGGGACGTGGCGGTGTCGGGCGACACAGTGGTCGTGGCGGCAGTCTCAGAGGATAGCAACGCCACGGGCGTCAACGGTGACCAGAATAACAACAGCGCTGGGGGATCCGGCGCGGCGTATGTCTTTGTTCGCAGCGGGTCGACCTGGAGCCAGCAGGCGTATCTGAAGGCGTCAAATACGGAAGCGGGCGACGCGTTCGGCTGGTCGGTGGCGTTGTCGGGTGACACCGTGGTCGTGGGGGCAACCCGCGAGGACAGCATGGCCACGGGCGTGAACGGCGATCAGCTCGACAACAGTGCGGCATTTAGCGGCGCTGCGTATGTCTTCGTGCGCAACGGGTCGACTTGGAGCCAGCAGGCGTATCTCAAGGCTTCGAATACGGGGGCGAACGACTGGTTCGGTCGCTCGGTGGCAGTGTCGGGCGACACGGTGGTCGTTGGGGCGTATCGAGAGGCCAGCAGCACTACCGGCGTGAACGGTGATCAGGCCGACAACAATGCGTCGTCCAGCGGCGCGGCGTATGTCTTCGTCCGAAGCGGTTCGACGTGGAGCCAGCAGGCGTATCTCAAAGCGTCGAACACGGGTGCGAGCGACGAATTCGGCGGATCGGTGGCGGTGTCGGGAGACAAGGTGATCGTGGGGGCAATTGGAGAATCCAGCGACGCCACGGGGGTGAACGGAAACCAGAGCGACAATACCGCTGCGGATTCGGGCGCGGCGTATGTCTTTGTCCGCAGCGGGTCGACCTGGACTCAGCAGGCTTACCTCAAGGCGTCAAACACGGAGTTCGACGATCAATTCGGCTGGTCGGTGGCTGTGTCGGGCAACACAGTGATCGTGGGGGCAGTCGAGGAGGACAGCAGCGCGACGGGCGTGAACGGGAACCAATCGAGCAACTCCGCGTATGCCGCCGGTGCGGCGTATGTGTTCGTCCGCAGCGGGATGACGTGGAGTCAACAGGCATACCTCAAGGCGTCCAACACAGATTCGTTCGACGAGTTCGGTCGCTCGGTGGCCGTGTCGGGCGACACGGTGGCCATTGGGGCTGGTGGCGAGGACAGCAGCGCTACGGGCGTAAACGGCGATCGGTTCGACAACAGTGCGTCATTCTCCGGCGCGGCGTATGTCTTCGTCCGAAGCGGGTCGACGTGGAGCCAGCAGGCATATCTGAAGGCGTCGAATACGGAGGAGGGCGACTTATTCGGGACGGCGGTTGGGCTGTCAGGAGACACGGTGGTCGTTGGGGCGCAAGGCGAGGACAGTGTCGCTTCGGGGGTGAACGGCGATCCGAGCGACAACGGCGCATCAACCTCCGGTGCGGCCTACGTATTCGTGGTGGACACGGATAACGACGGGATTCGCGACTCGCTCGATGGATGTCCGAACGATGCGGGCAAGACGTCGCCGGGTGCGTGCGGATGCGGTATCGCGGATGGAGACAGTGATGGGGACGGGACTGCGAACTGCCGCGATGGATGTCCGAACGATTCGGGCAAGACGTCGGCGGGGGTCTGCGGTTGCGGGGTTGCCGAGACCGATTCGGACGGGGATGGTACACCGGACTGTGTTGACGGATGCCCGGGCGATTCGTCGAAGGTCGCTGCGGGTGAGTGCGGGTGCGGGACGGCGGAGATCGACACGGATGGGGACGGAACGCCCGACTGCCTCGATGCCTGTCCTGAGAATCCAAACCGACTAGAGCCGCGCGGATGCGGCGGGTGCGGCGGAGCGTGTGGCATGGGGATGGCGGTGAGCGGCCCGGCGACGCTACTGGTCCTCGGGTGGAAGCGGCGACGAAGGGCATGAGACTTCGGTCCAGGTCAGCGCGATAGAGAGGGTGATGGGACGATGACGCGAATGGGTTTTGCTTTTCAGGTCTTGCTGGGCATTTTGCTGTTCGGCAGCCATGGACTGGCCGCGGGGCAGGATCGCGCGCCAAGGGAGTTGTCGACATCGGACTGGCTCGGGATCCGAGCGGCGCACGAAGCGGGTCGACATGCCGCATTCGCCGTGGGCGGCGAGTACCAGGCGCGGAATCCGGGGCAGCAGTGGCGGACGCGATTCGACGGGCGCGGCTTCGACACGATGCCAGACGGGGGTGGGTGGTCGTGGGGATTGGAGCTGCTGAGTTATGGCCGGACGGGCGTCGAGTATGCGGTAACTGCGCCGGACTGTGCAGACGTCGAGGGAGCGCGCGTTCGCTATCGATGGGATGACGCGCTGACCGAGTGGTACATCAACGATGGCCGCGGTCTAGAGCACGGGTATTCATTGCAGCGGCGGCCGGGCGATGCTTCCGGCGGGGAGCGGGGGCTTGGCCTTCAATTCACGCTGGCGGTGCGCGGGAACTTGCGTCCCCGGGTGGGCGAAGATGGTCGCAGCGTGAGCTTTGTCGACGACGCCGGCGCGGCGGTCGTGCACTATCGAGGCCTTACGGTTTTCGACGCCAACGGAACTCCGATGCCGGCTTGGTTTGAGGTGGCGGGTGCGGCGTTGCGTTTGACGGTGGACGACGGCGCAGCGTGCTACCCCCTGACGATCGACCCCATCGCTCAGCAGGCCTACCTCAAGGCGTCGAATACCGAAGCGGGCGACGCATTTGGAGACGCGGTGGCCGTGTCGGGCAATACGGTGGTGATTGGGGCGCCGTACGAGCGAAGCAGCGCTACCGGCGTCAACGGGGACCAGAGCAACAACGGCACCGGCTACTCCGGCGCGGCGTATGTCTTTGTCCGCAGCGACGGCGTCTGGAGCCAGCAGGCCTATCTCAAGGCGTCGAATACCGGGGCGCTAGACCAGTTCGGCTGGTCGGTGGCCGTCTCGGGCGACACGGTGGTTGTCGGCGCCAACCTCGAGGACAGCAATGCGACGGGCGTTAACGGCAACCCGTTCAACAACAGCGCGATTGCTTCCGGCGCAGCGTACGTCTTTGTTCGCAGCGGCGGAACGTGGAGCCAACAGGCCTACGTCAAGGCGTCGAATACCGGGGCCGACGATCGATTCGGCTCGTCGGTCGCGATCTCGGGCGATACGGCGGTGGTTGGCGCGCCGGGCGAGGACAGCCGTGCGACAGAAACGAATGGCGACCAGGGTGACAATAGCGCCCCCGATTCCGGCGCGGCTTA
>CAZONT010000069.1:0-6818 GCA_964581285.1 uncultured Planctomycetaceae bacterium | reverse complement strand
CAGAAACGAATGGCGACCAGGGTGACAATAGCGCCCCCGATTCCGGCGCGGCTTATGTCTTCGTCCGTAGCGGGACGACGTGGAGTCAGCAGGCCTACCTCAAGGCGTCGAACAGCGGAGTGGATGACGAGTTCGGACGATCGGTGGCGGTATCGGGCCACACGGTCGTAGTCGGGGCGCATCTAGAGGACTCCAACGCCACGGGGGTGAACGGCAACCAAGCCGACAACAGTGCCGGCAATTCTGGCGCAGCGTATATCTTCGTGCGAAGCGGCACGAGTTGGAGCCAGCAGGCCTACGTTAAAGCGTCGAACACCGGAACGGACGACCTGTTTGGCTGGCCGGTGGTCGTGTCGGGCGACACGGTGGTAGTCGGAGCGCGGTATGAAGACAGCAGTGCCACTGGGGTGAACGGCCTCGATGCAGACAACAGCGCGCGAGATTCCGGCGCGGCTTACGTCTTTGTCCGCAGCGGCACGCACTGGGGCCAAGAGGCATACCTCAAGGCGTCGAACGCCGAAGCGGGCGACGTGTTCGGCCAATCGGTGGCCGTTTCGGGCAGCATGGCCGTGGTCGGAGCGCGGCTCGAGAACAGCAGCGCCACGGGCGTGAACGGGAACCAAGCCGACTCGGGAACGCCGAGTTCCGGCGCGGCGTATGTTTTCGTACGCGAGGGCACCAACTGGACTCAACAGACTTACCTCAAGGCAACGAACACGGGAGTGGGCGACGAGTTTGGCTGGGCGGTTGCGGCGTCGGGCGGGACGGTGGTGGTCGGGGCGATCCATGAGCGGAGCAGCGCCACGGGCGTGAACGGCAACCAGGCCGACAACAGTGCGTCCGAATCGGGCGCGGCATACGTTTTTTCGATGGGCACTGATGGCGACGAATGCCCGGATGACCCGAACAAGACGTCGCCCGGCGCCTGCGGGTGCGGAATGGCCGACGTGGACAGCGATGGCGATGGGACACCGGACTGCGCGGATGCGTGTCCGGAGAATCCGAATCGGATTGAACCACGAGGGTGCGGCGGCTGCGGCGGGGTGTGCGGGATGGGAATGGCCGTCAGCGGGCCGGCGACGCTATTGGTGCTCGGGTGGAAGCGGCGACTTGTGCGTCGTTCCTCCATCGCAAACGCGATGAGGCGCCGGTGATCAATTTCATCGAGATATGCACGTAACTGTACTTGTGTCGCCGGGCCAGACGCCAGCGCTCTTCGACGGTCAAAAAGCAGTGCGGCCTTCGATTGCGTCGCGCAGGATCGCTTTGCTGGCGTATTCGATTTGAGAGCCGCTGGGAAGGCCGCGAGCCAGGCGCGAGACCTTGACGGGCAGGGAGGCGAGCATGCTCTTGATGTGAAGGCCGGTGCCTTCGCCCTCCATGGTGGGGTTGGTTGCAAGAATCACTTCCTTGACGCCCCCTTTTTTCACGCGGGCGACGAGCGCGTCCAATGTGAGGTCGCCGGGTTCGACGCCGTCGAGCGGGGCGATGTGGCCGAGCAGGACGTGATAGACGCCGCGGATCATGCCGGTGGCTTCCAGCTGAATGAGGTCCTTGGGCTGCTCGACGACGACGATCTGGGATTGATCGCGGCGCGGATCTGAGCAGATGGTGCAGGGGTCGGCTTCGGTCAGGTTGTAGCAGACGCGGCAGTGATGGACGCTTTCCTTCACGTCGCGAACTGCGTCGGCGAGGCGCAGGGCTTCTTCCTTGTCGGATTTCAGGATGTGAAAGGCGATCCGTTCGGCGGAGCGCGGGCCGATGCCGGGGAGCTTTTCGAGTTCGTTGGTGAGGCGGCTCAGGGACTCGGGGACGTTTTCCATCATCGAAGGATCAGCGGTTCCAGTTGGCAATGTCCTGGAAGGTGACGAAGAGGAATATCGAGACGATCAGGGCGATCCCAATGAGCTGGGTGACGACCTGGGTCTTGATGCTGACCGGCTCGCCGCGAATCTTTTCCAGCAGCAGGAAGATAAAGAGGCCGCCGTCGACGATCGGCATGGGGAGGAAGTTGATGACGGCCAGATTCGCGGAAATGAGGCCGAGGAACATGAGCAGGTCGGTCAGACTGCCTTCGGCGATCTGGGAGCCGCGGCGGATGATGCCGACGGGGCCGGAGATGTTCTGGACGCCGACCTCGCGGGTGAAGATGAGGTGCTTGATCGTGAGGTAGGTCTGCATCGTTGCGGCGTAGGCGCGCTTGGTGCCGAGGACGAGGGCCTTGAATGGGTTGGTCTCGCGGACCATTTCGCGGAGGGGATAGCACTGGAATGACGGAGCGAAGACGACGCGCTGCAGCCACGGATCGGTGTTGTCTTCCGTCACGGCCATGCGGCCGTCGGTCGGCTTGCTGTCGCGAGTAGCAAATTTCACTGAGACCGTCTCGCCGACGTGCTTTTTCAGGATCGCTTCGATGACCTGCCAGTCAGGGAGAGTCGTGAGACGTGGTCCCTTGGGCCCGGGAATTTCGGCGCTGGTCGCGCCGGCGATTTCCGTGACCGTGGCATCGGGCGGCAGTTCGAGAATGGTGGAGATGGACTGGGGGACCTTGAACAAGGCGACGCCGGACTTGCCGGCGGCGTCGTAATGAAGCTGGACCGACTTGCCGGCGCGGACGCGGAATGCTTCCGTGAGCTCGGCCCAGCCGGAGACGGGTGAGTCGTCGATGGCGGTGATGACGGCGCCGCGCGGGATGCCGCTGAGCTTTGCGGGAGAGGTGCGGCCGCGGAGGACGTCCTGCACGTCGCTGATGACGATGCGATCTTCCTCCCAGGGCATGACGAGCACGCCGAGGGTCGGCTTACCAGGTGGACCGAAGAGACTTGCCGGAGACTTCGGGCGAACGACGAGCTCGTGGATATCGATCCGGCGGAGCCACTCGCGCCAGGCGTCGGCAGTCTTTAGCGACGCGGCCATCTGATTTGCCATCATCGAGGATTCCGGCGGGAGCGCGGCGGTGGTAATGAGGTCGGCGAGTTGCTTCCTCGCGGCGGCGAGGTCCTGCCGGGCGGATCGAAGCAGGGCATCCCGGTGTTGCGTCAGGAGTGCGACAAGCGGAGCGGAGTACTGGCCGTTGGCGTCGCTCGGACGGCGGACGGAAACATGGAGATCGCGATCATCGTGGGAGGCGACCGCAGCGAGGAACTCGGCGTAGGTCGGATCGTCGATGGAGCCGATGCTGGTGATGATGTCCCAGAGCTTCAGGCCGCCGAGGGCGGCGGGGGTGGCCGCATCGACCGGATAGTAGACGACGAGTCGCGGCACCAGACCCAGCAGCGAGCAGGAGCCGGGGTCGGCACCGTCGGAAGGGAGCAGACGCCAGACGGCGGCTGCCTTTACCGCGAGCGGCGTGGCTTTCACGTTGACGTCGTGGTCCGTACTCGTGAGGGCGTCGAAGCTGAGCCGACCTTCGGGCCGATCGACTGTGAGCGTTATCGGCAGGCCGCGGGCCTCGGTGAGGGCCTGCATGACTTCGCCGAGGTGCCGGACCGGGCGGGCGCTGCGGCCGGTACCAATGGCGACAAGCAGGTCATTCGGGCGCAGCTCATCGGCGGGGGTGTAGCCGAACATCCGCGCGGCCGTGAGCATGATGCGTCGGGTCATGGGGGTCGCGAGCCCAACTTGGCGGATGGCCGCCTCGGATTTGTATTCAGGGAGGACGTGCGGACTGGGATCGACGAGTTTTCCGTCGCGCTCGATCGTCAGAATGAGTTCCTCGTTCTGGTCGGAGAGGGTGACGGCGTTGAAGAGGTCCTCAAATGAGCGGATGGGCTTGTCGTTGACGGCGAGGATCTTGTCGCCGGGCTGGATGCCGGCGCGCATCGCAGCCGATGTCGGATCGACGTAACCAACGATGGCGGGGATCGAATTGCGGCCGACCATCGTGACGACGGTGAATGCGACAGCGGCGAAGAGCAGATTCATGATGACGCCGGCAGAGACGATGACCATGCGCTTGCCGACGGACTTGCTGGTAAAGGAGTCGGGGTTGTCGCGGACCTTCAGTTCGCCCTCCTTGTCGACGGCGAAGTCTTCCTGGCCGAGCATTTTGACGTAGCCGCCGAGCGGAAGGAGGTTGAGCGAGTAGCGGGTTTCGCCGCGCGTGAAGCCGACGAGTTCGCGACCGAATCCGACGGCGAAGCGTTCGACGCGGACGCCCGCCCACTTGGCGGCGAGGAAGTGGCCGAGCTCGTGGAAGAAGACCACGATTGAGAAGCCGGCGAGGACGAGCAGGAGGTTTCCTGCGCCACTGACCCACTCGGGAACCTGAAGCTGGCCGAGGAGCAGGGTGTTGAGCCGATCGGTGTGGTGGAGCATTCTGCCTTCCTGGAGTCGAGTCCGTTCTGGTGTCTGACCTACCGGTATCTATCGGCGACGGCAGCCCGCGCCCACTCATCCACTCCCATTAACTGCTCGAGGGTGGGATTATCGACGAATCGATGGCGCGTCAGGACGTCCTCGACGCACGGGACGATCTCGTGGAATGGTAGCTTGTTATTGCGGAAGGCGTCCACGGCCACCTCGTTGGCGGCGTTGAGGGCTGCGCCGGCGGTTCCGCCGCGGCGGGCCACGTCGTAGCCGAGGCGAAGGGCCGGGAAGCGTTCGTGGTCGGGCGGTTCAAAGTGCATGCGTTGCATCGTCCGGAGGTCGAGGTGCTCGGCGCATCCCATGAGACGATCGGGATAGGTCATGGCGTACTGGATCGGGGTACGCATGTCGGGTGCGCCCATCTGGGCCATCATCGAGCCGTCGCGGAACTGGACCATCGAGTGAATGATCGACTCCGGATGGATGACGACTTCGATACGCTCGGGCGGAATATTGAAGAGCCACTTGGCTTCGATGATTTCGAGGGCCTTATTCATCATGGTGGCCGAGTCGATCGTGATTTTCGGTCCCATCTGCCAGGTGGGATGCTTGAGGGCATCTTCGAGGGTGGCATTGCGAATTTGTTCGGCAGACCATGTGCGGAAGGGGCCACCCGACGCGGTGAGGACGATTTTATCGACTTCGGCATGCTTGCCGGCGTGCATGGCCTGGAAGATGGCGGAGTGCTCGCTGTCGACGGGGATCATGGTGGCGTTGTGACGTTCGGCCAGGGGGGCGACGAGACTGCCGGCGACGACGAGGGTTTCCTTGTTGGCGAGGCCGATGGTCATGCCACGCTCAACGGCGCGGAGCGTCGAGGGGAGTCCGGCGGCGCCGACGACGGAGGCGAGAAGAAACTCGGCGGAGACTTCGCGGACGAGGCGATCGAGCGCGTCGGGTCCTGAGAGGACGGCGGGTCGGTAATCGTCGAGACTGAGGCGGTCGCGAAGCGGTCCGGCGGCGCGCTCGTCGACGATTGCAACGGCCGTGGGGTGGAAGCGGAGGGCCTGCTCGGCGAGCCGCTGCCACTGGGAGTGCGCGGATAGTGCGACAATCTTGATCTGATTGGGAAGATTCTCGGCGACGGACAAGGCGCTGCGGCCGATGGAGCCGGTGGAGCCGAGAATCATTACGGACTTGGGGCCGGACACTAGCAGATTCCGTGCCAGACGCGATTTTTCATGCGACGTTCGATCGCACTATAGAGGGGCACCGAAGTGCGAACAAGGAAGCGGTCGGGGGTGGACGGCCGATGGGTTGCACCTGCGCTAATCCGGGAGGGTTGTGAGATTGGGATCAGCTCGGCATTTGGAGGCGACGAGTCCTCCTGTTCTTAACTGTTTATTAACAGGCAAGTTAGGGCGATGGCGAACGGCGAAGGCGCCGCGACAGAGGTGCAGACGTCGTTCGCTATGTCGCGTATTGGCAAGTTGTTGACACACTCCTAACGCGTGTTATAGTTGACGACCCGGTTCATTGAGCGAACCGGCCGAGACAAACGATTCGCAGAGACGGGAGCGCCAGTGAAGGACAATCGGATTCGAATCCGGATGGAGGCTTACGACTACCGCTCGCTGGATGCGTCGGCGCGCGAGATCGTCGACCACGCGAAGCGGACGAACGCGCGCGTGCAGGGGCCCGTGCCGCTCCCGACGCGGATCGAGCGCTATACGGTGCTGCGTTCGCCGCACATTGATAAGAAGTCACGAGAGCAGTTTGAGATTCGTACGCACAAGCGGCTGATCGACATTTTCGAGCCGACGGCGCGAACGGTGGAAGCCCTGAACCGGCTTGTGGTTCCGGCGGGTGTGTTCGTCAAAATCAAGGCGTAGCGATCTTTAGCGCGGTCTCGCCGGATCGCCTGCGTTCGCCGTCCTTACTTAACGACAAATTGCCGCGTGAGCAGGATCGCGCGGGCCACGAGTTGAAACGCTCGTCGATGAACGGGCAGGGTAGCGGTTTCTTTATGATCGCAGCAATGCTGGGAAAAAAGATCGGGATGACGCGGGTCTTCGACCCGGCAGGCGCATCCGTGTCGGTGACGCTGGTGCAGGCCGGTCCGTGCACCGTGCTGCAGGTTCGCACCCAGGAACATGACCAGTACGACGCGGTGCAACTCGGATTCGACGACGTGAAGCCCAGCCGGTCGAAGTTTCCGGCGATCGGACACGCGCGGAAGGCCGGCACGACGCCGAAGCGATTCGTGCGTGAGATCCGGCTGGCGAAGGCGACGGATGTGAAGCAGGGCGACGTGGTGACGGTGGAGGAGTTCGAGAAGCGCGGGATCGGCTATGTCGATGTGATCGGCACGACGCGCGGTTTCGGGTTCCAAGGCGTCATGAAGCGGCACCATTTCGGCGGACAGCCTGGCTCGCACGGCACGGAGCGCAAGCATCGTTCGCCGGGCGGCATCGGCGGCATGGCGGGCGATCGCGGCCGCGGCCGTTCGG
>CAZONT010000068.1:0-20052 GCA_964581285.1 uncultured Planctomycetaceae bacterium | reverse complement strand
CGACCCCGCCCTCGAAGACGCCGAAGACGAAGCCAACCGAAAAGCCGGCCGCCCCATCCCCTTCGACTTCAACCCGTAGCGCCCTACGCCCCGAGCACCCTTGCCCGTTTTGACATTTTCCCCCCGCTCCGTTCCCCTCTGTTCGCATGCCGGAGGCGGCCGCCACCATCATCATCCCCAACTTCAACGGCCGCGCCTTTTTTCCGCGCCTTTTTGCGTCGCTCGACGCCCAGTCCCGCCGCGACTTCGTCGTCACGGTCGTCGACGACCGCTCCACCGATGACAGCGTCGCCTGGCTCCGACAGCATCGCCCCGACGCGCAGCTCTTCGCGAACGAGCGCAACCTCGGCTTCGCCGGCTCCTGCAACGCCGGCCTCCGCGCCGCAGCGACGCCCGTCGTCGTCCTGCTCAATAACGACACGCACCTCGACCCCGACTGGTTCGCCCGCGCCGTCGCCCGCTTCGACGACCCGACCATCGGCGCCGTCCAGTCCCTCATCCTTCTTGCGGACCCGCCCCATCTCATCGACTCGGCCGGCGACCTCTACACAACCGCCGGCGGCGCCGTCAAACGCCTCCACGGCCGCCCCCGCGACTGGGCCGACGACCGCGACGAGGTTCCCGACGACGTCTTCTCCTGCTGCGCTGCCTCGGCCTTCTATCGCCGCGCCGCCCTCGACCAGGCCGGCCTCCTCGACGAGTCGTTCGTCAGCTACTACGAAGACGTCGAGCTTGGCTTTCGCCTCCAGTGGGCCGGCTACCGCTGCGTCCTCGCTCGCGAGTCGATCTGCTACCACCACCTCAACTCCTCCTACAAGCCCGAAAGCTGGGCCATGCACTTCCACTCCGCGCGCAACGCCGAGATCGTCTGGTGGGGCCATCTCTCCACCGGCCTCCGTCTCCGCTACCTGCCCTCCCACCTGCTCTTCCTGCTGTTGCAGTTCGGCGCAGAGGTCCTCCATCGCCGCGCCCGCGCCTTTGTCGCCGGCAAGTGGGCCGCCCTCCGCTCGCTGGGCCGCATCCGCGCCCTCCGCGCCGCCGACAAGCGCCTCGCCCGCGTCTCTCCTCGCCGCATCCGCGAACGCATGTCGCGCAACGGGTGGGCCTTGCTCGTTCGCCCGCGCCTGCGCAAGCTCCTTCGCTTGCCGGACAAGCCATGATCAGCATCCTGACTGTCAACTACCGCACGCCCGACGACGTCGCCGCCCTGGCTGCCTCGATTGTCGAGCATCGCGGCGGCGAGTCGGTCGAGCTCGTCGTCGTCAACCACTCGCCTTCACTGCCGATCGACCTGCCGGCCGGCGCGCACGGTTGGTCGCGCATCGTCGATCAGGAAAACCGCGGCTTCGCTGCCGGGATCAATGCCGCCGCCCGTGCTTCAGGCGGCGAAACTCTCTTGATTGCCAACCCCGACCTGCGCCTGACCGCCGGCGCGCTGGCCCGCGCCCGCGAATACCTCGACGCCAATCGAAAGGTCGGTGTCCTGCTCCCCCGCCTTCGGTATCCCGACGGCCGCATACAGCCCTCGGTGCGCCGGTTCTACACCTGGCGCGCCGCCTGGTTCGCCCGCTCCCCGCTCCGCGCCGTCGGCCTCCGCCCCCGCTTCTGGCGGGAGTATCTCTACGACGACCTGAACCCGACCGGCCCGGTCGATGTCGACTGGGGTCTCGGCGGCGCGATGTTCCTCCGCCGCGCCGACTACCCGACCGGTGAGATCTTCGACGCCGGCTACTTCCTCTATTTTGAAGACGTCGACTTGTGTTTCCGCACCTGGCACCGCGGCCGCCGTGTGGTCTATCACCCGGGCATCGAGTGCGTTCATGCCTACCACCGCCACAGCCGGCTGCCCTTCAGCCGCCACGGCTACCACCACTTTCGCAGCTTCTGGCGATTCGTCCGCTCACACGGCGGCTTGCCCGCCCGTCCGGCCGGCCGGTAGAGTGACGCCATCCGCTCGAACAAGGATTGAACCATGGCCGACATTTCAGCGTTTCGTGCGATCCGCTACCCGCAGAAAGACCAGTCCAATCTCGTCGCCCCGCCGTACGATATTCTCGACGCGCCGGAAAAGGCGGCACTGCTCAAGCAAAGCCATCACAACATCGTCGCCATTGATCTGCCCCACACCCCTCCCAAGGAGGCCGGGCCGGACGCCGAATACGCTGCCGCCGCCGCCGCGCTGGAGGCCTGGCGTCGCGACGGAACTCTGGTGCAGGATGCTCGACCCGCGATCTATGTCTATCACCAGCACTTCCGCGTCGAAAGCCGCGACTATGTGCGAAAGATGTTCTTTGCCCGGCTGCGCCTCGAAGAATTCGGCGCCGGCCAGGTCTTTCCCCACGAGCAGACCTTCGGCGGCCCGAAGGAAGACCGCCTGAAGCTGACGCGCGCGACCCGCTGCAATCTCTCGCCGATCTTCGGGCTCTACACCGATCCGGCAAACGCGGTGGCGGGCGTACTGGACGCAGCGGCAAGCCGCGATCCGGACGTCGTAGCCCGCCTCGATGGGGTTGAGAGTCGCCTGTGGGTCTTGAGTGACGCCGCAACGATCGAGAAGGCCCGCGGACTGATGAAGGACAAGGCCATCTTCATCGCCGACGGCCATCATCGGTACGGCACTGCACTCAACTACCGCAAGGAGCTCTCCGCCGCCCGCAGCATCGCACCCGACGACCCAGTCAATTTCGTTCTCTGCGCCCTGGGCTCAATGGAAGACCCCGGCGCGATCATTCAGCCGACCGACCGCGTTCTACTCGACGTGCCCGAACTGTTTGGCCGGCTCCACGCTGCCCTGGCGGACTCGTTCGAGTGGACCCCGTTCGTGGGCGACGCGGCCGAACTATTGAAGAGTCTTCCCAAATCCGGCCCACAGGCGATGGGGGTATTGGACGGCGTCAGCGGCAAGCTCGCAGTGATTCGCCCGAAGGAAGCCGATTTCCTGAAACGGCTGGAGCCGGGTCGCGCCTCGGCATGGCGAAAATTGTCTTACGCCATCCTTCATCGCTACGTTCTCGATGAAATCATCGTGCCGAAGCTTCCGGCCGGTCGCGCGCCGACCATCCACTACATCCGCAAACTCGCGGACACCGTCGCCGAGGCAAGACAACACCGCGGCGTCGCGTTCCTGATGCAACCGTGCACGATGACCGAACTCCGCGACGTCTGCACCGCCGGCGAGCTGATGCCGCAGAAGACGACCTATTTCTATCCGAAGCTGGCAACGGGGCTGGTGATCAATCCGCTGTACTAGCCGCGCTTGCGTTCCCGGTCGCAGGCCGGACAATCCGCCACCGACTCGGAGGCACAATACATCTCACCAGATGCTCCCCAGCGCGGCCGGCTTGAAATCGTTTATGGCTGCATGTTCAGCGGCAAGACCGAACGTTTGATAACCCGGCTGCGCCAGGAGCAGGCCCGCGGGCGGCGCGTGGCTGCCTTCAAGCACGTGATCGATGACCGCTATGACGCGACACACCTGGTGACGCACAAGCAGGATCGCTTCAACGCCCTGCGGGCCAAAGACCCTGCGGACATCGAGCGGACGGCAGTCGACGCGGACGTCGTCGCGATCGACGAGGGGCATTTCTTCGGTCGCCCGCTGGTCGATGCCGTTCGGCGAATGGTGGCGGCCGGCAAGACCGTGCTCATCGCCGGCCTGGAGTTCAATGCATGGGGCGGGCCGTTTGAACCCATGCCGACGCTGGCCGCGATGGCCGACAACGTCATCGTTCGAACCGCGCCATGCCGCCGCTGCGGCAAACCGGCGCATTATTCGCAACGACTGGTCGCCGTGACGTCAAACCTCCTGGTCGGCGGGGCCGAGTCTTACGAACCGCGTTGCGCCGACTGCTTCGAGCCGCTTCCGGGCGCGCCGCCGGAGAGCGCCTGAAATGCCGCAACTCCGCGCCCTGCTCGGCTACGTTGTCCTGCTCGGCGTCGCGTGGTTGTTGTCGGTCGATCGGCGCCGATTCCCGTGGCGCACGGTGCTCGTCGGGTCGGCGCTGCAGCTCGTCTGCGGTGTATTGGTACTCAAGACGCACGTCGGTGAAGCGACCTTCAACCGGATCGGCAGTGCCGTCTCAATTGTGGTCGACGCGTCGCAGGAAGGCGCCCGTTTCGTCTTCGGTAATCTCGTCGATTTCTCGCAGGACCGATGGGGGTTCGTCTTTGCCGCACGTGCGTTGCCGACAATCATTGTATTCTCGTCACTGTCGGCCGTCGGCTATCACTTTGGACTTTTGCAGAGGATCGTTGCCGGCATGGCCTGGGTCATGCTTCGCTTGATGCGCACCAGCGGCGCCGAGAGTCTCTCCGCCGCCGCCAACGTCTTCCTCGGGCAGACCGAGGCCCCGCTGTTCGTGCGCCCTTACATCCCCACCATGACGAACTCCGAATTGAACGCCGTCATGGTCTGTGGCTTTTCGACGATCGCCGGCAGTCTGATCGCCGTGTATGGCCAGATGCTTGGCCGCGAGAATGCGTTCGCGAGCGTGGAGATGATTCGGCACCTGCTGACTGCCTC
Organism: uncultured Planctomycetaceae bacterium; assembly: GCA_964581285.1. Classification (GTDB taxonomy): domain Bacteria; phylum Planctomycetota; class Phycisphaerae; order UBA1845; family UTPLA1; genus SpSt-539. The sequence continues at coordinate 15,530 of CAZONT010000068.1, read as the reverse complement.
GCTGCTCTCCACCATCACCGGCTTGGTCGTCGCAAAGATCATTGTCCCCGAGGTCGGAATACCTGAGACAGCCGGCACCGTTCGTCTCAAGGTTGAACACACCGGCCGCAACCTGATCGACGCCGCAGCGACCGGGGCATTGGAAGGCGTGCAACTCGCCATCAACGTCGCGGCGATGCTGATCGCGTTCATCGCCATCATTCGCGTGCTCGACATCGTGCTCGGATACGCGGGTAGTTTCGGACCAGTTGCCGCTGCTTGTCGCGCGATCGGAATCGAGCATCTCAACCTCAATTCGATCCTCGGGCTGCTGTTTTCGCCAATCGCGTGGCTCATCGGCTTGCCTAATTCCGAGTGTCGCCCATTCGGAAGTCTGCTTGGCCAAGCCATGGCTGCCAATGAGTTCATCGCCTACCTCTCGCTGGCCGACATGATCGGCAAGCACACGCTCTCGCCTCGCTCCACCCAGTTGGCGGTCTACGCACTCTGCGGATTCGCCAATTTCAGCTCGATTGCCATCCAGCTCGCTGGCATCGGCGGCATGGCTCCGGATCGTCGGCATGACCTTGCCCGGCTGGGCCTCCGCGCGATGCTGGGCGGCGCCATCGCCTGCTGGTTGACGGCTTGCATGGCGGGGATGCTCACGTAACGCCCGCGGGGTGCTGGAAGGCCGGTTTGCGGTCTGATATTCTTCCCGGTTTCGATTGACAGGCAGCCCGCAAACGTGGAACTGAACCATGACCAAGAACATCTTCGTCTTCGCTGAGCAGCGCGACGGACACCTTCAGCCGACCTCCCTGCAGTGCCTCGCCGCGGCGGCGAAGCTGGCCGCCAAGACGGGCGGGCAAGTCACAGCCGGGCTGATCGGCCACGCGCCCGGTGACCTCGCGACGGCGCTTGAGCAGGCGGGCGCGACGTTCGTCTTCATCGCGGACGATGCACGATTCGCCAAGTACAACGCGCTGGTCTACACCCGCGCGCTGGCCGCACTGATTCAGAAGGCCGATCCGCAGATCGTGTTGCTTCCGGCGACGGTCATGGGGCGCGATTTGGCGCCGCGCGTCGCCGTTCGTCTGAACGCCGGGCTGGCGACCGATTGCGTTGAGGTCGATCTCGACGACAAGAGCGCGCTGCTCGTTCGGCGGCCGATCTACAACGGGAAGGCGTTCAACAAAGTGCACTTCCGGGCCGACCGATTGCAGGTTGTATCGGTGCGGCCGAACGCGTTCCTGGCCCCACCGCCCGACGCCGGCAAGAAGGCCGAGCGCGTGGCCGTGAACGTGGCCCACGATCCGTCGGACGATCGCCAGCAGACGCGCGAAATTGCGCGGACGGGTGGCGAAGAAAAAGATGTCACCGAGGCGAGCATCGTTGTTTCCGGCGGCCGCAGTCTGAAGTCGGCCGAGAATTTCAAGATCATTTACGACCTGGCCCATGCAGTGGGCGGCGCCGTCGGCGCGAGCCGCGCGGCCTGCGACGCGGGCTACCAGCCGCACAGCCGACAGGTCGGCCTGACGGGCAAGACCGTCACACCCAACCTTTACATTGCCTGCGGCATCAGCGGCGCGATTCAGCACCTCGCAGGTATGCGCGGCAGCCGGCGGATCGTGGCGATCAACACCGATCCTGAAGCGCCGATGCTCAAGCTCGCCGACATCGGCGTCGTTGCGGACCTGTTCCAGTTTGTCCCGTTGCTGACGGCCGAAGTGAAGAAGCTGCGCGGATAGCGGTCGATGGGGAGAAACGGCGAATGGCGACATCGCAGACCGCGTCCGAGGCCGCCCGCAAGTGTTTGCGTCTGCATCTGGCCGACGGCGTCGGTCCCATTCGATTCGTTCGCATCCTGAAATACTTTGGGTCCATCGACGCGGCGCTGAGCGCTTCGACGACGGCGCTGGCGAAGGTTGACGGCATTGGTGAGGCGACCGCGACGAAAATTGTGCGCTCGCGAGACGTGACCGAGATTGACGCCGAAGTCGAACGCGCCGGCAGCCGCGCTGTACGAATTGTCTGTCTGCTCGATCCCGACTATCCGCCGGCGCTCCGCACGATTGCCGACCCACCGCCGTGCCTCTACGTCCGGGGAACACTCGAATCCGCCGATGCCGTGGCGCTGGCAATCGTGGGCGCTCGGCAATGCACTCGATACGGTGCGGAGCAGGCCGAGCGTTTCGCGGCGCTGGCCGTCCGAGCCGGCCTGACGGTCGTCTCGGGACTCGCCCGCGGCATCGACACTGCCGCGCACCGCGGCGCTTTGTCCGCGAACGGCCGCACGCTGGCCGTACTGGGCTGTGGTCTTAGCCACCTCTACCCCCCGGACGCGCGGGACCTGGCCGACCGTGTTGCCGCCAACGGCGCGTTATTGAGTGAGTTGGCCATGGACACACCGCCCGACGAAAAGAACTTCCCGCGGCGCAATCGAATTATCGCGGGGTTGTCGCTCGGCACGCTCATCGTCGAAGCGACATTTCGCAGCGGCGCAATGATTACGGCCGGCCTTGCCTCGGACTACAACCGTGAGGTATTCGCCGTGCCCGGCCGGGTCGATACGCCGCAAGCCGACGGCTGCAATCGCCTGATCCAGCGCGGTGAGGCCAAGCTGGCGACTCACATTGGCGACATCCTGAGCGAACTGGGTGAAACCGGCCGCTCGCTGATGCAGTCGGATTCGACCGAGGAGAAATGTCCGCCTCCGCAGACGGCGGTCGCACTCGATCCTACCCAGAAGTCGATCATGGCTGCGTTTGAGGGCGAGCCGATGTCGATCGACGCGCTGGCGGAGGCGGCCTCTCTTTCGCCGGCCCGCGTCGCAACGGCCCTCACGTCGCTTCAGCTGATGGGGCTGATCCGCCGCGTCGGCGGCGATCACTTCGAGATCGCGAACGAGAAGCGTCCGCGTCCAATCGGCGGCACCTCAACCGCGGGCTGATCGCACGGAATTGACGGCTCCCGGCTGCGACGGCTATAACCCATTCAGGTATAAGGCCCAAGGAAGGATGCCTTGCCTGCTCACCCTGCCGAATTCCTGATCCGTACCGGCGATCGAACGCTCGCGGCCATCGCAAGCTTCGGCAACTTCTGGCGATTTACCGCCCAGACCTGCGGCTGGCTTGCGCGGACCTTTGCATCCCGGCGGACTTGGCTCCTCGTCCTGCCCGAGTGCATGGACGTCGGCGTCCGCTCGTTACCCGTTATTCTCATCACCGGGAGCTTCGTCGGCATGGTCCTCGCGGTCCAGGCCATCGAGCAGTTTCGGGCTGTCGGTCTCGAAGAACAGATGGGAAGCGTGGTCAATCTGTCGGTCGTCCGCGAATTGGGACCGGTGCTGGCCGGTGTCATGATTGCCGGGCGGATCGGCGGAGCGCTCACGGCCGAACTGGGCACGATGAACGTCACCGAGCAGATCGACGCCTTGAGGAGCATGGGGACCGATCCCATCCGCTACCTGGTGGTGCCGCGGTTCCTGGCGTGCTTCCTCCTGACGCCGGTGCTTACGCTCTATTGTGACCTGATGGGCTCGCTGGGCGGCTGGTTCGTGTCGGTCGGGCTGTCCGGAGTCGATAGCGGGCCATACTGGGAGTACACCCGCGATGCAGTCGAGAGTTTTGACGTCGGCAGCGGCATCGTCAAGAGCTTTGCCTTCGGGGGCGCTATTGCGCTTATCAGTTGTTACAAGGGGTTTCACTGCCGGGCGGGCGCGGAAGGCGTCGGCCGGGCCTGCACCGAAGCGTTCGTGGCCAGTTTCGTCTGTATACTTGTATTGGACTTCTTCCTGGCCGTGTTGATTCAGGCGCTCGGTGTATGGATATGGGGCTTTCGCCCGTTGCTATAGTGAGTACAGGGCGCTCCGCCATGACCGATCGCAAGTCGCAACCGGCCGCCCCGGCTGTCGTCGGCGGCGATGGTTTCATCGAGCTTCGCAGTCTCCACAAACGATTCGGATCATTGACGGTTCTGTCGGGCGTCAGTCTGTCGCTTGAGAAGGGCAAGACGACCGTCATCATCGGCGAATCAGGCACGGGCAAAAGCGTGCTTCTAAAGCACATCGTCGCGTTGCTTCGCCCGGACAGCGGCGAGGTCTACTTTCATGGCAAGCGGATCGATCAGCTCCGCGAATCTGACCTGGTCGAGTATCGCCGACGGTTCGGTTTCCTGTTCCAGATGGGGGCACTGTTCGATTCGCTGACGGTCGGAGAAAACGTCGGATTTCCGCTGCACGAACACACCGGCAAGAGCGACTCCGATATTGAGCGAATCGTGGCCGACAAGCTCAAGATGGTCGGACTGGATGGCCTGCAATCCAAGCGGCCGGCGCAGCTCTCGGGCGGGCAGAAAAAGCGCGTGGCCCTGGCGCGGGCCATCGCCCTCGACCCGGAGGTCGTCCTCTACGATGAGCCGACGACCGGCCTCGATCCGGTGCGCTCCGACGTGATCAATGAGCTCATCCGCAAGTTGCAGCGCGAACTGGGCGTCACCAGTATCGTCGTGACCCACGACATGACGAGTGCGTTCAAGGTGGCGGATCGAATCGTAATGCTCGACCGCGGACGGATCATCGCGGATGGATCACCGGAGTTCTTCAAGACAACCGACGACGCGCGGACCCGCCGCTTCGTCGATGGACGGGCGTCGCCGGAAGATCTGGCAGCCCTGGATGAGTAGCGTGCACAACGCGCGAGGTCGCGCACCGAGGGACTCGTCATGAATGATCGTCGGCAGAACCTGATCGTCGGATTGTTTGCAATCGGCGGGCTGGTTGTCATGGGGCTGCTCGTTATGCTGTTCGGGGACGTGCTGACATTTATCACGTCACGACCGTATTCCGTGAATGTCATCTTTCCACAGGGCGCCACCGTCGCGCTTCGTGAAGGCACGGCCGTGACGCTCAACGGCAAGCGCGTCGGTCAGACGAAGGCGATCGAGTTTCGCGACCCGGAGCGCCCTGCATCCGGGCTCGTGGTGAAAGTCGCGATCGACAAGCGATACGGCCTGCCTCAGGGCACTCGTGCGCAGGTACTGACATCCCTCATGGGTTTCGGCCGGCCGGCGCTTCAACTCATGGTCGACGAAAAGCTGGTGGGCGCGCCGGAACTCCCTCGTAACGGTACGGCCGAAATCATCGGCAAGCTGGTCCCGATGCTCGATCAGCTTCTTCCGCCGGAGATGCAGGACACGCTTGAAACGGCCACGCGCCAGCTCGGGCAGCTCGCAGACGGTCTGACGCCCGTGGCGAACGATTTGCACCGCATTCTTGAAGTTCGCAGCATGAATGACGTAGACACGCAGAAGCTCTCGGCCAACCTGTTTACGGCGGTTCAGCGGCTTGACGCGTCGCTCAAGAGTCTCAACGCCGTCATTGGCAATCCGGAGAACCAGACCAACATGGCCGCAGCGCTGGCAAATCTTCGACAGAGCAGCGAGGACCTCAAGACAATCGTCGGACAAGCACGCGGCACCATGACGCGGTTCGACGAGACACTGGATACGGTCCGCACAAATGTCGACTCGTCGGGACGCAAACTCGTGACGGTGGCCGACTCGGCTGATCGTTTGCTCGGCGAAGCGCAGAAGACTTTTCGATTGATGAATGAAGGCAAGGGCACCGCGGGGCTGTTCCTGAACGACAACCGGTTGTATGAATCGCTCGTGCTCATGACCGAACGTCTGAGCAAGGCGCTCGACGACATCCGCGACATCGCGACACTGATGAAGAAGGGCGAGATGGTCTATCGGCTGCGATAGCTCGAGCAAGGTCGAGGGGACGGAATGCTTGAAGCAGGGCTCCTGGTTTTGGGTTCGCTCGTCGGCGGGCTGGTCGCCTGGCTGTGGGCGTCGGGAAAGACCCGAGCGGCAGTCGCCGCGCAGGCCGAAGTGCGCCGTCAACTGGATGCGCAGCTGGCCGAGTCGGGTGCGCTTCGGCAGGGTCTCGCAGCCGAGCAGCAGGCGCGCGTGGAGGCCCACACGCGCCTTGAGTCGTCGCTGCAGAAGTCCGAGGAGTTGAAGCTTCTTCTGGTCAACGCCGAGAAGGCGCTCAAGGATGCGTTTGCATCGCTCTCGGCGGAAGCGATCAAGAACAATACCGAGTACTTCGCAAAACAGACCGAGGACAAGGTCAAGCCGCTCAAGGAAGCTCTCGACAAGTACGAAGCACAGTTGAAGGAGCTCGAGAAGACGCGAGTCGGGGCCTACGAGGGTATGAAGGCCCAGATCAAGAACATCGGCGATGCCAGCCAGCAATTGAATCAGCAGACATCCAAGCTCGTCACGGCACTCCGAGCACCGCAGGTCCGTGGTCGGTGGGGCGAAATCACGCTGCAGCGAGTCGTCGAGGTCGCCGGGCTGTCACAACACTGCGATTTTGCTCCTCAGGTTTCCGTCAAAACCGACGCCGGGCGGCTGCGGCCGGACCTGGTCGTAACTCTCCCCGGCAACCGAAGTGTCGTTGTCGATGCGAAGACCCCGCTCGCAGACTACATGAGCGCGATCGAGGCCGCCGATGAGGATGCCCGCCAGGCCCATCTGCGACGCCACGCATCTTCCGTGCGGGTCCACATGCAAGCGCTGTCCAACAAGAAGTACTGGGGGCAGTTCGACATGACGCCGGAGTTCGTCGTGCTGTTCCTTCCGGGCGAGTCGTTTTTTGCGGCGGCGCTGGAGCAGGACCGCGCGTTGATCGAAGATGCGATGCAAATCGGAGTTGTACTGGCGACCCCAACGACTCTGATTGCACTCCTGCGAACTGTGGCGTACACGTGGCAGCAGCAGGCCATGGCCGAGAACGCTCAACGAATCGCGGACGCCGCCCGTGAGCTCTTCGAGCGGATCGGCACCTTTGCGGGACACCTCGGCGGCGTCGGCAAGAACCTGGAGCAGGCGACCGAAGCCTACAACCGCGCCGTGCGCTCCTGGGAATCACGTGTGATGCCCAGCGGTCGTCGATTGCCGGAGCTCGGTGCGACGTCGGCCGAAGCGGAGTTTCCACAACTTCCGATGGTTGAGTCCGCGGCGACCATGCCGGCCGCGGAAGACTAATTCCCGGAATCCGTGTCCTACATTCTTTCGAGTGCTCGAATGCCGAGCAACTCAAGGCCGATGCGCAGCGTCCGCGCGGTCAGATCGCACAGTCGGACGCGCGAAGCCCGTGTGCGATCATCGGGCGCCTGAAGTACCGGACAGTTCTCGTAGAACCGCATGAACGCGGATGCGAGTTCGTAGAGATACTCGCAGAGCACGTTTGGCAGGAGACCGTCGGCGACGATGGCGAGCGTTTCCGGGAACTGGAGGATGCGCTTGGCCAGAGCGATTTCCGCGGGGTCGGTCAAACTGATCGCCCCGCTTGCGACGGGCACGTTGAGCGCTGCGGATGCCTTGCGATGGATGCTGCGGATGCGCGCGTAGGCATACATCAGGTACGGCGCTGTGTTGCCCTGCAGCGCAAGCATTTTCTCCCAACTGAATACGTAATCTGTATTGCGATTTTGCGAGAGATCGGCGTACTTGACGGCCCCGATTCCGACTGCATGGGCGATATCTTTCTTCTCCGCGTCCGACAGCGGGTCGAGGCCCAGCTCGTTGCGCTTTGAGTCGTTTTCGTCGATGAGCGCCCGTGCCCGACGTTCGGCTTCATCGAGGAGGTCCTTGAGCCGAACGTTTTCGCCCGAGCGCGTCTTGAGCGGCCGTCGATCATCTCCCAGCACGGAGCCGAATGCCACGTGTTCCATGGAGACGGCCGCTCGTCCGGTCCGATTCTTCCAACCCAGGGCGTCCACCGTCGTAAAAAACATCTGAAGATGCAGCTTTTGCGGACCGCCGACGACATATGCAATTCGATCCGCCCCGAGGCCGCCGCCCTTTGCAGCGAGCGCGTCTGAAAGCGACCTGCTGAGCAATCGGGCGGGGTTGCGCTTCGCGTGCGAGATGCGGAAGATCGCCGCCGCCAAGTCGGTCGTCGCATAGAGAAACGCGCCATCCGACTTCTGAATGATCATCGGCAGCGGATCGCCCTGCGGCCCCTTGAACATCGGCGTTCCGTCGGCCCGCTGGTGAAAGACACAGACCGCGCCCTGATCGATGCGACAGACGGCCCGAACGTCGCCCTCGCCGCTCGGCGTCGCGAGCGCGAGCTTGAGCTCCTCGACCACACCCGCGAGTAATTCGTGATAGAAGCTCTCGCCGCGAATGTCCGCGTCAACCAACAGGACGCCGAGGCGGTGGTAGATCTCGTTCGTTGCCGACAGACTCGATCGAACCGAGAGCCGCCACGCGGCGCGCTCCTGCCGGTTCCGCTCGCCGCCTTCCTGCAGCATTCGAACGACATGGTTCGAAACGGCCGCCATGGGGATTTTCTTCCCGTCGGCGGTCCGGTCGAAGCCGGTCTTTTCGGCCGCGCTCTCGACAGCGTTCACGAAACGGTACGCCGACTGAAGCAACTCCAGCGTCGGAACAAAATCGCGGAGGAACTGCTCGAACGCCGTGCCGTTTGGGTCGTCCCTCAACCCCTCCTCCTGGAGGGCAAACATGGATGCCAGGAGGTCGAGCTTGGCCTTGTCGCTGGCGGCCGCGTTCAGTTCGCGCGTCTGCCGCACGAGCCAATCATCGGGTTCGCCACGCCGCCGGCCGGCGTAGATGTGCCACATCCCCAGGATGATCATGCCGAACTGGGTGCCCCAGTCGCCCAGGTGGTTCTGTCGGACGACTTCGTGGCCTTGGAACGCCAGAACGCGGCAAATCGTGTCGCCGATGATCGTGCTTCGAAGATGGCCGACGTGCATTTCCTTGGCGACATTGGGCGACGAATAGTCGACGACAACCGTCTGCTGTTCGGTCCCGGAAACCGGCGTCAGCCCGAGCCGGTCGTCGGCTGGTTCCATCGGGATTGCCTGAAGCAGTTCCTCCAGGTATTCGCGTCGCAGCCGGATGTTCACAAACCCCGGACCGTCGATTTGGACGAAAAACCACGGGGTGCCGCGCGCGAGGACCTGCTGAACTCCCTCGACCAGGCGATCTGCGACTTCGCGGGGCTTCATCGCCAACTGCTTGGCGAGCGACATGGCGATATTGCACTGATAGTCGCCAAACTTCGGGTCGGCCGATTGCTTGATCAGCGGGTCCATTCCGCGAACGCGATCGCCGAAAGCCGCCTCCAAAGCGGCTGCAAAGCACTCCCGAAGTTCGGTCTGCATCGACTTCATGCTCGCATCGTATGAGAAACGCCATACGATCGAAAGCGAATCGCGGCTAGGGGATTGTCCCTGTGTCGCCTTGGTCCCTGGTTGTTCATATAATGAATGTGGTGAGGCCGTGCCCGCCCGCGCTGAATCACTCGGATTTCGGCGCTGCTGATAGATCTCATGAGACTTCGACATCATGGTTGCTGGCCAATTTGAACTTCCACAAGCTCCCCGCGATCGTTCGGGCGGCGGATGTAATCCAAACGCGCGGTGTGGCAACGGTTTGGAGAAGATCTATCCGACGTGTGCCGTGCGCTATGGTTACATGCGGCACATTGGCGAGTTTTCGTACGCACCCGGCCAGCTCTTCGGCTGTCGCCAGAAGGTCGTCGTGCTGACGGATCGGGGCACCGAGATCGGTGAACAGGTCAGTCTGACCTGCAGCGGCTGCGACAAGAGCGTCAACCGCGATCAGATGCGAGCTTACGCCCGGAACAGCGGGGCGGAGTTCTACCGCCTGAAAAACGGCCGAATTCTGCGGGAGGCAACCGCCGCCGACTTGCTCGAAGACGGCAAGATTCACGAAGAGGCCGAGGAAAAACTGGCCTTTGCAAGGCAATTCGTCCGGCAGCGGGGACTGCCGATGAAGATGGTCAGTTGTGAACAGTTGTTCGGCGGCGAACGGGTTGTGTTTTACTTCATGTCGGAGCAGCGGATCGACTTTCGCGACCTGGTCCGCGATCTCGCCCACGAATACCACACGCGGATCGACATGCGTCAAATCGGCCACCGTGACGAGGCGCGCCTCGTCGCTGACTACGAAATCTGCGGCCGCGAATGCTGCTGCAAGAACTTCCTCAAGACGCTCCGGCCGGTGAGCATGCAGATGGCCAAGCTCCAGAAGTCAACGCTCGACCCCTCCAAGGTGTCGGGGCGATGCGGGCGGCTTCGCTGCTGTCTTCGCTACGAGCATGACGGCTACGAAACGCTGACCAAACAGCTTCCGCGCGTCGGTTCGCGCGTTCGCGTCGGCGAGGGCGCCGGATTCGTCGTCGATCGTCAGATCCTGACCCAGCTCGTCATGATCGAGTTTGACAGCGGCAAGCGAATGACCTTTCCGGTTGAAGACTTGCTCGAACGCGATTTACCGAAACCGCCGCCACAATCGGGCGAGCAAAATTCGCGCGAGGGCGGGTCCGGAAATGCCGGCCCGCATCGCGGGCGACCGGCGACCGGAGGTCGACCCGGACCGCGCCCGCCGCGCGGGCCGGATCCGCGCCAGCAACGGCAACCCCGGCGTCTGGCAGACGATAGCGGCGGCAACCCGCCGCAGAGTTCACCGCCGGACGCGCCGCGAGCGAATGACACCCGTCCGCCGGAACCGCCCTCGCCTCCGTTGGACCCCGACGCCGGCGATGCACCGAATCCGGAGAGCCGCTAGAATGAAGCCTGAACCTCGATACGGGTGGAGCGCGTAGATGCCGACCAAGACGCACTGCAACGAGCGGGAATCGACCGGCGAGAGCTTTCCGCCCGGCGCAATCGAGTTTCTTCTCGAAGGGCTTGCCTTCACGTCGGACAAAATTCACGGACCCATGCCCAAGGGTTGGAGCGAAGTCGTCGAGTGGCTTCGCGCCGGCGATCATGAACTCACCGAGCTTCCGCAGCTTCTTCGCAGCGGAAAGCTTCCGGCGCTGGTGAAGCGCGTCGTTGCCAAACTCGGAGGCCCGGAGGCATTCAATCGACATGTCTCGGGCGAGGCGCTCTGTCACGGGCTTCGGGAGTTGGCCATACGCCGCTGGGGCCTCATGGCCTCGACGGTCTTGCGATCCTGGAATATCAATTCCACCCACGATTTCGGCCGCCTGGTGTTCGAACTCATCGAGGCGGGCCGGCTTCAGAAGCAGCCGGGCGACTCCGTCGAGGAGTTCGACGATCTCTACGATTTTCGCACCGCATTTGACGGCGCATTTCAGATCGACTTGAATCCGACCGCTGAAGCAACGGCCGAGGAAGTCTGATCCGTGGCGCCTGATACCTCAACGTCCCAAAGCACAGCCAACAGCAATTCGTGGGAGACAGAGAAGGCGCCCCGGGTGTCGACTGCGCGGATGCTCATGGTCCTCGCGGTATTTGGTCTCTGGCTCGGCATCTTGGCGTGGATGACCATTCGGCGCTGGTACGGCTCGTTGCTCTAGTAGAATTGTTCCGGGGCGTGGAGACGGCGCGGTGGAACAGCGGCCGGAAGTCCGCAAGTCCGGAAGGTGGCGCGGTCGTCAATCGCGCGATTGGGCGAGAAGCTCCTTCGAGCGCGGCCCGGCAATCCAGTGTTGCACACGTCAATCAATTCACCTCGCGAACCGATTCCAATGGCAGGAGCATGATGTGATTCGAACGAGATTTCTCCGAATGTCGGGTTTTGGACTGGCAGTGTGGCTCGCCGCGTCCGGCTGCGCTAAACAGGAACTGATGCCGACGCCGAATATGTATGCGAAGTCGCAGAAAGACCCGTTTGCGAAGGTGCCGCCGGCGCTCCAGACCACCGATATCGATGTTCTTTTTGTGACCGATCGCGAACAGACGACCGACAAGAACGGCAAGACCGACTTCGGATACGGCCGGTCGCGGTCGCTCGCATTCGGCTCCTATATCGTCGGAGTCGGGGAAAACATCACCTGGGCGGATCTCGTGGCCGACAGCCGGACGCAGTCGCGAAAGCACTCGTTGCCCCTGTACCGCAAGGAAATCCGCGTCATTGACCGACTTGATGAGACTCCAACGCCAATGGTGATGGAGAACGGCGTTCCAAAGGAAGACCCGGCGGCCGTCGCGCAGCGGGAAAGGACGCGCATCGCGCTCTGCAACGAAATATCACGGCGATTGGCGCAAAGCCCCTCAAAGAAAGACGTCGCGATTTTCATCCACGGCTTCAATAACACGATCGACGACGCGGCCTTCACGATCGGTGAGATGTGGCACTTCACCGGCCGCGAGGGAGTCCCCATTGCTTATACATGGCCGGCCGGCAAGAGCTATGCATACGACTACGAGTCATGCTCATTCACGATCTTTCACCTCAAGCAGTTCCTGCGAGCCGTCGCCTCGTGTCCGGGTGTCGAAAAAGTGCACATCATTGCTCACAGCCGCGGCACAGACGTCACGACCACCGCGCTTCGAGAATTGAACATCGAGTACAGGGCGGCCGGCAAGAGCACGCAGAAGGAATTGAAGCTCGGCAATCTCGTCTTGTGCGCGGCGGACCTCGACATTGACGTGGTCGGCCAGCGGATCGGTGCCGAACGGCTTTATCTCGTGCCGGAGCGGTCGACGATTTACGTCTCACAGTCAGACAAAGCCCTGGGAATCGCGGACTTCCTGTTCAAGGGTGAAGACCGCCTCGGGCGCATCAATTCGAGCGAGTTGACCCCCAACCAGCGGAAGATGCTCACCTTGTTTCCTCAGATTCAGATCGTCGACGCTAAGGTGAAGACGGACGCGATCGGACATGCCTACTTTCACACGAATCCGGCCGTCAGCTCGGACCTGATCCAGATCCTGGTGAACGACGCCGCGCCGGGAGCCGAAAACGGCCGGCCGCTGATCAAGCGTGAGGATGGCTTCTACGAGATTCGGGACGATTACCTGCTTTCGACGTCGAAGTAGAGTCGCGTTCGTACACTTCAATGAGCGAAGCTGCACAGCCCGTCGCCCTGCTTCCGGCTCCACGCCGTCGGTTTCGGCGACTTCTTCGATGGGCATTGACGGCGCTCGTCGGCGTCGTGCTCCTGGGCATGGCGGGATGGATGTTTCTCGCGGTGCGGCTGGCCGATCGGCACGGGACGCCGCCGCGGACCATTCTTGCTGCCATCGTTGCGTTGGCGCCCCTGGCGCTGGTCGTGATTGTCCGGCGGCGGCGGATCGGGCTGATCGTCTTTCTGCTCGCGTTTGCCGCGACGCTGGGCTGGTATTTCTCGCGGCAGCCGCGGAGCGATAGAGACTGGCAGCGGGACGTCGCGGTGCTGCCGTATGCGACGATCAGCGGAGACCAGGTGACGCTGCACAACATTCGCAACTTCGAATACCGATCCGAAACGGACTACACGCCGGCGTACTACGACCGCACGTATGATCTTTCGAAGATCCGGACGATCGACCTGATCCTGGCGTACTGGGCGGGAGAGGCGATCGCCCACGCGATGCTGAGCTTCGGATTCGACAACGGACAGTACCTCGCCATTTCGATCGAGACGCGCAAGGAGAAGGGCGAGGAGTATTCGGCAGTCGAGGGATTCTTCCGGCAGTATGAATTGATCTACGTTGTCGCGGACGAGCGCGACGTGATCCGGCTGCGAACGAACTATCGCAAGGAAGAGGTCTATCTGTATCGGCTGCGGGCCTCGCCGGCCAAGGCGCGGGCCGTCCTGCTCGACTATCTCGAAACCGCCAACGCGATTCACGAGCGGGCGCGGTTCTACAACGCGCTGACCGAGAATTGCGCCACGAGCGTCTTCAGCCACATGTTCGCCGGACCGGCGCCTCGTCCGAAGTTCACGCTGGGCGTGCTGCTCAGCGGATACTCAGCCGAGTATGCCTACAAGAACGGCGGGCTGGACCAGAGTCTGCCGTTCGAGGAACTGAAGCGGCGGAGCCACATCAACGACCTGGCCCAGCCAGCCGACGCCGCGCCGGACTTCTCGCAGCTCATCCGGGCGCGGACAACCGTCCCGCAGGCGCCCCAGCCCAAGCCGTAAACGGCCGAACTACGAGCCGCGCGAGGCGCGCCAATTCGGGTGCATGTTCTGCGGTCCTTCCTGCATGACCAACGGAGCGATGTAGTCGCGAACGAAGCGCGGCTGCGTCGTGTCGGTGTGGCCGCCCCAGTCGCCGTCTTTCTCGAACGACGCGCGCCAGACGATGTTCGTGACCTTGGAGTAGAGCCGGCGGGTTTCGGGCGGAGCGCCGGCGGGCATCACGAAGCCGTTGAGGCCGGCCGAGGGGACGTCGCCGCTCTGACGGTCGGCGGTGCCGAGGGCGGGTACGGCGAAGTTGAGGATCGCATCGTTGTCGGAGGTGAAGACGTACAGCCGATTGCTGACGTGCCGGAGGGCGTTGGTGAGGTTGTAGTCGGAGCCGATCGAGGCGCCGAGGAGAATGACGTTGTCGACCCGGCAGCCGGCGGGCAGGGCCTCGAGGGTGAAGACGGCGACGGCGGTTCCCGCCGAGAGGCCCATGAGGGTGATCGGGGCATCCGGATAGTTGGCGCGGGCCTTCGTGATGATGGCAGCCAGTTCGCGGGCCTTCTGGCGCTTGTAGTTGTCGGAGGCGACCTGGTCAGCGACGACGCCCATGCCGGTCTCCCAGTCAAACTCGACGTACTTGCCGTTGAAGTTGGCCATCTGGAGGCCGGACTTCACGCCGCGGCCCCAGTTGCTGATGAGGCCGCCGCCGCCCGCGCCATCGAGGTAGTAGACATCGCCGTGGGAGGAGTAGTTCTGGCTTGATGTGCCGGCGGTCATCTGGTCGCAGCCGGCGACGGAGGCGACGAGAACCGGCACGGCGATGGAAAGGGCGATTCGGTTTGCGAGCGAGCGGAGGATCATGGGGAATCGTTCCTGTCGAAAGGTCGGGCGGACGGGGTCGCGAGCCACACGGTCGAACCGCGCCGCGGCGGGGATGGTAACGACGAATCGTCCGGCGGGGAAACGGCGGGGGCAGCCGTTGAACTCGGGGAAACCCGTAGCAACTGGGTGTGGAATGGGAGATATTTGAGAAAGTTAGAATGGTGAGAATTCGTGAATTCGTTGGGGTTTTGGGGGGCTCGTTGTGCGAGACGGCGGGCTTGGGTCGGACTCGTGGGACCGGGTTCATGTCGACCACCCCCTTGTTTTTTGCTGGGACGCGCTGGGATTCGCTGGGACGGGTTTCAAATTGGATTGAAACTCGTCTCCGGCCGATCGGCGCAGAGTCTCTCCAGGGCCGTGCGGCGAAGCGCCGAGGCGTTCGCTCATGCTCGGCTTGATTGTCGCTCGGTGCGAGGGCGCGGCGCCCCCGCGATTTCACCTTGTATACGCGCCCGCCGTGCCACATCCGGCATGTCCGGCAGCTTGCGAAATGGCCGTTGCCTGACCGATTCCGGGCGTGGACGCGATCGCATGCGGGGCTGGCCGACGCGGTCCGGCCGAGAGACAATATGCCCGACTGAAGCGAGGCGCTGGAGGAGGAACCGAAGAACCACGCGCAATCTCGGCCCGCCGAGACCCATGCCACCCTACACTCTCACCTGGAGGAGATCCGCATGAGCGTTCAATCACTCGCCACGAAGTTTGTCGAGATGTGCAACCAGGGCAAGAACTTCGACGT
>CAZONT010000067.1:0-20204 GCA_964581285.1 uncultured Planctomycetaceae bacterium | reverse complement strand
CAACCGGCAACCAGAACGGCACCGCCCTCTACGAAGGCGTCGTCGTCCTCTTCCTGGCACAGGTCTTCGGAATCCACCTCTCAATTGATAAGCAAATCTTCGTCATGGGCATGGCCATACTCGCCGGCGTCGGCACGGCCGGCGTCCCAAGCGGCTCGCTCCCCATGATCGTCATTCTCTGCAACGCCGTCGGCGTCCCCGGCGCAGGCATCGGCATCATCATCGGCGTAGACCGCATCCTCGACATGGCCCGCACGGTCCTGAACGTCACCGGCGACCTCGCCATCGCCACCTGCGTTGCCTCCGCCGAACCCGTCACCCCTGAATTGAACGCCCCCGGATCATCCTTTCCAACGACATGATTCGCGCACCGCTCATCCGGCCTTGAAATCACCGCCGCCAAATCGATACATTCGTCTTATCAATCAGCGCGGGGAACAACCGCGGGGCCACTGGGAGGATGCATCCAAAATGAACGAAAAGCAGCGCATCAGCCGTCGCGACCTGCTCAAGTCCGCCGCGATCGCTCCCTTCGTCGGCCTCGCAGCCCGAGCCAGCGCCGCGCCCGCCCCTCGCACGCCCGGCCTTCCGCGAAACGTCCTCCTCTTCATTACCGATCAGGAGCGCGCGATCCAGCACTTCCCGACCGGCTGGGAACTGCAGAATCTCCCCGGCATGACGCGCCTCAGGCAAAACGGCCTCTCCTTCGACCGCGCCTTCACCGATGCCTGCATGTGTTCGCCGGCCCGCTCCACGCTCATGAGCGGCTACTTCCCCGCCCAGCACGGCGTCAAGTACACGCTTCAGGAGGACATGCCTGCAAAAAAGGGCTATCCCCAAGTCGAGTTGCCTCTAAACCTGCCCAACATCGGCACCGTCATGTCGGCCGCCGGATTCAACGTCGTCTACAAGGGCAAATGGCACTGCAGCAAGCCGCCCGGCAAGCACTGGGTCCCGAAGGACGTCAACCAGTACGGCTTCTCGCGTTGGGACCCGCAGGACGCCGGCGCCAATCAGGACATCAACGAAGGCGGCGGCGGCTACGCCGACAACGACGGCCGCTTTATGTACGACGACGGCCAGTACAAGGCCGGCCGCGAAGGCGCGATGGCCTACCTCCGCTCAGTGGGCGTCGCGCAGCAACCCTTTTTCCTCATCGTCTCACTCGTTAACCCGCACGACGTGCTCTTCTACCCCAACACCTACATCGACGCCGGCTACGACCCCTCGTGGCTGCTGGGCGACATCCAGATTCCCGACACCGTGCTCGAACCCCTGATCACGAAGCCGACGGTCCAGCGCGAGTTCCTCGAAATCTCTCGGGCCGGCCTCGGAGATCTCTCGTCGCCGCTGATGCTTCACAATTACATCAACTTCTACGGCAACCTCATGGCCCGCCACGCCGACAATTACCTCGTTGAAATTCTGGACGCGCTCGAAGAACTGAACCTCATCGACGACACGCTCATCATCCGCACCGCCGATCACGGCGAAATGGGCCTCACCCACGGCGGCCAGCGCCAGAAGAATTTCAACTTCTACGAAGAGTCGATTCGCGTCCCGCTGGTCTACTCGAACCCCATAATGTTCAAGTCCCCGCAAGTCTCGAGCGCGCTCGTCTCGCACGTCGATTTCCTTCCGACCCTCGCGAACCTCTTCAACGCGCCGCCGTCGGCGCGGCGCAACTGGCAGGGCATCGACTATTCGAGTCTCCTGCAAAACCCCGCGGCCCCGCCCGTCCAGGACTACATCGTCTTCACCTACGACGACTACCAGTCCGGCCAGAAGCACGGCCCCTATCCCCGCCCGCCCAATCACATCGCCAGCATTCGCGAAGACCGCTTCAAGCTCGCCGAGTACTTCGACGCCGACGGCTGCGAGCCCAGCCAGTGGGAAATGTACGACCTGTTGCACGATTCGAAAGAAACCCACAACCTCGCCTTCGACATCAACCAGCAACCCGCCCCAATCCAGGCCGAGTACGCCCGCCTCCAGGCCAAGCTCGCCGTGGTCAAGTCGCTCCGCCTCCGCCCACTTGCCTGATCGCGTCGCCGACGTTCCGAAGCCGCGGGTTTCTCCCTAGTCCGAGGGAACTAGTCTCGTAGATTTCCACCGCGTTTTTATTGCATCGTCGCCGTGCCGAAGGTACACTTCGGACAAACCCTTCAGGAGCCAACCATGTCGACGAACCGATTCTTCGGAAAGTCCGTGATGATGGCCGCTTGCCTGGTGGTCGTCGCCCTCACATCCGGCTGCGGCTTTTTCTGCACCGACGATTCCCAATGCAGCACCAACATTTGCCGCGTGCCTCTCTGTGCCAGTGCGAAGACCAAGATCGCGGACGTCGGTCCCCCGACCGATCTCACCGAGCTGCTCATGGCAATACTCCCGCCCACCGAATTACAGCCGTAGCACTGCCATCGGGCGGACTCTCTTCCGAAAAGTCTAGGTCCAGCCACTCATCAGATTCGAGCGCGTGCTACTCCGCCAAGAGTCCGGACGGCCGCGTGGTCTGCACGCGCCTCGACCCCGTCGCCGACCCCACCCCCGCTCAATTACATCCCTTCAAATAGCTCCAATGGGTCCAATTCATCCTATCCGTCGGAACAACGGATTCCCCACTCATTCCGAGCCTCGATCAGAGCACCGGGCGCGAGACAGGCGGTTAGAGCCGTCTTTCTCCTCGTCAGCGTAGGAAGCCGGGCACCGCAGCCGGCCGATACCGTTTCGTTCCGGGAATTCTGGTCCCATTTGGACATACCCACACGACGCGCGGATGACTGGCGGGATACCCGTCTTGACAGCCGCGACATGTTCGGTATCGTTCCGAGCTTCTGCCCTGACGACGGGCAAGCCGGTCGCCGCGCCTCGAATGCGAGTGCGTTCCTTCCGCGCCCCTGTTACAGGCAGGCCTACGTCGGTTCTGGGCCGCGATCCTGCCCAGCCGCATTGGAGGTTCCATGTCTAAGCGCGCCGTAGTTTCAGGCGTTTCATCTCGAACAAGTCCGATGGGGGTCGACAACACCACTTTCATGGTGGAGAAGATGGGCGCGGAGTGTGCTCCGCTTCAATTCATTCGGGAACTCACGCAGAACGCTATTGAGGGCATACGCGAACTCGGCCCCAACGCATCCGGCGAGGTCGTGTGGGATGTTGCGCGCCACCATTATCAACTCACCGGAACGTACAAACTAGCGATCATAGATACCGGGATCGGCATGACCGGAGTTGAGATGGTGGAACGGATCAAGCATCTCTTCTGCTCATCTCCGTCGCGCGAGCAGTCCCGTTATGCGAATTTTGGAGTCGGCGGCAAAATCTCCGCACTTCCGCATAATCCGGAAGGCCTCATGTACTTCAGTTGGAAGGGTGGTCGCGGTTACGTCGCTCACCTTTGGCGCGATCCTGAGACGCAGGAATACGGTCTAAAGAAGTGGACATGGCGCGACGGCACGGTTGAGGAGTGGGGCTATATCGAAGACGCAGTCAAGCCATCACAAATCTGCGACCACGGGACCATGGTTGTCCTCTTGGGAAGTTCTGAGGATGACAACACGATGCAGCCGCCAGCGGGCACGCCCATGCCATCGCGATGGATTCTGCGATACCTCAATAGCCGATACTTCCGCTTCTGGAACGGCGTTAGTGTTCGCGCACGTGAGGGATGGGAGCGCCCCGAGGAAGACACGCGACACAACTTCTTGCGTGAAGTACACGGGCAAGCGCCGTGGTTGGAGAAGTCAGCGATCTACTCGGGAACCAAGGAATTAAGGACTGCGACGGCACATTGGTATATTCTCCGAGCAGACGTGGACGACGACTCTGGTCACGTCGCAGGCGGTGGGCATGTCGCGGCGCTATATCAAAATGAACTCTATGAGATGGTCGCCGGACGCGCCGGAGTCGCCAAGCTTCAAGCGTTTGGGATTATTTTCGGGTGTGACCGGGTCGTTCTATATCTTGAACCGAAAAGTGATACCGATGAGGGCAAGGTTGAGGCAAACACTGCACGTACGCAGTTGATTAGGAAGAGCGAACCTCTCCCGTGGGCGGAGTGGGCAGCCGAATTCCGAGAGGACCTCCCGGACCGCCTCCAAGAACTGATGGAGGAGATCGGCTCAAAGACTATCCCGGACAATCATCGCGACGCGATTCGAGATCGCCTAAAGCGCTTGAAAGACCTCTTTCGATTTAGCCGCTACCGTCGATCGCTTACCGGGAAACAGCGCATCGATGAGAAGGCGCTTGGCACGGCAGGCAAGGCCGCAGGCAAGGGCAGTGGAAGCGACGCGGACGGCAGCGGGAGTGGCGGCGCAAGTGGGAGCTCAAGGGCGGGAAAGGCCGGCGACGTTTATGCCTTGTTCCTCGAAACCCAAGGGGGAGTCAACGCTGACGAAGTCGAAGCGCCAGATGAACCTGATGCCGTTTGGGTACAAATCGAAGATGGCACTCGATCTCATAACGATATGGAAGATCGCGCCGCGAAATATCTTCTCGAACAGAACAAACTTCTGATCAACGGGGACTTTCGAGTGTTCACTGACATGGTCGATCGATGGACCAAGAAATATCGCCATGTGCCAGGAGCGCGCAATTCTGTGGTAAAGGTCGTTCAGGAGTGGTTTGAGCAGCAACTTATCGAGGCTGTCATGAGCGCGCATGCGCTTCGACAGTCTGGTGAATGGACTCTGGAGGACTGCAAAGAACTCTGGAAGGAAGAGGCGCTCACAGCCGCCGTCCTCCCACGTTACCACGTTGACTTTGCCATCAGCCGTGCGCTTGGTTCTCGACTCGGAACTCTGAAAGAGCAGGGATCCTTTGTCGCGGCCAAAGCCTGAATCATCAACATCGCGCACGACACGACTCGTCGATTCGATTCGGCTTTCATCATCAGGGGTCGATTCCGACAGGAGCCAACGACGTGCCGCGGGACGCGCATGAATCCATAGAAATGTTCACCTACGGTGACCTCTTGGCAGAGATACGTGATGGCAGATCTCATCTTCTACTGGGGAACGGATTCAGCATCGGTTGCGATCCGGTTTTTTGTTACCCAAGCCTGTACGAAGCTGCGGTTGAATCTGGCCTGAGTGAGCGAGCGAGGTCGGTTTTCGCACGTCTGGGCACGAATAACTTTGAGGGGGCAATGCGACTGCTCGACGATTCGCATTGGGTAGGAACGCGATACGGCTTGAATGCGACTGATCTCCAGCCCATGCTTGACGACGTCGAAGTAATCAAGCGCGCCTTAGTTAATGCGGTATCGAGCTCACATCTTGCGCACACGGGGTTGGTGCCCGATGCAAAAAAAGCTTCTGCCAGGTCGTTCTTCGACCCGTATCACAACATCTTTACTACCAACTACGACCTACTGCTCTATTGGGTCAACATGTCAGGATCGCCGCCGGTCTATGGCGATGGTTTTCGCGAAGACCAGCCCGAAGACGAGACTGTGTGCTTCAAGGAACATCTCGGTGATGATCGAGGCATATTTCATCTTCATGGCGGGCTGCATTTTTTTGTCGACAAGAGCCTTGTCCGAAAGCACTGCTGGAGGCGATCCGGGCTACCCTTGACCGAATCGATTCAGCAGGGGTTGGCCCAATCAAAGTATCCGCTCTTTGTCGCCGAGGGATCGGCTGAACTCAAACACGAACAGATCAACGCAAATGCATATCTTGCGTATTGCTACAGCAAGTTCGGAAGAGTAACGAACCGTGTCGTCGCATACGGATTCGCCTTTGGTGAAAGCGACAAGCACATCAGAACGCTAATCGTTCGCAACACTGACTTCAAACAACTTTTTGTGGCGCTTCATGGCGATCCACAGTCGCCGCCGAATCTCAGACTCGTCCAGGTATGTCGAGAGATGCAGGAGGCGCGACAGACGATTCGAGCCCAGCAAGAGGCCCGCGATCGACAGAATGGCCGACGGAGACGATCGCCCGGAAACGAGTTGGAGATACGTTTCTTTGACAGCGATTCCGCCCACGTCTGGAACTGATGCCAGGAAATCAAGATTGGGGGGGCATACGGCAAACTAGTCTGCCCGTCCTTGCCGCCTCAGACGCCGCCGTCGGTCCTGATCCCGGTTCAGTAGTCTCTGTTCCCCGTTCCCTCGCGGCGCGAAGTGGAACACCGGGCGCGTATACAAGTTGAACACAACTGATGCCGCGGCGTGCCGAGCCACTCGCACCCGACGCTAGACCACGCCGCCCTACCCGCGGTGCGCGCACGCACGGCAATCGCAGCCCCGGAGAAACCGCGCCCGGCGCGGTTGAGGTCCGTTTATGCCGTCGGCAACGACTACGATGGATTGCCAATTAACGCCAACCAACGCCCCATTATCTATTCTCGCCCTCGCCACGCGATACGTTCCAAACCCCCGCCAATTCGAAATTCTCACCGTTCTAACTTTTTACGATTCGCCTCGATCCCAACCCTCGCCCGATTTCTGCGTTTTGGCTTTTCAGCGTTTCTGCGTTTCGAACCCACTTCCCAAGTCCCATGCGGCCTCCGGCCGCCCCGTTCGAGCCCTTCGTCCCAACGCCCCCCACCCTGCTTGGTACACCCCTCTGCCACCCGCTGGCAATTCTCGTTCGATCTCGCTCAATGCCGCAAGAAAAACGCTGTACGACCCGCCCTTCGACATTTCCGCGATTCGGCGTCTTGGCGTTTCCCCTTACCGCTCGTCCGCCTCGCCCCCGCCAACCGCCCGCCCCAGCTTCTGGTCGATCCGTCGCTCCGTCTCGCTCAGCTCCGCCGCCAGCGCCTTCTGCCGCGCCATCCGCTCCGACTCTTCCCGCTCCATCCGCACCTTCCGCATCTGCGCCATCAATCCGCGTACCCGCGTCAAGACCCAGAACGACGCGATCGACACCGCCGCCGTCACCGCGATCAGCCACAGCGTCGGAACCTTCTCATATTGCACCAGCAGCCACACATCCGTCTTGTTCCCCCGGTTCGCCAGAACGATGATCAGCAGCAGCAGCCCCAGCACGATCACCAGCGCCGCCTTCAGATACACCCAGAAGCTCTTGATGCCCGAGTTCAATGCGCCATCCTCACGCCCCGTTGCCGTGGGTCATCATCCGCCACACGCCGGCCGCCGCCGTCCCCACATAGTTTACCGTCACGTCGTGCACCCACAGGCCCGCCAGCGCCCCCAGCGCAATCCACGGCCCGAACGGCAGCGCCCGGCTGCTCTTCCGCAGCGAAGTCGCCACCACGCCCACCAGCGCCAGCACCGCCCCGAGAAAAAACGCAATCACAACCAGCCACAATCCGCCCACCGCCCCGATCGCCGCCATCAGGTGAATGTCGCCGATGCCATACGCCTCTTTGCCAAGCGCCAGCGTGAAGAAAATCCGCACAAACCAGCCGATCGCCGCCGCCAGCATCGCCGACGCGATCGCTCCGCCCGCCCCGGCCAGCGCCCCCGCCACCCCGCCGAGCGCCGGCCGCCAGTCCGACCACTCCAGGTGCAGCTTGCCCGTCCACCACAGTCCCGCCAGCGTCCCGCCCGCCAGCCCGATCGCCGGCAGCAGCGTCGCCAGTTCGCCCAGCGCCACTCGCCGTGCCCGCGGCTGCTCGACGTGGATCGCCGTCTCCATCGCCGCGTCCGCGGGCCGCTCTACCATCGCAGCCAGGATCAGCACCACCAGCAGGACAAACACGCCGACCAGCGCCCGCTGCTGCGTCGCGCTCAGCGTGAGCACGTCCGCCCAGCCCGCGTTCACCCCAACCGTGACAACATACGCAACCACCGCCAACGCCAGGACGCCGACCATCGCGAGCGTTCCGGCGGCACGATTCGTTTCGATCGCCTTAGTTTCCGTTCCCGGTTCCCGGTTTTCGGTTCCCTCATCCACGTCCCCATCGCGCGGATCGGCCCCGTGCGACTCCTCCCCCCGCGTCAGCAGCATTGCGACGCCGCCCCCGATCAACAGCGCGACTCCGACGAGGCAGGTGGCCGGACCAAACCCTGCCTCTGTCGCCGCGGGGCGGAGCATCCCCCACACGCCGCGCGCGACCACGCCCACCACGATCAGCATGTTGGTCACCCGCACGTCAATCAGGTAGTCGACGATGTCCATCGCCGAGCACGCCAGCAATCCCGCAAACAGCGAGAGGTACGCAAGCGCCATCGGCCAGTCGCTCCGCAGACTCCCGATCGGATGGATTACCCGTCCGACAAACAGCGCGTCCCACACCATGACAAAGACCAGCATCGTCATCAGCTCGACGACCGGATACTCGATCGAAATCGCCGACCGGCATGACCGGCACCGCCCGCCCAATGCCAGCCAACTCACCACCGGAATGTTGTCGCGCGGCGCCACCCGCTGCCGGCACGACGGACAGAACGACCACCGCGGCTCCGCCACCGACAGCCCCCGCGGCAGCCGGTACGCCACGACGTTCAGAAAACTCCCGACGATGGCCCCCAGCAGCGCGGCGACGATCAGCCACAACGTCTGCGACTCGATCACGACCCGCCCCCAACGGCTGCCCCAACCCGCATCAGCCACTCCCGCACGTCGTCCGCGACGGCCGCCGGCTCCCGATCATCGGTGTCGACAACCAGGTCCGCCGCTTCGCGAAATGTCGGGGTCCGCGCTTCTTCAAGCCGCCGGATCTCTGCGATCCCGCCCTCGGCCGTCAGGTCGGGCCGGCCCTCGCTCGTCGCCGGATCGCGTTGCATCCGCCGCCACAACGTTTCGGCCGTCGCCCTCAGCCACGCGATCCGCGCGTTCGTCCGCAGCACCGCGCGGTTCTCAGCATCCGCCAGCGCGCCCCCGCCCAGCGCGACGATCGCGCCATCCGTCGCGGCCACGCGTCGAATCGCCTCGCGCTCGCGCCGTCGGAAGCCCGCTTCGCCCTCGACCGCGAAGATCGCGCGAACGCTCATCCCCGCGTCATCGACGATCAGTTGATCTGTGTCAAAGAAAGTTCGAGAGAGTTGTTTTGCCAGCATTCGGCCGACAGTCGATTTTCCGCTGGCTCGCAGTCCGACCAGCACGACGTTCACTGGGGTCGCTTGGCCTCGACGCGCACGACGCGCCGACCCGGCACATCGATCTCAATGACCGCGTAGCACAAGCCCTCGGCGTGCTGCCCGACGTTTACCGCCGTCGTGCTGCCGATCGTCTGCTGGCAGGCGCCAGTCACGTCCGGCGAAGAGGTGACATGCCCGTGCAGCGACACCAGCGGCTGCCGTCGCTCGATGGTCTGCTTGATCGCTTTCGACCCGATCGGCTCGCGGTGATAGTCCCGGTCAAGCTGCGTGTCGAACGGCGGCGCGTGCGCCGCGAACACCCATGGACCGGCCGGCACGGCCAGCTTCTCCAGGTCGTCCGCAATGCTCGGAAACTGCGCGAATTGCACCTTGGCCGATCCGGCAATCGCCCGCCGGCGATTGGGATCCCAACGTGCACCGCCCAGGAACGGCAGCCGGTCTCCGTGCAGGTCCAGCCGCTCAAAGTCCTTAACGTAGCCATCGGTGGGCGGCGACTTCGAATACCCCAAAAAGGTGAGGCCGCGCAACTCGAACGGGCGATCGTGGGCGAGGATGTGCAGTCTTGGTTGGGTCTGCTTCGCCAGGTCTTCCATGGCCAGCGCGCTGCTCAACCAGTCGCGGTGCCCGAATATCGAAACAACCGCCATCTTCGGATGGGCCTTCAGCGCCTGGTTCAGCCAGTTCCGAAAGACCTCGAGCACGTAAATTGGCTGCCTCGTTCCCATCTCCTCGGGATCGCGCGTCGGATCGTCCGGAAACATGTTTCCGCCCAGCACCAGCGCGTCCGGACTTACGCTGTCCAACGCGCGGGCCAGCGCGGCATAGTGCTCCGGCCTACCCAGCAGATCCGAGGTGTGAACCAATAGCATCAGGCCACTCGCGATTACCGATCCTCAGATTCTAACCGATCCAAGGCCGGGCTGTCTCCAACCGCCGCCACGGCCATTCTAAGCCGAATTGTCCGTTTGCAAATGGCGCTCCGCAATCTCCAACATCCTAGCGCGCGGCGCCGGATGCGCGGTCCAAATCGAGAATTGGCGCACCGCCTGATCCACAAACATCGACACGCCGTTCGCCGCCCGGCAACCGCGGGCCACCGCCAGAGCGACAAGCTTCGTTTCCGCCGGACGGTAAATCGTATCGAACACGAACATTCCGGGCCGAAGCGCTTCCGCCGCGAGCGGTGACTCGACGTTTCCGATCCCCATCCCAATGCTCGTGCAGTTCACAACCAATTCACAATCCAGCAGCGCCCGCTCCGACCACGTCCGGGCAGCGCACCCCATCTCGCCCGCCAGCCGCTCCGCTCGCGCCGTCGTGCGGTTGTATACCGTGATCTCGGTCCCGGTCGGTGCAAGCGCCGCGACCACCGCCCGTGCTACCCCTCCCGCCCCGAGTACCGCACACCGCAAACCGCCCAGCTCCGTTGCCTTCCGTCCGAGCAACCCGGTAATGGCCTCGAGAACGGCCGGCACATCGGTATTGAAACCCTCGACGCGCTGGTCATCGCTAACGCGCAGCGTATTGACCGCGCCCGCCCGCTCCGCGGCCGAATCGACCTTGCCGCTATGTTCCCGCACAAACCGCAGCGCATTCTCCTTGTGCGGAATCGTGATGCTCAACCCCCCCAGGTCCAGCCACGGCCGCGCCAGCGCCTCCAGCATGAATGCCTTGAACGACTCGTACGAAGGCTCAACCGGGAACGTTAAGTAAACCGCGTCGAACCCTGTCTCGCCAAAGGCCGTGTTATGGAGGTCGGGGCTGAGCGAGTGCTCCACCGGTTGGCCTACGAGTCCAAACACCCGGGTCGTCGGGCCAATGGCATCCCACCGAAATCGCCCCCGGAGTTCCGCCATCGAAAGCTGTCCCGGCGCTGCCGGATGCGCCTCATCCACCGCGGCATACGAAGCGAACGCCCCAAACTTCCGCGCCAGGATTCGCGACGGATGCCCGTTCGGCCCGAGGCACAGCGCGATCAGCGGTTTCGGCGCTGTTCGCAACAGGTCGAACGCCTCGAAGTTGTCGCGAACTGTGCGCGCCCGCCACGCGATCTTCGCCAGGTCGGCCGACTCCTCCTCGAAAATCTCAGCCAACATCCCATGCAGTCGATTCGGCCGCCCTTGCAAATCGTGAATCGACAGGATCAGCCGTCGTCGATCCGCCGCGTCCGCCGCCCCAACCGCAAGCCCAACCTTCTGCCGGATGTTTGCGGACCGCTTCCACGTGGCCAGCTCCACGTCGACAAAGTTGGCCGACGGCGCCAGCGCGATCAGCCGGCTCATTCGCTCCACGTCATCGCCGTCCCACGCCCCGCCCTCATCCGCCGCCCGAATAGTAAGGATCAGCGGCACACTCGGCGGACGCGACTCGGCAACGCTCCGAATGACAACGTCTTCCGCGTCTCGAAGATGATCGACGCGAAGTTCGATCGCATCGGCCCGCGCGCCCACCGCCGCGGCCACCTGTGCCGCCGCTTCCTGCGTTGAGGGTGCCACAACCGATGCCACCAGGAGCGTCATAATCCGATGGTAACGCGCCGCCGGAGCGTTGCACCGCCGCGCCTTGACCCGTCCGCCAAACTGCGGGAAGGTGCTCGAATGTCGATGACACCGCGTCTGAACCGCAATCCCGCCCGGCTCGCCCTCGCCGTTGGAATATCCGTCGCACTCCTGACCGGCTGCAAGGACTCCCGCCGCCGCCCACCACAGGAGTGGAAGGCCGTACCCGCCCCGGTCACGGTGAATGGAGTGGTCCTCGACGAGAAAGCCGAACCCAGCGCCGTCGCAACGGCCATGCTCGACCTGCTCAAACAATGCCGCGACGTCCGATCCAAAGGCCTCGCAGACCCTCAGCGGGCCGCACAATTCGACTCCATCCGCGACCAGATTCACCGTCTCGCCGCGGCCGAGACCATCTTCACCGCCGCCTCGAAGGACCCGCATCGCCTCATGCCCAGCGACCTGACCGCGGAAAAGGCCGTCGAAATCGTCACAAATGACTGGCCCTCCGTCGTCGGCTACTATGTCGACGGCATGTCTAAGGAGTCGGTCTTCCAGCAGACCGACGACGAAACCCACGCCCAGGTCGCCGTCCGGGCCGTCAGTCCGAACGACCGCGAAGTGATGGACCGAATCACCCGCTCGCTCAGCGATCAGCGCTCACCCCGCGGCGAACCGCTTCAGGCCGGTTCCGACGCGTACAACGCCGAGCTCAAGCGCCAGGCGCTCGCCGAGGGTATCTGTCCCCCGATTGACACCCGAATCGGCATCTTCCTCGTTAAGGAGTCCGGCTATTGGCGTGTTGCCGGCATTCGCCTCGACCGAACAGGCACAACCGCCAAACTTTCCCCCAAACGTCCCGCGCCAACGACCACCAGCCCGTCCGCGAAGTCCAGTTAACCCCTTGCCACCAATCCTTCGCCCTCGTCTTTCTCGGACACTCATGCCGACCGGGCAATTTCTGCGCATTTAGCTCAAGCGCCCGCCTGGGATTCAAGAATCCGACGCTCCCCGGCCGATTGTCTCTTTGCCTATGACTCGCAAGCTACCCAAATTACCAGTCCAAACCAACCTGGCGAACCACTGGGAATCTTGCAGTCATCAGGAATCATTCCTCAGCACGCACTTTCTGCCGAATCCGGAGGATACGGCTGGATCCCTGTCAGCGGTGATGTCGTCCGGCAGCACGCGGAGCGCGGCGCCTGCAGCAATCCAACCGGATCGCTCCTTGCGGACAAAGACTCACCGCCCGATGGAGTCGAAGTTCATGTCTCCCGTTCCCGTCACTGGCCTCCTCGAGCAGTACATGGAGCCCCTCGTCACCGGCCGCCGCAATCTCTGCCGCGACATCGTCCACACCGCCGTCCAATCCGGCGCCGAACCGCGGAAGCTTTACCAGGGTCTCATCTGGCCGGCCATGGAGCAGATCGATCGCATGTATCGCGACGACCGCATCACGACCGCCACCCAGAACATGGCCACCTTCATCAACCGCGTCGTCGCGGACCAACTCCAGCAGTATCTCCCCAAGGTCGAGCCGAACGGCCGGCGGATTCTGATCGCCTGCGCCAATGGAGAGAGCGAGGAACTCGGCGCCCAGATGTGCGCCGACCTCTTCGAAGCCGACGGCTGGGATGTCTACTTCATCGGTGGCGGCGTCCCGCACGATGAAGTCGTGACGCTCCTCGGCCAGCTCCGCCCCGAGATGTTCCTCATCTTTGGCAGCAAGCCGCAGGACGCGCCGATCGTCCGCCAGCTCATCGATTCCATCCGCGACATCAACGCCTGCCCGACCATGAACATCATGGTCTCCGGCGGCGTCTTCAACCGGGCTGATGGCCTCTGGAAAGAAGTCAAAGCCGACCTCCTCGCTGAAACCGCTGTCGAGGCCCTCGACCTGGCAAGCCGCGCCGAGCCGCGCACGCCGGAAATCCGAATCCCCGGCGCACCGAAGAAGCGCCGCCGTCGCCGGCGACCGCCGCTGCTCGCGACCCCGGAAGATGAAAACTAGCCCGAATCATGAGTCTCTGAATTTGCTTGAGTGTGTCTGATCGCGCGAGATAAAATCGCAGTACCGGCGGGCCGCCGCCGGCTGGAACCGGGCTCGTGCGTCCCAATCCGTGGAGAACGAACATGCTTCCCAATCATCGAATCGCAGCAATCCGCGCACTGGCCGGCATCGTGCTCGGCGTGGCCCTCCTGGCCGGCTCGGCCTGCGACACTTGTAGCTCCGGCGAGGAATGCGGCGCGGGAACGTGCTGCGTCAATGGCCAGTGCATCGACGACTGCGATCCGGAAGACGAGTCGCCGACAAACGTCAAAGTCAAGGCGAGCGAGGAGGCCGCGTTGGCGGAGCCGGCCAACCTGCACGAGTTCGTGCAGATCCTCTTCCCGCCGATGCACTAGCTCGCTCGCGACGTCAGTTCCCGGACGATTACAGCATGGGCGACGCCAGCCGCGCGAGGCCGATCGAAACGGATTCGCGAAATGTCCACTGGTGCTTTTCGGTACGGGAGAAGCGCCTCGACGCGGCACGCAACTCGTCAAACTCGTCCTGAAGCTGGCGCGCGAGCGTCGGGTCGTAGAGAATCGCCGTAAGTTCAAAATTGAGCCGGAAGCTGCGGGCATCCATGTTCGCCGAGCCCGCCAGGGCCCACGACTCGTCGATCACGACGTTCTTGCAGTGGAGCATGCCGAGTCCATACTCGAAGATCTCCACGCCGGCCGCCGTCAGTTCATCGTAGTAGCTCCGCCCGGCCCACAGCACGAACCAATGATCGCTCCGTGACGGAATGAGCAGTTGCACCTTCACGTTGCGATACGCCGCCGCCTGCAGCGCCATGATCATCGGCACGTCGGGCACGAAGTAGGGCGTCGCGATGCAGATCGACTTCCGGGCAGCCGCGACGGCCGCGAACAACACCTGGTGCATGACGTCCGCCTGCGTATCCGGCCCGGACGGGATGATTTGCACCGCGTGCGGTCCGGCCCGCGACGGCTCCGGAAACAGGTCCGCCGCGTCGAGCGTCTCGTCAGTCGCGTAGTTCCAGTCTTCCAGGAACACATCCTGCAGCTCCCCGACCGCCGGCCCGCGAACACTGAAGATCGTGTCGCGCCACGGCCCGAGTCGCGCCAGCCGGCCGCGATACTCGTCGCCGATATTCTGGCTGCCGGTAAACCCGGTATGTCCATCAATGACGACGAGCTTTCGATGGTTTCGAAAGTTCACATGGAATCGTCCCCGCCACGGAATGACCGGATTGAAATACCCGACCTGCACGCCTTCCTCGCGCATGCGCCGCACGAAGCTCCGTGGCAGCCGCCAGCAGCCGACGGCGTCGAGCAGCAGCCGGCATTTCACGCCGGACCGCGCCTTCGCCATGAGCAGCTCGGCCACCGCTCGGCCGGTCTCGTCCGGCTGGAAGATGTAGAATTCCAGGTGCACGTGCGAGCGCGCCGCCTCGATCGCCAGACGCAATGCGAGAAAGAACGCCTCGCCGTCGTGGAAAATCGTGACGTCGTTTCCCATGCTGGGCGGCGAGCGCGAGAACCGCGTCGCGATGTGCACGACCGCGTGCATGTGCTGGTCGGTCACGAGAGATGCTATCGCCGCATGGCCGGCTTCGGGCTTTCGCGCCAGCACCGCCGCGAGCTTCTGCCGCCGGCTCTGACGCCTCCGGCGCGTTCGGTCGATCTTGAGCTGTCCGATCAGGAAAAAGAGCACCAGTCCGACGACCGGCAACAGGATCAGCGCGAGCATCCACGCCACCATGGCCCGCGGCTCGCGCGGCCGGCGAAGAATCGCAATGATCGCGACGGCAACGAGCGCGTAGTTGATGATCGAGAGGAGTTCCCAGATGGTTGGGCCGCGCATGCTGCACTCCGCACTGCGCGGGCGATTGTAGCCGCAGGTCGTGACGTCGCTATCAGTCGACCAGCAGACCGACGAATGCTGCGATGTCGGCGCCGTTCAGGAGTTGATCCGCGTTGATATCCCCGTGCGACGCGTCGCACGAATAGGTGGCCGCGTATCGCACCGAGTCGATCAGCGCAACGGCCAGCGCCGGCGCGTCCGCAACCGTCACCGCGCCATCGCAATTCATGTCCCCCGGCAGGGCAGGCGCGGCGGAAAAACTTTTGAAGATGTTCGTAAACTCGAACGGCTGCTGCACGACGCTGCTGCAATTGTTGTCTACCACGCCGATCGACCCGCCCGCGCACTGCTTGTCGCGATTCGCCGACCAGAAAGCCAGCAGCGCAAGATTGTTCTGCGATGCGAACGCGGCGAGTTGCTGCGCATCGGAAGGATAAAATCGCTCGCTCAGGATGTCGTTCAGCCCGATCATCGGCGTCACGCCGATCTTCCGCCACGCCTGCGCATCCGTCAGTGGATGACCCGCCGCCGCGTACACCAACTTGACTTGGTTCTTGGTGCTGATCGCCGCCTGGATTGCGTACGCCCCCATCTGCCCGTCCGGATTCGGCGCCGCCGAGTCGCCGTAGTCCATGGCCATCACGTTCACGATGCCCAAATTCACGCCACGTGCGACCGCGCTCGCCACCACGGCGACACCATCCGCGGTCAATCCCGTCGGCAGTACAGGCAACGTCAGTGACACCTGTAGCGTCCGCCCGCCCGATGCCAGTTCGGCCTGCAACATCGCGATCGCCCGGCTGCGACGATCAACCGACGCGGTGTCCGCAGTCGCAGCCCCTTCAATGTCGAAATCCACGTGCGTCAGTCCGTACGCATCGACGACCGCACTGTACTTGTTCTTCAGCGCGACAACGTCCGACGTGCAGAGCGCAAGCTCCGTATTCGCCGCGCCGCCGAACGAGACCGATACATCGCCGCCGATCGACCGCAGCGCATTGATCTCCGGCGCGAGAAACCCCGATCCAATCGAATAGTAAGTCCCCCAGCTCGGCGAGCAGTCGGCCGGATCGCCGACGATGAACCCCAGCGAATAGAACCGCGAGCCCGTCGTCTGCGCCGCCGCAACGTAGTCAAACGGCGGCCAGTTGGTCGCATCGACGTACGGGGCCGAAACCCGCGCCGGCCACGGCGGCGCAGGCACCGGCGGTGGCGGGGGAGGGGCGGCAGACACGCCGTTCAGCGAAACCGTCGCCCCGTTCAACAGACCGGTCGCCGGAAACGCGACTCCATTCCCCGGCTGCGCGACGAACCCGAAAGTTTTCGTCTTACCCGGCGAAAGATCACCGTCTTCCCAGGCAGCATCGACCGCGGCGAGGACGTAGTGATTGCCGACATGCGACACGATCCGAGCATCCCAGATGCTCGTAATGTTCCGATCCCAGTCAAACTCCAGCCGCCAGTCCGTAATGATCCACGACGCATTGTTCGTGATCGAAGCCGCCCCCTGAAACCCGGACCCCCAATCCTGCGTAACCGCAAACGAGATCGTGACCGTGTCCGGCTGCGCCAAAGTTGCTCCTGATGTGCACAGAAAGAGGAACGGAGCGATTGGCGCGGCCCAAAGCCGGATCGGACGCTGTTGGTAGATCATGGGATTTGCTTCAGTCGATGGCGGGCCTCCGGCGCATCCGGCCGGTACCGGGGTGGGCAGTACGAAATTGTTGCGCGCGAACGCGCCGAGTCAATCTCGATTTGGAGGATTGGTGAACATCGGATCAAAGCGTTGCGATGGAACGTCCGCGTAATCGCGAGCGCTCACCGCCCACCGCAATGCCTCCAGACATCATCCGTCGGCCCGAGCCCCAGCTTCTCTCGAACCGCCGCGATCTTGCGAAGTTCTTCCCGCGACAGCGGAATCACGCGCCCAAGTTGCCGCGCGTGAAACAGAATCTCCGCCGCGTGCTCCACCTTCTCCAGTTTGTAGTACGCATCGGTCGGCGACTTGCCGACCGTGACGCTCCCATGCCGCTCAAGCAAGATTGCGTCGTGATCCGAGATCAAGCTCGCAATCGCGTACGGCCCCTCGTCGCTCCCCGGCGTCGCGTACGGCGCCGTCGGAATCGTGCCGAGCGTCAACACCACCTCGGGAATCACGCACTCCGCCATCGACACCCCGGCATATGTAAATGACGTCGCGATCGGCGGATGCGCATGCACCACCGCCTGTACGTCGGTCCGCGCCCGATACACCGCCAGGTGCAGCGGCATCTCCGACGACGGCTTCCGACCCGCCACCAGTCGCCCCTCCGGCGTCACGCGCGAAATATCATCCGGCTTCAGCTCGCCCAGGTGCGTCCCGCTCGCGGTAATCAGCAGATGATTTCCCGGCGCCCGGCTCGAGAGGTTTCCATCCGACGCCGCCACCAGCCCCTTGGCGTGCATCCGATGCGCAATCTCGCACATCTCGCGCCGAAGCTGAAAGTCCCCGTTCATGCCGCGTGAATCTCGTCGACGATGCCGATAATGATCGACCGAATCGGCGCCATCTTGTCCGCGACGATCTGCCGCGCCGAGTTCCCTTCATCGACGATCAGCACCGTCTCGCCCGCCCCGGCCCCGACCGAATCAACCGCGATCAGATAGTTCCCGTCCGGCTTGCCATCCGGCGTGATTCGATCGACGACAAGAATTCGCTTCCCGTCATACCACGGATGATTGACCGTCGAGTACAGCCGCCCGCGAACGACGCCGAGGATCATGACCCGCCCCCGCGCACCGTCGCCGCATCATCGCGGTCGTACCCATCGACGATTCCAATGATCGTGTGATCGACCGGCACAAACCACGGATCGAGCGCCATCGCCGCCTCGCGCCCGCCTTCGTAATAGATCAACTCGTCCGGCCCCGCCATGCGTGTCGCATCGGCACAAACGATTGCCGCCCCCTTCGGCTGCGCATGTTTATCCAGCGGCTGCACCATGAGCATGGGCACGCCGGCCAGGCCCTCATAGACCACGGCGGGAACAACGGTGCCAATGACTCTGCCGATCAGCATGATCTCACCGATGGAATCGCGACGTCTCGCGCAACTCGCCCGTCACCAGCGCATGCACCGCCGGAATGATCGTCGTCCGATGCTCGATGTTCCGCGGCGTAATCACCGCGCACGCCGCCGCAATCGCCGCCTGCACATCCGGCAGCTCGCCGTCGAGATAAACAATTCCCTTCCCGCCCAGCCCGTCGCCCAGCCGGATTTCGCGAATCGCGACCAGCGCCCCCTTCACCGCCCGATCCGCCGCGTGTATCGCAGCCGACACCATCGCCGTCTCAATGATTCCGAGCGTCTCGCCCGCCGGCGAGTGCCGCTTCCCGGCCACCGCCGCCACAACCGCGCTGTGCGCATCGGGCAGAAACACGCTGTCGATTACAGCATTGCCGCCGACGTTCAACCCCTCGCGATACGACTCGCCGACGTCGCCAACCGCGCCGCTGATGACAATCAGAAAATTCCCTGGATGAATCGTCCCCGCCCGAAACGTCGCGATCGACGCCTTCTTGGCGATCGCATCGCCCGCCCGCGTACCGGCCGCAACAGACGAATACTCCAGGACTGCCAGCGCCGGCTCGGCCATGCCTCACACGATCCTGAAGTGGTCGACCATCACACACCGCCGCTCGCGCGAAAATGAGCGCGGATCGGTCATCCCCTCGCCCGTCGGGCTCGCGATCGAAAACGACGAATACCCCTCGCCGCCCTCGCCCAGCCCGGCGTAAATCGGCGCATTCTTCACAAAGATGCTTGTATTGATCTCCCGCGCCATTCGGCTGAGGTTGTCGATGTTCTTCGAGTGCATCGCCGCCGAGTGCCCGAACCCGTGCTCAGCCGCTTTCGCCAGGTCAATCCCCTCGTCGGCATTCTTCACCCGCGCCACCGGAAACACCGGCATCATCTGCTCGGTCCAGATCAGGGGATGCTCGACCGGCACATCGCACACCGCCGACCGCACCGTATCCGGCACGCGCAGTCCGATCTTCTCGAGGATGTAGCCGGCATTCTTGCCGACAAAGTCCTTGTTGATGACGCCGGGCTTCCGCGGCCCGCGCGTCTCAGTGAACACGACCCGCTCGAGCTGTCGAATCTGCGGCTGCGTCAGCACGATCGCGTGATTGCGTCCCATCTCCGCCAAAAGCGCATCAGCCACGCGCTCAACGACAAAGCATTCCTTCTCATCTGTGCAGATCACGTTGTTGTCGAACGACGAGCCGCGCACGATATCGCGCCCGGCCTCGGCGATGTCAGCCGTCTCATCGACGACCACCGGCGGATTGCCCGGCCCGGCACAGATCGCCCGCTTCCCGCTCGCCATCGCCGCCTTGACGACGCCCGGCCCGCCCGTCACAACCAGCAGCCGCACGCCTGGATGCCGCATCAATTCCTGCGCCGTCTCAATCGTCGGCTCCGGAATGCAGCAAACGACGTCCGGCGGCCCGCCCGCCGCCATGATTGCCTCGTTGATCAGCGCCACATTTCGGATCGACACCCGCTTGGCGTTCGGGTGGACATTGAACACAACCGCATTCCCGGCAGCGAGCATGCCGATCGTGTTGCAGATGATCGTGCTCGTCGGATTCGTCGTCGGCGTAATCGCCCCGATGACCCCAAACGGCGCCCGTTCCAGCAGCGTCAGCCCGCGATCACCGGTGAACGTGATCGGCACCAGCGCTTCAATCCCCGGCGTCTTCGTGGTCACCAGTCGGTTCTTGATAACCTTGTCTTCCGCCCGCCCCAGCCCCGTCTCGGCGTGCGCCT
>CAZONT010000066.1:0-20244 GCA_964581285.1 uncultured Planctomycetaceae bacterium | reverse complement strand
CGGCGGCCAGACCACGCCCTCCGCTGAATTCCTCGATGCCCTTCGAGCCGCCCGGATTTCGAACTACTCCGCCGCGTCTACGACCACACGCGCCTGACCGACGATGGTCGCATCGCCTACAGCCACATCTCTCACGCCGACATCACGGCCGCCGGTTGCTCCGCCGATGACATCGACGACCAGGTCTCAATTCCGCGCGCCCTTCGCGGCATTCGTATCGCCATGCTCTTCTCGGAAGGCGAGCCCGGCATCATTCGCGTCAACCTCCGCGGCGAAGGCAACACCTCCGTCATCGAAATCGCCGAGCACTTCGGCGGCGGCGGCCACACCCAATCCGCCGGCGTCCGCCTCCGCAACAAGCCCATGCAGCAGGCAATCGACGAAGTCCTCGCCGTTGCCCGCCGACTCCTGACCTGACGCATCAACGGGAGCGTCCGGAACGGACCGTTGACAACAACGCGCGACAATCCTAGAGTTCTCGATTAGTTTCTCTTGGAGAGAGTCTATGGACGGACGCTCCAATCTCCGCCGGACAGTGGAACCGGCATCGCAGAAGCGCGGTCGAGTTCGTTTTCCCTTGTTCGCATCCCACGGAACGTCCGCCATTTTTTCGAATTTCCAAGGATGACCCCATGCGCATCGCTCTGATCAATCCCATCGCCCGGCGGACGCAGGGCTACCACACCATCGGCAGCAAGATTCCGCAACTCGGCCTCCAAGTGCTGGCCAATCTCGTACCTCCGGAGTACCAGGTCGATCTGATCGACGAAATCTTCGGCAACGATTGCACCGACCGAGAAATTCGTCGCGGAAAGTACGACCTCGTCGGCCTCACCAGTTACACCAGCGGCGCAACCCGCGCCTACGAAATCGCGGCCCAGTGCCGCGCCGAAGGCATCCCCTGCATCATCGGCGGCCCCCACGCTTCCGCCTGTCCGGACGAAGCCGCTCAGCACTTCGACTCTGTTGCCGTCGGCGAATGTGATGAAATCTTCCCGAAAATCCTTGCCGACGCCGCCGCCGGCAAGCTCCAGAAGCGCTACCGCGGCAGTTTGCCCGATCTCGAAGCGACCGGCTTCGGCCGCGCACGACAGGACCTCCAGCCCATCAACGGCCAGTACGACGTCGCCGCCATTCAAACCTCGCGCGGCTGCCCTGTCGGCTGCGAATACTGCAGCGTCACCGAGTTCAACGGCGCACCGATCCGCCGCCGCCGCATGGCCGATGTCATCGAAGAATGGTTCACAACCACGAAGCCGTTCATCTTTGTCGTCGACGACAACTTTTTCGGCGTCGGCGAAAAGCACGCCATCTGGGCCAAAGAGCTGCTCCGCGAGATCATCGCCGAAGGCCACCGCCGCAGCCCGGTCGCGAACGCCCTCCGCCGCGCGCCAGGCGTCCGCCGCCTGCTCGGTTTCGCCCCGCGCCTCTGGTTCAGTCAGACCACCATCAACATGGGCGACGACCCCGAAGGCATGGCACTCGCCCACGAGGCCGGCTGCGTCGGCATGCTCGTCGGCTTTGAAACGTTTAACGCCGAAAACCTCAAGGACTACCACAAAGGCATCAATCGTAAGAACCTCGAGCGCTATCAGACGCTCGTCCGCGGCTTCCAGCGCCACGGTGTCTCGGTCTTCGGCGGCTTCATCATCGGCGCCGACGCCGACGATGAAAACACCGTCGCCGCCACTGCGCTCCAAGCCGTCCAGGTCGGCATCGACACAATCCAGATTACGAATCTCACTCCGCTCCCCGGCACGAAAATGTACGACCGCTATCTCGCCGAGGGCCGAATTTTCGCGACGAACTATCCTCAAGATTGGGAGCGCTACACCTTCGTCGAAACGGTCTATCGCCCGAAGAATATGTCGCCGCAGAAGCTCGACGAGTGCATTTACGAACTACGAAACCTCGCCGCTCGCGAAAACTGGGTCTGGAAGCGAACCCTCCGCACCCTCGTCCGCACGCGCAGCGTCACCACCGCCATGTTCATCCACGGCATGAACTCCGGCTGGAAGCGCATGGCAAAGGTCCAGGCCCCGCGCGACGAAGAACGCTATGGGGTGCACCTCAGCGAAAGCACTCGCACCAGCGTCATCCGCAAGGCCTTCGGACTCTTCCAAAAGCAGTGGATTCCGACCCCCCTTAGCGTGCAGGGCAGCGCCGTCACGGCCTGAAAGAGTGGTTCGGCAATTTCGGTTGAATGCCCCGCCCCCGTTGCCATATCCTTGTCACTAGACGGCCGACGCGCCGCAGGGGACTGATCGTGCCGAAATCCAACACCATCGCCGCCACCCTCGTCGCATTCTTGGCCGCGGGTTGCGACACCGTCCCCGCCGCCATAGTCGGCGGAACCTTCGCCTCTACCGCCAATGACACCGCCTCCCGCTTCTTCCACCGCGCAACGCTGCTCTCCAACGGCTGGGTCATGGTTACAGGCGGCCTGCGAATCCAGATTTCGCCCCCATCGCTCATCTCGCTCAACAGCATCTCGTTCTACAACCCGACGAGCAACACGTTTTCCGCCCAGTTCCCACCCCTCGCCGGCGGCCCCAACACCTCGCCGACCCTCGCCACCGCTCGAAGCAGCCACACGCAAACAACCCTGCTCGACGGCCGCGTCCTCATCGCCGGCGGCTACACCGCGGCCAGCGGCACGAATCCCGGCACGCCCGTCGCCTCCGTCGAGATCTTCAACCCGCAGACCGGCCTCATCACCGGCGGCCCACCCATGGCATCCACGCGTGTCGACCACACGGCCACGCCCCTCCCCGACGGCCGGGTCGTCATCGCCGGTTTCGCCACGTGGCAGATTTTCGACCCGACAACGAACCTTTGGTCGATCGAATTCCCACTCCAACATTCGCGTAACGCCCACGCCGCCGTCCTGCTCCCCGACCACGCCGGCCCCGCCGCCGACCGCGTCCTCGTCATCGCAGGCGGCGGCAGCGGCTCGAACACGCTCGAACTGCTCAACCCCGATGCCGGTACGAGCACGTTGCTCGCCGCAACGCTTACGATCGGCGTCGACGACCTCGCCGCGACGCGCCTCGACGACGGCCGCGTCTTCATCGTCGGCGGCCAGAACACCGCCAACGGCGATACGGTAAACCTGAGCTACCTCTACGACCCCGCGCTCGACTCAATCGCCCCCGCCCCGGCGCCGCCCAACCGCGCAGCTGGCATCTCCGACCACCAGCTCATCTCCACCGGCCGTTTCGTTTTCATCTCCGGCGGCGAGCAGCAGGTCAGCGGAACCGACACCGAGCTCAACTACGCCGCCCTTTACGACGCAGCCGTCAACCAGTGGACCTGGCAATCCACCATGTCGCAGGTTCGCGACGACGCCGCCGCCGTCCGCCTCAACGACGGTCGCATCCTCCTCATCGACGGCGCGATCAACTTCCTCGGAAACGAGTTCCCCACCAACACCGCTGAAATCTGCACGCCCGCCTTCAACATCCCCGGCGACATGGACAACAACGGCCACGTCAACGCCAACGACATCGCCCCCTTCGTCGCCACCCTGACCAACCCCGCCTCTGCAACTCTGCAACAGTTCTACGCCGCGGACATTAACAACGACGCCCGCGCCAACGGCGTCGACGTCCAGCCCTTCTTCCCGCTGCTCGCCCCCTGACGCCCCGCCGATCGGCTCATTACAATGATGCCAGGTGACCGCGAGCCGACCGTCCCGGACGCTGCCGATGTCATGAGCGACGAACCCGCCCAGCCTAAGTCCGAAGCCGATGCCAACCTCGAACGCGAAGTCCGCAAAGATCGCAAGTTTTCGCTCGCCGAAGCCATCGGCCGCCTGGCAGGTCCGGGGGCGATGAAGGGCGCATCGCCGATTCCGCGCAAGCAACAGGTCGAAATCGAGATTGACGAGTTCCTGCGCCGGGAACTGGCGGACGACACCGGCGCGCTTCGAACGGTCATTTACCGCGGCGTCAAAGAGAGCGAACAACTGATTAACAACTACGATCGCCCGCAAGCGGTTCTCGCCGCCTTCCTTCGATCGGTTCTCGACTCCGAACATCGGCTGAAGGACTTGGTTCGCGAGGCCGACGTCGAGTGGGGACGAATTCTCGACGAGCGGCCGCACTTCGAGCAGGATGGAAGTCCGCCCCATCCCGACGACCCATACACCCTCAGGTCGGTTCGCCAGACGATATCGCAGCTAATCGAGAAGTTGAGCCGGAGTTGCGGCTAGGCCCGCTCGCAATACGGTGAGTTCGAAAACTCCGCATCACGGCCGCCTCGGCTGCGCCGCGACGGATTTCACCGTATCTTTAACGGCTGCCCTTCCCCCACCCATGCCTGCATCCCGCCCCGGCTGCTCTTCGTATTCTCATAGCCGAGGCCCTTGAGAATCTGGAGCGCTGCGAGCGAACGCTTCCCCACCCCGCAGATCGTCACGATCGACGCCTTCTTGTCCGTCGGCAGCCCCGCAGTCGAGCCCGCCTGGATTGCCTGCAGCGAAAGATTCAGCGCCTCTGCAATATGCCCTCCCCGATACTCCTCATCTGTGCGAACGTCGAGCAGCAATGCCCCTCCGCGCACTCGTTTCACGACATCTACCGGCTCGATCACGTCATTCTCCAACGCCTCCGCAGGCGCGGTCGCCGCGCCCTGCTTCTCCGACGCAAACAACTCCGGCAGATGCTTCCGGATCGACCCGGTGTACTTGAAAATGTTGTCCGGGAACATGATGACACACACCGCCCCTGGCTCATCCGGCACCAGCCGCAGCGCGCCCGCCAGCGCCATCCCCGAACTCGGCCCAGCGATGATGCTCTCCTCCTGGTTCAGCCGCTTGCAAAAGCCATACGCCTCCGCGTTCCCGATCTCAACCACGCCGTCGTATTCCGCCGGCAGGAAAAAGTCCGTCAGCTTCAGCGCCTTCAAGCTCCGCACTCCGGGAATATCGTGCCCGTCCGCCGGATGCACGCCCAGCACCTTCACACCCTTGTTCTTAGACTTCAAGAACCGTCCCGTCCCCGTGATCGTCCCGCACGTCCCCAGTCCCGCGACGAAATGCGTCACCTTGCCGCCTGTCTGCTTCCACACCTCCGGTCCGGTCGTCCGAAAGTGCGCCTCCGGATTCGCCGGATTCTTGTACTGATTAAGCTGGTGCCACCCCGGCTGCTGCGCCAGCTCCGTCGCCTTCTGCATCGCCCCCTCGGGCGCGCCCGGCATCGGGCACAGGTCGTCCGCTAGCTCGACCAGCTTCGCCCCAAACGCTCGCAGCGCCGCGCGCTTCTCGGCCGGAATCGCCAGCGAAAGCGTCGCCGTGAAGTTCAGCTTCCGCGCGTTCGAAATCATCGCCAACCCCATCCCCGTATTGCCCGACGTCGGCTCGACGAGGTTCTCCAGCTTGACCTCGCGCTCGATGGCATCGCGAACCAGATTCGCCGCGATTCGATCCTTCACCGCACCAAACGGGTTGTACCATTCGAGCTTGGCATACACTGCGGTGTGGTTGAACGGCACCACCCGATTCAACCGCACCATCGGCGTAGGATTATTCTCGTTCGAAAGCATGTCGAGAACGCTGTCGAAAACGCGTAGCGACAGATCAGTCATGGTCAAACTCCCGGCAGTCCGGAACAAGAAAACGTGCTGATTCGTGATTCTAGTCGCGCAGCGCTCCGCACTCCGGACGCCGCCCCGACTCGAGCTTCGTCAAGCAATACCCGCACCGCTCACGATGCCCGACCGCGACCTGCGGCGCTGAGCGAAACGACAGCCGCACAGCCGGCAGAGCGGCCATCAAGAACGCTAACCGCTACGGAAACTAGACCTGTTCCGCTACCTCCACGCCCGTCTGGACTTCCGGCAGCGATGGAAATGGCGAATACCAGTACTGGGCTTCCTGTTGATGCGATGGAAGTCTAAACCCGAACCCATCGGGTATCGAGTTCCAAGTTCCGTCGGGAAACCGTCGTATCATCCACCCCGTATTGAGACTGACGTCAGCCCGTTCCCCAAACCAACGAATCGAACTGCCCCACTAGCTCACTCGCTGCCTCCCGTGAATCCATTTGACCAGCTCGCCACCAACCAGCCACTCAATCGTGCAGCGCTCGACTCGATTCGCCCCGTCTTCCGTCGACACGGAAGGCCGACACCCAAAAAAGAGGCCGGTGGCCTCATCAGCCACCGGCCAGCAATACCACATTTGACTCGACCCCGTCGCTACGAACGCGGATGGCCGTCGTCGTAGGCCTGCTTGATCTTGCTCGTCGCCACATGCGTGTAAATCTGCGTCGTGCTGAGCGACCGGTGCCCTAGAAGCTCCTGTACGCTCCGCAGGTCCGCCCCGTTGTTCAGCATGTGCGTCGCGAACGTGTGCCGCAGCGTGTGCGGGCTGATTGTCAGGTCGAGGCCGCAGGCCAGCAGGTACTTGTCCAGCTTCCGCCGCACGCTCCGCGTGCTCAGCCGCTGCCCGTGCTTATTGACAAAAAGGGCCCGCCCGTCCGACGACCCGTTGCGTGGATCGGAATTCCGCATGTCCATGTACCGCTTGATTGCCGCCAGCGCTGTCCCGCCGATCGGCGTCTGACGCTCCTTGCGGCCCTTGCCCCGAACACGGATCGTCTGACCCGGCAGGTCCAGGTCTTCGGCGTTTAGCGCCACCAACTCGCTCACGCGCACGCCCGTCGAGTAAAGCGTCTCGAGCATCGCCCGATCGCGCGCCCCGAGAAGCGACCCATCATCCGGCGACGCCAGCAACCGCTGCACGTCATCCGGGCTCAGAAACTTCGGCAGCCGCTTGTCCTGCTTCGGCGTCCGAATGGTCGCCACCGGATTCACCGTGATATGGTTGCGCCGCAAGCAGAACTTGTAGAAGCTCCGCAGCGTCGCCAGCTTCCGCGCCGTCGTCGCCTTCGCATATTCGCGCTGTCGCAGGAAGTTCAGGAATCGCCGGATCGTGTTGGCATCCGCGCTGACCAGCCGCTGCCGTAAGTCGCCTTCGCTGATGTCCAGCGCTGCCGGCGCGTGCGTCATTGTCGACAGCGGGCCATTCGTGCCGCCGGCCCCGCTCATCCGCGACGTCGATGTCAGGCCCATCGACGGGCCCGCGCCGGTCGGCCCGGTCCCGGCCGTCTCGCCATAGACGAGAAACTCGCAGTACTGCTGCAAGTCGGCCGCGTAGCACTTTGCCGTGTGCGGGGAAAAGTGCCGCTCGAACCGCAGGTAGTTCAGAAACTCCTCGATCAGCGGGTGCGCCACATCAGCAGTCATGGTTGCAGGACTCGTTTCGGCGATCATGTCTATTTCGCCCAGATGATCCGGCCGGCGCCCGCTCCGCGGACTCCGAGCCAACCTGAGTCTGGGTACGGCTCCACCCTACCCCTAATCCGACCGCCTCGAATGACGGCCCCAAGAACTGCGCTCCTGATTATCGGGCCGAGGTGCGGTCGAGTTCAAGCTCCAACCGCCGACCCATCTGGTAGCTCAGAACGGCCGCGTCAAACCAGTCAAAATTGCTCTCTGGATCGCTTGCAAGGTTCGCGAACGCCCCGATCACATCGGCTTCACCGCCGGCCGGGTATCGAAAGACGTACCGGTGGCCGCCTTTCACCAACGACAACTGCTGCAAGGTCTTCATCGAAGCGTCCTTATCATTCACCACCCGCCCGTGCATCCGTGCACGGACGCCGTCGGGGCATCAAAGCACTCTTGCCCCGACTGACCATATATCGGCGCTATGCGGACCCACTTTTATCTGCATCTCCACACACGGCATGCTTTTTTGTGCGCCTCCGACCTGGGGCGACTCCGCGGAGGCCGTGCGCACGTCACGCCGCCCACGCGCCGCGGAATCGCCTTCCAATGGCCCCGTGGGCAGATGTGCTGCCCTCGCCAAGCGGATCATTGTCCGATATGTCACAGGATGATTATCGACTGCGGGCCGAGCGCCACTTAACGACCACCACGATCATGCAAAGATTGCCGCAGCGGCGCCCTGTCCGATCCCCTTCAGCAGCTTCATTTCAACGACGCGGCGTTTTGCGTTGTCGCGGGCGCCCCCAACCGAGCCAGGAGCTCGCGTGCCTTCGCGTTGTTCGGATCCACTTCGAGCGCGCTGCGCAGCGTCGCGATCGCGGCAGCCCGCAACCCAAACGCCTGTTGGTATCCCGCCAGTTCGACCAGAAGATCGGCCCGCTTCGGGCTCTCCTGCATCCCCAATTGAAGCGTCGCCATCGCGCGAGCGAGCTTCAGATTCCGATCATTTTCGCCCGAATCTGCATATGCCTTCGCCACAAGAAGGCGAATCTCGGCCCGCTCCTCCGGCTTGGCCTGAGCGAAACGCTCCTCCAGATGCTTCATTCGCATCCTATGAATTTCTTCGAGCAACACCAGCTTCGTATGCAGTTCCGACGAATCTACCTTGTCGGCCCTGACCAGCGGTTCGATCTCCGCGATGACCACCTGGGTCGCGCCATCGAGCGCGCTCATTGCGTCGTCAGGTTGTTTCGCCGCGAACAGTATCCTCGCCATTCGCACTTGCAATTCCGCGTTTCGAGCCAGCCCCGCCTTCGCGCTGCTGACCAGCTCAAGCGCCTCTTTGCCCCGCCCAATCCCTGCCAGTGCTTCGGCCAGCTTGAGTTGAATCTCAGA
Source organism: uncultured Planctomycetaceae bacterium (assembly GCA_964581285.1). Lineage (GTDB taxonomy): Bacteria > Planctomycetota > Phycisphaerae > UBA1845 > UTPLA1 > SpSt-539. Next base: position 11,616 of record CAZONT010000066.1, on the reverse strand, counting down.
CTTGACGTTTCGAGTGCCGACGGGCTGCGGCGGGGCCTTCGGGAGCGCGAGGCGATAATAAGTCGCCGCCAGGCTCGCCTGGTTCGACATCATGAAAATGTCGCCTGCCGCCTCATACCCGCGCCAATCGTTCTTCCCGCGCTCGCTCGGATGCTTGATGTACTTCTCAAAGAGCGGCAACGCATCGCGCGGTCGCCCGGTCCGCTTGTACAGGAGCCCGATGACGAGTGCGGCTTCCGGCTGGTCCTCGCGCAGACGCATCGCGTCTTCCGCAAGCTTGTTCGCTTCCTCCAGCTTATCGGCATCGTACGCCGCCACGGCTCGCGCCCCCATGGCATCCGCAAGCTGCGACCGCTGAGCCGGCGTCAGGCGGGTCGTCTGATCCGGGCCGGTGGTGGTTGGGGGCGTTGCACCGGGTGCCGTTGTGAGTGGCTTCGAACTTGCGGGGATCTGTGCAAAGGCCGCCCCTCCGAGCACTCCAAAGCAAAAACACACCGCAAAGGTGGCTGCTAGCCAGGACGGAGCGTGGTGCGATGCGTCAAAGCGGTGCAGAAGTCGAACTCGACTCATGTTGCTAACCTCTTTGGTTGAAACGATTTCGACTATAGGTGGCGACCGGAGGCCCGTCAAACCACGGCCTCGTCGATCTCGAATTGGCCCGCGCCGTCGGCGCGGAGCATCCACCAGCTTGATACGCATCGGCTCGAATCGAGGTTCAACTCGCAGAGGGCGTGCTGCGGGGGATTGTGCGAATGCGAACGCAGAACCTTCACTTCGTCAGGCCGCGTCTCGTGATCGCCGTGTGAGAGTGCTGCCCGGCACCCGGAGTTGCGAAATTCCTCGCTTCGGCCGACGTTCCGCGAACCGCCCGAAAGAGCTTTCGGCCATCCAGGTAGCACGTGAGTATGACGCCGTTTTTCTGGCAGGATCCGTCGGTCATTGCCGGCACGCTCATCACGTCACTCCCGGTCGCGGCGACCCACCGTTCTATCGGTCGCAACCTGAGCACGAATGAGTGAATCGTGGGTCCATTCAGGGTCCGAGGAATGCGCAGTTTCTGCCCGGCCGCCTCGCCGGCGCCCACTTACCTCAGCAGCGACAGCCCGCACGCTGGCGGCCCGGATTTCATTGTTGGAGTCCCGGCGGCTCGATGAGCCAGTACCCGGCCCCGTGTCAACTGCGCGACGTCGAAAACGAAATCTGCATCATCAATCGCGGCTTCGGCCGCATCCATGTTCTCCGACGCCACCTGTCGGGCCTCAATGCTAAGTTCGGCGACTGCGATTTCTGATTCCGATGCCCGCGCTTCTCCATCGACAATCGAATGACTTTGTGGCCGGAAGGCCAGCGCGACGCAGGAACCCGCCAAGGGCTCCGAACCGTGATTGATGCGAAGCAACGAACCAGCTCGCAAGAGCGGCTCCCCAAGTCTTCCAAACGCACCGCCCGCCGGATCGGACAATTGATACATACCGAAGTTGGACCCGAAGCATCCCATCGACGACTCCGCTTCTGAATTGTACTGCCACCGCGGTTGCGATGGTCTATTCGACGCGCTACCCGGCGCATCAAGGGCCGCCGGACCGGCGGTTCAACCGGACGGTCGCGCGGCCATGCGAAGTCTCTGGCGTCGTCTCCGCCGTCGTTCCCTCAGAGCGGTTCGCGTTCCGCGCGGCGTACACTCGCACTGCGCGGATCAGACTCACCTTGCGGTCATCCCTGACCAGTGAATCTCCTGGTGACACGGATCAAGTCCGCCGCCTTGCAACGACGATCCCGGCTCCGCGCCCATAATTCTTCATCGCCCGGATCGCTGCCTTTTCACCAACGGCAGTCACTCGCAGACGCGAATTCTGGATCGAATCGCTTATGGGACGGAATCGTCTTCGTGTGACGGCCGATGCAAGCCGATGATCCGCCCGGCCTCCGCACTCGGTGCCCCATGGCGCTGCCCCTCGACCTCCATGAGCACCTGCGCCCGCGTCAGTCGCCCCACCACGTTTGCAAATTCCGCATCGCTCGTCGCAGCCATTACCGCACGCACGTTCTCAAGCGCGACTCGAATCTCGTCCGAACATGGCTGACCCCCGTCGTTCGCTATCGAGGAATCCGGGGACGCAGACACCCGTTCGCCCGCTTCCGGCTCGCAAGCCGCGCGAATGCGTAGGTGAACCGGAGCCGAAGGCCCGGCGGGCTGGGCTCGAATCCGCGCTGCCACAAGCGACGGCCGTTCTGACTGGTTTCGCTCCACTGAAGCGGACTCCGGCGGCGAGCATCCGACTGTAACCGGCCCTGGCTGTTGTCGCACGCCGCCGGAAGCGCTGCAGGCCTGCCCGGCTAACCGCGCATGGTCGACCAATCGATCGCCCGCAAAGTCGGCACATTTGGAAAGGAAGCCCGAAGGTCAGCCGCCTGATCCGCTGCTGTTCCCGGAGAGAGCGTCCCCGGAATCAACGCGTCGATATTGTCATCCACGGCCTGAGCCGCATCACGCACTGGGCAATGATCCCATCGCGATTCCTCCCGTCGCTGTTCGTAAACTGCGACCGGCTCCAGCCCCAGTTCGCGTAGCAGTCCGATCAACTGCTCGCAACCCTTCCCTCGTCCCCAGATTCCGACCCGGCGCACGCCGAGCTCATCACGCTGCAATTGCAGTCGCTCGCGTGCTTTCGACAATCCGAAGAGCTCCTCGAACTGCGCTTGCGTCAACGGGCGACGCCGACGCCGGTCGCGAGAATCTGCTGCGTGCCGCTCGCAGTCGGGCGCATACCGGGCCCATACTGCTTCATCATTTTGTGCCAGAATTCGTGCCACGCGCTGTGCGTCCTGATTCCCAGGCGTCCGCGCATGCAGAAACGAAAGATCGCCGCGCGGCTCGACCCGCCAGCCCCCCAGCCAGAGTCGGCACGAAAGATCGTAAGCTTCGTGATAGTAAGTCGCGTCCACCGGGTATCCCCCAACGGACATGAACGCTTCGCGACGGATCGCAGATCCGCAGTTCACCACCACGCCCGCCAGGCCCCCGACGTCGTGCCGATCCGGTCGATTCATCAATCGAATGCGACACGAAATCGCCCCAAGTTCAGCATCATTTCCAAACGCGGACCGAATCCCGCTCAACGTCTTGGCCTGCGGCACGCTGTCGTCGTCCATCATGACCAAGACGTCCCCCTCCGCTGCCGCCGCACCAACGTTTCGCGCCGCACACGAGATATTTCGATCCAGCTCGATCCATCGCACCTGCGGAAACCGCGAACTCAGCGCCCCCACCGTCCCATCCGTCGATCCATTATCGACGACGATCGCCTCGTCGCCGTCCCCCATTTCCTTCAGCAACACCGGCAACATGCACGCGAGCATCTCGCGGCGATTCATTGTCGGAATGATCGCGCTCAGTCGCACCTTCGGACTACGCAATGCAACCACGTTCGGCCTCCAATATCCCGCCGACCGCGGCGCGCAGCGCTGCCGTCGCGGTTCACTTTGAATATCGGCCATGTTCCGTGATTACCGACAGGTCTCAGCGGGCCGCTAACGCAGTTCTGTGAATCGCGTCCCGCAGCCGCTCGAGACGACCGACCGGGTAAAGCCCGACAAACCACTCGCGATGGTTGGCCACTTCGTTCTCGGCAAGTTGAATGGCAAGCTGTGACATCTGCTCCGAGTCCGGCCCCGGGTCGACGTACCCTGACAACGCCGAATTCGCTCGCACGATGCGTTCAAACGTCTGGCGGCGACGATCGCGGTCGAACGCCGCCGACCGCCGAAGCTCGTCCGACTCCGTAATGGCAGCAATTCGCTCATGGACGAGCGCCGACGGCGCGTTGCCCGTCAGGAATCGCTGAGGATTGAACCGCCGATCTCGAACCTCGCGGCGCAAGGATCGCAGTCGCTCGACGGTGACGTCTGTCCGTCGAAGATCCAACCTGAGCGTTGCCGTGACGCATGAATAAGCCGGCGGCGGCACGCCGAAGAATTCCCGGATGATACCATCCGTGATCTGATCGTACTTGGCGCCTCCCAGGCCGTGGACGAAGCAGTCGCAGGCAAACAACCTCGCGAACATCGTCAGCGCAAGGGCTCTCGGTCGCAGATCTGCACGTTGCGAAGTCGCCTGCCTCCATGCCTCCGGATTCCGCCGCAACTCGTCGCGACCGATCGACACGCCGGGTCCGCCATCCGCCGATAGTTCGAGATGCCCCGTCGCATGCTCCCGGACGAACATCCGCTTTCGCGATTCGAAATTCTCGGTCATCCAGAACGGCGACTCGCACGAATCGGATTTGACGACGAGGTCAGGGATCGGGTGTCTTGTGCCACGAATCCGCCTCGCGGAGCGATAAGTCGAGAGCGCTCCGTTGTAGGCCGCCGCGAACTCGCGTGCGTTCAGCACGAGATGCGCAACAAATCGAGTCCACGACTTCTTGTACCGACCGGACTCCAATTTGCTGACTCGTGTCACGTGTGGGGACATCACACCGAGGCGTCGATCGATGGCGAAGATGCCGGCCAGCCAGCGGTCCACATACGAGTCCGCGTTGGGCATTCCCGTAAACGCAGTCTCGAAATCGCCGAATGCGCGCTGCGAATCTTTGCGGTATCCCGGCACAACGTCTCCAAACCATTTCCGCCATTCGTCCCGCGAGAGTGCGTCCAGCTGTTCAAAGGATCGTCCGCCAGTGACGCCCGGCAGCCCCCGACCCGCCGTGACGAGCCGCCCGTCGCGTTCATCAGGCCAGCGCAGCACGGCATCCGCAGCAACGTCGCTGTCGACGACAAAAAATTCGACGCGGCCTCCGACCGCATCAGCCACCCGGACCGCGGCGATATTCTTTGCCCATACGCCCGGATGGATGAACTCCGGCTGGTGACCGGTTGCGATCACAATCGGTTCCGATCTATCGGGCGGAACGGGCTCGTCGAGCAATCGGACCGGCGTGGCGCTCCGCATCGATCGGTTCTGATCCGCGGTCGACGCAATCGCCGCAAGCGACGGCGCCATCACAACCCCGCCGTCGTCCGCCGGCGCCCGGAGCAAATCGAAGTCAGGGGCTGGCGCGGCGGGTTTCGCGTTCATCAAGTATTGTGTTGAAAGTCTACGATTAGCACGACTGCCGGACGCGTCCGCCGCACGCTATTTGCGCCGACGCACGCCGCGTCCAATCCGCCCGTGCCAACTCGTGATCGAAGACGTCGAGATAATGTCGCAATCGCACGTCGGCGTCGTCCAGCATCCCGCCGAAATGGCGATTCTGATCCTGGTAGATAAGCCGTACCGGCAATTCCACCACGCGCAGGCCCAACGCCGCCGCCTGCACCCAGAACTGAAGTGGAAACGCATAGCCCGGTACGTCCAGTTCCATCTTCTCCATCGCCGCCACGCGATGTGCCTTGAATCCGCAGAATGCGTCCGTCAGGCCCAGTCCAAGCGTCGTGTTCAACAACCATGTAATTGTCGCGTTAATTCGTCGACGATCCGCCGGCGGGCGGTCATTTGCGTCAAATGCCGTCAGATAACGCGATCCGGAAACGATGTCCGCATTGCCTCGCCGAGCCACCGCCAGAAAGTCGGGAATCCGCGCCGGCTCGTGCTGATCGTCACAGTCCATCGTAACGACCCAGTCGTATCTGCGCTTGGCCGCGAACGAGAACGCATCGATTAGGCTCCGCCCGTAGCCCATGTTCGTTGGATGACGAATGACCGCCAGCGGTTGCAACTCTCGCAGCAAAGCCGGCGTCGCGTCGGTAGATCCGTCGTCAATGACCAGCACGTCGCGCGCATATCGCGAGACTTCCGTCAGCACGCGACGGAGATACCGCTCTTCATTAAAGACCGGAATGGCGACGAGAGTCTTCATGGTGCACCGGCAGGAACTGCGCAGCGGGCAAATCCTGCGCCTTCGTACCGCCATCTTAGGTCGACAGTCGTCCAAGTCAATTTCGGACCCGCCAAACACGCGCCCGGGCCTTCCGGAGAATTGCCGATAACACCGTCAACGATTGCAAACGGCGGCGCCATGGAGTCGCAATTCGGGATGAAGCTGCAACGGGGATCGAAATCGGCACACCTTTTTCCGCGCGCCGCGCTCGGCGCCATCGCGGCATCCGTGTTCATTGCGCTCGCCGGCTGTTCTCAGCAAACCCCCAATCTATTCGATCAGCTCAAGGACACTGCCGCCCACCAGCACGTCGAAAGCGGCGATTCACTCGTCGGCCAGAACCGCCTCGACGAAGCCATCCGGGAATTCGAGCAGGCCATTCGCCTCAATCCGCGGCTCGCAACCGCCCACTCAAAGCTTGGCAAAGCTTATCGCAAGAAGGGCAACTTGGCCGACGCCGCGATGGCATTCGCCGAAGCCCTGCGGCTCGATCCCTTCGACTTCATGACCGCTCTCTCGCTCGGCCAGGTCTACCAACTGCTCTCCGACCAGGCCCCCGATCGCCTCGAAAAACTCCGCCTCGCCGTGCGCGCTTATCAGCAGGCCTGCGACCTGCGTCCCGACGACTTCGAGTCCCACTTGAACCTCGGCGTTTGTTATCACCAGCTTGGCGACCTTGATCAGGCGATTCAGAACTACGAGGCTGCACTCAAAGTCGACCCGCAAAATGCCTTCGCCTACACCAACCTCGGTGCCGCCTACGATTCTCGCGGAAAATTCTACGAAGCCATCCGCATGTACAAGAGTGCCCTCGAACTCGGCAACAACCAGCCCATGGTCCTGGTTAATCTCGGAGCAACCTACGCCAAGCAAAACCGCCTCCCTGCTGCGATGGAAGCGTTTCGCAAGGCCATCGCGATGGACCCTGATCTTTCCGTCGGGCATCAGTGGATCGGCTACTGCAACTACAAGATGGGGCGATACGACGAAGCCCTGGCCGCCTACGGCCGAGCAGTCGAACGCGACCCCAAGAACGCCGAGGCCTTTGCCGGCCGCGGTGTCGTGTACATGACGATGTACCTCAAGTCACGCAAGCGTCCAGAACTCCGCGAACTCGCGCTCGACCACTGGCATCACTCGCTCGAACTCGATTCCAACCAACCGAAGCTGCGTTCGCTGCTCGCGAAGTACTCCGGCAGCGACATGCGCACCGCCCAGACCGCGACCTTGAGCCCCTAAACGGGCCCGTCTCAATCGATAATGACGTCGTCCAACCCCGAAATGCTGATTACGGTCGCTCGATACACAAACAGCGACTTCCGATTCGCCCGGATGCCGTGCGTTCGCGCCTCGCAAACGTACAGTTCCTTCGTCGCGTGCCCGTCGTCGCGATCGTGCACGTCCGCATCATCCAGCCAGAACCCGTCATGCGTCACCGCCCGCAGCTTTCCGAGGAAAATCGTCGCCCCCGAAGTATCCAGCACCACGCACCGCCCCATCAGCGGCTCGGCTGAATCACGCTTTCCTTCCGGCGATTCGGAGCTCACGTCGCGTACCCCATTGGCCGCATCCCGTACCACGACTTATATTCTTCTGCCGCACGGACGCCTCGTCAATCGTCGGCGGAGCGCGTCGCGCTCCGGGAGGTTCGTGACATGAAACACATCCTTCGTCCGGCCGCCTATCCGCTTGCTGTCTCGGCAATCCTCGCTTTGTCGCTGCTTGCCGAGACGCGCTGGGCCGGCGCCTCCGACCCGGCGTCCCCACCACCCGCGGATGTCTTCGTCGATCCCGTGGCCCAGCTCACGCCGCAGCAGATCAACCGTGTGCGCTTCATGGAGCTCAAGGCCGCGCGCGAGCCCGATCGCGGGCCCGAGAGTGCCGCCGTCGATCGGCTCGTCGTCGATATCCCGCCCGAGGTCATCAACAAGTTCATCGCCTGGCGAATCGGCGAACGCGACTTCCGCGGAGAGAACGCCGAAAAGCGCTTCCGGTCGCTGACGCCGCCGCAGAAACTCGCCCTCATCGCCTACTGGGTTCGCGGCCGCGCCGAAGAGGCCGAGTACGCCGACGCCGTCGCCATCCGGCGCGATCCTGAAATCTTTGTCGACTTTCGCCGCCGCATCCTCCCCACGCTGATCAACGGCTGCGCCAGCTCGGCTTGTCACGGCTCCACCGACCTCGCACGCACCAAGTTCCGCCTCTACAACGACCCGAGGCGCGCCGAGAAGGAGGTCTACGCCAACTTTCTCACGCTCAGCGAGTGGTCGGTCGACCACCGCCAGCTCGTCAACCGCGACAAGCCCGATGAATCGCTCCTGCTGACCTACATGCTGCCCCGCGCCGACACGCGATACCCCCACCCCGACGTCCCCAACTTCAAGCCACTCTATCAACGCGCCGGCGCGCCCGGCTACCGATCGGTCCTGAACTGGATCTCCGAGCTCCGAAAGCTCGACCCCCATCGCGGCTACGGCTTCACGCTCTACCCGCCGAAGGACGAGCTCACGTCCGCTCCGGCCGACCAACCCGACTCGCCCGAGCGCCTGCCGTAACCGCTGCGCGTCCATGCTTGGCAGCATCATCATCTTCGTACTTATTGCGGTCGCCCTCGTCGGCGCGCTGGCGGCCCGTCGAATCGAACGCCGCCTGCGACGCCACCGCGGTGAAACACCCGGCCCCGAATGGGCCGTCCTCCGCGAGCGAATCGACGCCGCGCATCCATTGCTCGATGAGCTGACAATTACCCACTTCGGCTACGACCGACAGGTGCAGCGGGCGGGCACGATGGTCCGCAACGGCCGCGAACGCATACTTGTGCAATACAACTTCGCATCCGGCTTCGGCGAAAACCGCCACCAATTCCAGTGCATGATTCTGGCTTGCCCCATCGATTCGCTCAACGAAACCCACACCGTCGTCACGACCGACGACCGTATCGCCGCAGCCGCACTTGCACCGGGCTGGCAGCGTATCCGGGCTGACGATCGGTGGTGGGTCACGAATGACGCCGACGCATTGAGGCGCCGGCAGAAGAAGCTCGCGGATTGGGTAATCCGCCAGCCCCCGGACCGCAACCTGGAGTTTCACCCGGGCCTCTTCGCGATCTACCAGAACGGCCCGATCTCGCCCGACGCCGCCCAATCGCTCAACGCCGCCGCCGACGAGCTCGCGTCCCTCATAGCCGACGCGCCTACGAAGGGTTGAGCGCCGGTGGCTCCGCCGGCTGACTCGTCGGTTCTGCATCCTCATCGTCCGCTGCCTGCTGGGACGATTGCTGTGTCGCCGTGCTCAGCTCCCCCGGACTGTCCACGAACAACCGATTGATCTGCTGCCCAACCTCGCGAGCCGCCTGCACGCCCGTTCGCATCAAGCTTCGCCGCAAGTCAATGTTTCGAACGAGATTAGCAGCGTCCTGCAGGAATCGCTGCGCAGCCGCCGGATCCAAGTCCTTCATCTTGTTGTTCACAAATTCAGCGAATTCCTGCTCTTTTTTGAGTTCAGCTTCCTTCACACGCTGGTCCGCCTCGCGCTGAAGCTCGAGTTCGTGCCGCTTGCTCTCCAGTTGGTTGCGCTCGGCGATCAATCGGTTGTTCAACACCGTATAGGCCAGGGTCGCCCCGAGAAGTAGGATCACCGCAATCGACGCGGCGATGTATCGATGCGGCCACAACGCCTTCCCGATGACGTAGATCGCGCCCGCCCGCCGCGCTTCGATCGGCTGCCCACCCAGGTAGCGCCCGATGTCATCGGCAAATGCCGCGACCGACTGATATCGATCGTCTTTGCGCTTCGCGAGCGCTTTCAACACGATCGTGTCGAGGTCGGCGTTGATCCGCCGATCGCACCGGCTGGGGCGCTGTGGCTCCGTCCGCGCAATGTGATTCAGCACGTCCGTCAGCGGCACGTCCGTCGGATATGGCATCTTGCCCGTCATCATTTCATAAAGAATTACCCCCAGCGAATAGATGTCCGTTCGCGCGTCGATCGCCATCGGATCGCCCGCGAGCTGCTCTGGCGCCATGTACGCCGGCGTTCCCACAATTTGGGCCGACACGGACGTCTTCATGTCTGTCACGCCGCCCAGCTTCGCCAGCCCGAAGTCGTGCACGCGCGGCTCCCCGTCCGCGTCCACCAGGATGTTGCCCGGCTTCAGATCACGATGAACGACGCTCCTCAGGTGCGCATGGACAACCGCGGCGCAAATCTTCTGAAACAGCCGCAGCCGCTCCTCCATCCCAAGCGCCTGCGCCTTCGTATATTCCACCAACGGCCGGCCGTGCACGTACTCCATTGCGTAGTACATACGGCCCGCCGTCCGACCGCTGTCGTAGATGGGAATAATGTTCGGATGCCGAAGCTGGGCCGCCAGTTCAATTTCCCGCTCGAAGCGCCGCTGCGCCGCTTCGGACGCAAACGGTCCCTCCAGAAGTACCTTGAGCGCCACCGCACGCTTCGTCGACTTCTGCATTGCTTTGTAGACGACCCCCATTCCGCCGCGGCCAATCTCGCGCACCACCTCGTAGCCGTCGAGCTCTGGCAACTCGACGTGCCGGACCGGAATCTCAACCCCGTCCTTCGGGCCGCGCGCACTCGAGCCGTCGCGGGCCATAATTTTCGTCTGGTCGTCCGCGGAGGAGCCGAGCTTGTTCAGAATCCGCAATCCGTCCAAGTGGCGTCGCAGATCGTCGGCGAAATCGGGATGGCTCCCGACAAAATCGTCGACAGACAGACCCTCTCCCGCCTGCGCACGGTCGAGGAACTCATTCAGGAGCTCCCCGATCCGCTGCTCGCGAGGGTCGTTCTCGTCGCCGCTCCAGGCGCCCGGATTCACGCCATCCTGTCCGTCCATGTCTTGTCCGGTTCTCAACCGCTGTCTGGATGCCAGTCTATGCCACGCCGCAGGGCCCCGAAAGCGTAGTCCGTTCGGCCGATCGCCCCCAACGCCTGCGCCATTCTCTCGTCGTAACCCGATTCGGGATTCAAACTTATCCCATATTGCCGTCTCGGCGATTACAATTTCGGTCGATGATTTGACGCGGCCGCGTCGGAGAACCGCCCTTGCCGGACGAAAACGCCACCCTCGTGCTGATTCGCGACGCGAGTTTGGGCAACGCCCAATCGCTCCAGCGCCTGCTCGTCCTCTATCACCCCCGCCTTCGGGCCCGGCTGCTTCGCCAGATGGATCCTGGCATGAAAGCCAAGATCGAGCCCGAAGACATCCTTCAGCAGGTTTATCTGGAGGCCTATCGTGCCATCGGCCAGTTCGACTATCGCGGGAAGGATTCTTTCCTGCGCTGGCTCTTCACCATACTCGATCGCAAGCTCATCGACGAGCACCGAGCGCTCCACGCCGATCGTCGCGACGTCCGCCGCGAAATGAAGCCCGCCGCCACGCCTCCGCAGGACGGCAGCTACGTCGATCTGCTGCAGCGCCTCACCGCGGAGACCGGCACCCCAAGCCGCGTCATTCGCCAGCAGGAGGCCATCGGCGCTTTGACGGCCTGCCTTGCGGGGCTGCCGGAGCACTACCGCGAAGTCATTCGTCTGCGCTTTCTGCAGGGAATGCCCGTTTCTGATGTCGCTCGTCGCCTGCGGCGAACCAGCGGCTCCATCCACATGATCTGCCATCGTGCGTTGGCTGAATTGCGACAGCGCTTCGACGAACTGGGATACGGCGGTGAGTAAAAAAGACAAAACCCGCCTTTAGGGCGGGTTCTGTCAAAAAGCTGGCACC
>CAZONT010000065.1:0-20297 GCA_964581285.1 uncultured Planctomycetaceae bacterium | reverse complement strand
GCGTCGGCAAGACCACGACGGCCGTCAATCTCGGCGCGGCGCTGGCGCAGCGCGGACAGCGCTGCCTGATGGCCGACCTCGATCCCCAGGGGCATCTCACGGCTCATTTCGGCGTCGACGTCGCCCCGGGCTCAGCGGGCGCCTACGAGTTGCTCGCCGGCTCGGCGAAGCTCGCCGACGCGATCCGCAAAGTCGACGATCAGATTTCCGTCATCGGGACGAGCATCGACCTGGCCGCGACCGAAGTTGAACTCGCCGGGACGATCGGTCGCGAGATGATCTTTCGCGATCTGCTGGCGGCGGAAAAACTCCCTTACGACTGGCTGCTGATCGACTGCCCGCCATCGCTGGGCGTGCTGACGCTCAACGCGCTCTGCGCGGCGCAGGAAGTACTGATTCCACTTCAGGCACATTTCCTCGGGTTGCAGGGCGTCGGTCGGCTGTTCGACACCGTCAAGCTTGTTGCGAAGCGGATCAATCCCAACCTGCGCGTGCTGGGGCTGCTGCTCTGCATGCACGAGCAGGCAACGCGACTGGCGGCCGAGGTCGTCGATGATCTCGATCGATTTCTCAATGAATCGCGCGGACAGGACGTGCCGTGGCGCGACGCTCGCATTTTCTCGACGCGAATCCGCCGGAATGTGAAGCTGGCGGAATGCCCCAGCTATGGGCAGACAATCTTCCAATATGCCCCCAAGAGTCACGGGGCGGAAGACTACCTGGCCGTTGCGGATGAACTCCTGGGTGCGTCGAAGCCGGCCGTGCCCGTCGTAGTACCCGCAAGCGTCGTTGCGACTGCGCCGACGGAAGTATTGGCTCCGATCGCACCGAAGCCGGCGGCCAAGCCGACTGCACCTGCCAAGCCCGCAGCCAGTGGACCGCCACCGGTTGCCGCGAAGGCGCCTCCCGTCGCAAAGCCCGCAGCCGTCGTTAAGGTGGTGGCGGCGCCGAAACCCGCGACCGTCACGAGCACTCCGGTCACGCAGAAGCCCGCTGCATCCGCGACCGCGGCAGTCGCGCCGAAGCCGGCCGTGGTCGCGAAAGCGCCAGTTGTTGCGAAAGCAGTCGCTGTTGCGAAGCCGGCGCCGCCGGTAGCTCCGGCGGCAAATGGGAAGCCAACACCGAGCGCGAAGCAAGCACCGGTCGCCAAGCCCGCAGCGCCGGTTCCTGCGAAAACGCCGGCTGTTGCGTCAAGCGCCCCGCCGCCGACGCCGCCCAAGGCGCCGAAGCCGCCACCCCGCGCCCGAGTCGCCGCACCGCCACCGATTCCGACCGAGAAGCCCGTTGAGGCGACGGTCGCCCTGCCATGAGCCGCGAGGCCAGCTCGGCGACACGCACATGGCGCGTCGCGGTCCTTTCGCTGTATTGGATTTTGATCTTTACTGGAACGCACCTCCCGCCTTCGCCGATCGTGCGACTTGCCGGGCCGCTGCCGGACTGGCTCATGCACGGAGCCATCTTTGCCGGGCTGGGGTGGCTCGTCGCGTGGACCTGGGGGCGGTCACCACTGAGTCGCGGCCGCGCGATCTGGTTATATCTATTGTTAATTGGGTACGCCGCGGTGGATGAGTGGACGCAGCCGCTTGTTGGACGACAGTGCGAGTTGAGCGACTGGATTGCGGACGCGGTCGGCGCGGCGATCGGGATGCTGTTGTCGATCGGGTGGTGGGCACGCCGCGACGCGGCGTCCATTTCGGAAGAGTCGAGATGAACCGGGCAGGGCGCGTTGCGGCATCGATGGTTCTCGCGTCCGTCGTGATCGGGACAGCGGGATGCGATCGGACCGGTTCGCGCAGGGCGGCGGTGAAGCCGTCCCGTCGTGTGTTGTTGATCGGACGGGCACCGGCCGATCCGACCTGGCGAATTGTCCAGCGCCTGATGACGGCCGTGCCGCCGGTTGCACCAGACGTCGAGTGGGTCGTCGAACTGCCCGCGGCCGGGACGCCGAGCGCGCAACAGGATGCGATCGAGCGGGCCGCAGATAGAAAGTTCGACGCGGTCTGCGTCTGGGTGATCGATCCGGCGGCGGTTCGGGACTTGCTCGCCGGAATTTACTCGCGCGGGACGCCGGTCGTGGCGATCGGGAAGGACGTCGGGGAGTCCGGCCGCGCGCTTTATTGCGGGCCGGATGAGACCGACATCGGCGCGGCGATGGCAGATGCGTGCGGGGCGGCGCTGAACGGACCCGCGCGAACGATCGGCATCATTCATGCCGCAAGCACGCAGCCCGGCGCGGCGCAGCGCCTGGCGAGCTTCAGGCAACACCTGGCGGCCGCCGGCGGCGCCGAGGTACTGCGCGAGATCGACTACGGAGAGCGCGAGCTGGAGGCGGGGCAAATGCTGGCGGCGGAAGTGCTGCGCTATCCCCGGATGGGCGGGTGGGTACTGTTGGATGCCGCGCCGCTGAACGGGTGGCCGCCGGACCGCGCGGTGGTTCCGCCCGGGACGGCGCTGATCTTCTACACACCGACCTCCGCCGGGTTGGAACGGGTGCGCCTCGATGCGAAGTGCTCAGCCGTATGCCCTGATTTCGAGCGGATGTTCAGCCGCGGCATGTGGACGGCGGGGGAATTGGCCCGGCAGAGCAAGTTTCAAAGCGACATTGAGACGATTCGCCCGTTGATCGTCACGCGAGTCAACATCGACGCGCTCGAGCGAGCCTGGTTTTCCGCAACAACCGCGCCCACGGCGAAGCGTTGAGCAAGGGTCGGCATCGGCACGCTCGCCGGACGATTTTCTCGCCTCGCGGCGGACTCGCGACTACGATTCGGCGTATGCCAACCGACCAGCGGGGCCCGTGGTATCGCGACGGGCTGAAATTCGCCTGCACGCAATGCGGCAACTGCTGCACCGGTCCGCCGGGCTACGTGTTTTGCACGCCGGAAGAAGTGGCGAAGATCGCGGCATTCCTCGGGCGCGAGGATGGCGGACTGACGAAAGACGAATTGCGTCGCGTCGGGCCGCGCCTGTCGCTGACCGAGCGCAAGAACGGCGACTGCGTGTTCCTCAAGGAGCAGAACGACAAACGCATCTGCGGGATTTATCCCGTGCGGCCTTTGCAGTGCCGGACCTGGCCGTACTGGGACAGCAATCTCGAGAGCCGGGCGGCGTGGCGGTCGGCGTCGAAGACGTGCCCCGGGATCGATCGAGGCAGCACGCAGACGTTTGTGCAGATCGAACGCGTGCGCACGGCGCGGACGTGGGATGAGGCAAAGCAATGATCGTTGAACTCGATCGCCGAATGCGGGAGTTCTACGAGCGCGTCGATGCGGACGTCAACGCCCATCGCCCGGTATGCATCAATCGCGGGGTGTGCTGCAAGTTCGCTACGTTCGGCCACAAGCTGTACGTGACCGGGGTTGAGTTGCAGTACTTTGTCGATCGGCAAAAGGTTGCGGGGCTTCAGGCCGTCGAGTCCGAAAACGCCTGTCCGTACCAAGTCGACGGATTTTGCACGGCCCGCGAGCATCGCCCGCTCGGTTGTCGGATTTTCTTCTGCGACCCCAACGCCCGGCACTGGCAATCCGACGAGTATGAGCGCGGGCTGGCAGAGCTGAAGCAGATCGGGAATGAGCTTGGGATCGAATATCGGTACCGGGAGTGGCTATCGGCCTTGCGTGAGGCCCAACCGATTGACACGACGGAGGCAAAATCGCTAATCTGAGGACGGTTTTGGGGGTCGGCCCGGCTTCGAGCCGATAGTAGTTCCAGCGATCTATCAGGAGTCCGCCCATGCGACGGTTCAAAACACTGCTTGCGATTGTCATACTGGCAGAAATTGCGCTGGCCACCGGCGGCTGCTCGGGCATCGGAACCACGCCGCAGGAGAACCTCTACACGGTCGGCCGTGTCGCCGATTCGGATCTCCGAATGTGGAACGACGACTGGATGCTGGCGACACAGACCAACCGGCCGTGGCGCGGCTCCTACTATCCCCTGAAGTAGCCGCCACTCCTTCATTGCCGCTAGAATTCGCCGTCATGCACCATTGGGTTCGATTGATCCGCGTCGACGCATGCGCCGTCGGCCGCGGGCAGTTTGTCGAGACCTCCGGACACGAACTCGCGGTCTTCCGACTTCAGAAGCCGGAACAGTTCATCGTGGTTCGCAACAGTTGTCCGCATGCGGGCGGAAACCTGGCGGCCGGCCAGGTCGAGGGCAACTGCGTGACGTGTCCATGGCACCATTGGCAGTTCGACCTCGTGACCGGCATGTGCGTGCTGTCGGATGCCGCCAAGTTGACGCGCTATGAGGCGCGGACGAGCGACGGATTTGTCGAGGCGCTATTGCCGACCGAGGCGGGAGCAGCGAATTTGCCGGGCGAGTGACGTACTCACCTTCTGTTGTCGCATGCCAGAAATTGGCGGGAATGGGCGGTACTGGACTCGAACAACCAGCAAATTTCCGAAGAAAAACCGACAACTCTGGGGGTAGGCGCAGCAAAAAGCGCAGCACGGGAAGCCAATTCCTTCGCTGAAGCGGTCGCGGCGGTCATGCGGTTGCCGCTCTCTGACACCGAGAAAGCCGAGGCTATCCGGCGGCTGCTCGCGGGAGTTGGCCCATGATCGGCCGACCGTCACCAAACGGGAGAAACGGCCGGGACCGCCGGGGGCGGTTCGCTGCCGGTAACCAAGGCGGTCCGGGAAACCCGAACGGTCGGCGGTCTGCGGAGTTTCGACAACGTCTGTTCGACATCGCCGAGGAGCACTTTGATGCGATCGTGAAGAAGCTCGTTGACCTCGCATTGGCGGGGGACCGATGGGCAATCGAGTACCTTTTGGACCGGCTGCTTGGACCGGTTGAGTCGTGGGGGATGGCAACCGGGGAAGTGCCGACCTTCGGGCAGCACAACTATTACACGACCCTCACGCCCGAGCAGCAGGCCCGCATGGACGAATTAGCGAAGATCGGTCTAGCGAAGCTCGCCCTGGAGGACGACGGGGACGCAGCATGATTCGAAATCGTCAACCTGCGTCGCGCTCGGGGCTCGGCATTACGACGGTCAATCGCTGGCAAAATGCCGCCTGATTCGAACGGCGTTGCGGTCTGGCGTTGCCAGCGGTCCGGCCGACCGGAGAGAGCGGCCGTTGCGCTGGATGTATTCGGCTGGCATCGTGGCGATGGCGAGGGCTATCAATAGCGTCAGTCGCACGTCCTGCGCCGCCGCCATTGCATCATCCTACGCGCGCACTGCTTTGAAAATGGTGTCGGTGCGGGCGGATAGAGCGCGATGGGACTCCGGCGCTGAGGGATGCGGCGGGAATTTTTGTCACGCCCTCCACCCGTGTCCGCTTGGGACTCCGGGATAGCCCTCGCGACCACAAACCGGTTTTTGCTTTCTGACGACGCGTGTCGTTATTCCCTCGCTATCGGGGGTTAACCCACCGGCCTCCGAGCGTCCCCGAAGCTCCAAAAAAGTGACCGACCGCAATAGCTTTGTAGTATGCGATTTTCGGCCGCTGCTGCGCCGCCGTGCGCGTCGATCCGAGGGGAAGCTGCCGGTCCGAAAGTGGCCCTGGGGATAGCCCCTCCCGCCATCTGAGGCATTTTTTTTTTTTCACTTTGTTTCGCGCGCTAATAGCTTTGATAAGGAGGACGAACCTCGCCCCAGCCGTCCCAGCGCGATCGCGGTACGGGATTCTCGGGCGGCAATTCAACGCCCGTCGGGTTAGCCCGGGGGTAGGGGACGGGGGCGGGGTCGATGGAACGGGATGTGAAGGAAACGATACCGCGCGCCCTTACCTTATCTCCAAATACATGACTGCTGTCGTCCGGGACGGTCCAGCGCCACTCTTGAAGGGGAAGGGGGACTACAGGGGGATGGGGAAGCGTCCGGTTCCGGTGAAAAATCAGCGGCTACGGGGGTCTGCAGATCTGCACTTTGGGGGATTTCCGCCTCCGCTCTGCCATGCTTTATGTTGTATAGGCTATACAATTGTAGAGCATTTTCAGGAGAACGGTTTATAAGTCTTTTTAAGCTAGTTTCTTATGCTTTTTTTTCTGAGAAAAGTTCTAGGACTCTTTTTGTATATCAAAAAGTCGGTTTTTTGATCCGCAAAAGTTTTTGGTGATAGCACGTGAACTACAAAGTCCACTTGACATCAGTGAGGTGCAAATCAAAAAACTTGCTTTCCTTCAGCCACATTCAAAAGCTCTGGAAAAGCAAAGATTCCTGCCCGCCGGCCGCTGGGTTCTCGGACGACTGTTAACATGCCGTGCTCCCGAACAAGTTTCAGGATGCGCTTCGCAGTTTGCGGCGGGATGCCCGCGCCGGCGACGAAATCGCTGGACTGAAAGACCGGCCGTTTGAAGCACCAATCCAGTGCCCGGATCGCATGGTGAGAATGGGTCAAGTCAACAATCCATCCCTTCTTCGTGTCATACAGGGAGAGGATCGACCTCGCCTTGAGCTGATTGGCCTTGGCTTGGTCGATGATCGATCTGAGAAAGAATTCACACCATCCAGTCCAGTCATTGTCTCGCGACACGGCGAGCAGTCGCTCGTAGTACTCGTCGCGTTTCGCCTCCAAATATGCGCTCACATAAAACATCGGGCTTGAAAGCAGCTTGCGCTCAAAGAGGAAGAGCGGAACGAGCATTCGTCCCAATCGACCGTTTCCGTCGAGAAATGGGTGGATCGCCTCAAACTCCGCGTGCAAGACCGCGAGTTGAACCAGGTAGTCTTGCGGTCCGGCGTGAGCGTACGCCTCCCACGCCGACATCGCGTCATTAATTCGCTCAGGACTGATCGGGACGAAGCGAGCCGACTCGATCGGCATTCCTTCAGGTCCAATCCAGTTCTGAATGCGACGGTACTCCCCTGGAGTCCGGTTTTGACCTCGCACGCCTTGCATGAGCGTCGAGTGCGCCAACTTAACCAACCGCTGCGACAATGGGAGTGTCTTCAGCGACTCGACGGCCTCAGTCAGCGCTTGCCGATAATTGAGCACTTCCTGAATATCCGCCCTTTTTTCGGGAGGCTGATCCGTTGCGGGCGCGCCTGCCTCAAATTGGAGTACCTCATCAAATGTCGCTTGCGTTCCCTCGATCCGCGATGACAACACAGCTTCCTGCGTCGTCAGCGGCGAAAGCAGCACGGCAGAATTTGGTACGGCGTGGAGGACGCCTTCGTAGCGGGCGACTTCAGCATTTGCAGGCCCGATTAGTGGAATCAACCGCGGCCAGTCGAGCGCTGCCGGAGGGAATCCGTCAATGTGATAATGCACGGCCATGCTCAGCTACTTTCCGTTGGGCATTGCGATATCGGGCTGCTCCGCCTGCGTCAATTCTCCCGCTCTGCCTGATCCAGCGCCGGCTTGACCTGCTCCAAGCTCCGCGCCATTGCGAAGGCCCACTCTCCGTATGACCCCTCGGCGTTGACGGCGGCAACCCAGCGCTCGGCGGCGGCTTTCTTGACTTCCCACAACGGATCAAAGCCCTTGGTTTCGAGGATCAGATAGCGCACACCGTCGCCCTTCAAGCGCACGATGAAGTCGGGGATGAAGTCGTGCATCTGGCCGTTGTCGAGGTACGGGATCGCGAAGCCCAGCCCGGCGTTTTTCACGAACGCGGCCGTAGCCGGGTGGCGGTCGATGGTGAACGACGCTGACTGCTCCCACTTTTTCGTGTCTGCGACGGCGTAGTTCAAATGGCAGTTGACGACTTCGCGAACGTCTTTGCTCGTCCAAAAGTCCACGGCCGCAGTTGTCCCCGGCCCGCGACTGGCCTCATACCGCGGAATCTCCGGGGCCTCGCCCGACGACGTGTCCGGCCGGATCGCCTCGACGAGCCGCTCCACGATCCATCCGTAATACGGCGCTAGGAATGCGTCGATGATGTTTGCTGGCTCTACAGGATTGACGCCCTCGTGTAGATACCGCTCCGCAATCTGCGCAAGCTGCGGGAACAGTACGTGCGAAGGTGCTTCGCAACTTGGCTGCGCGATGTACATGCGAGTCAGATCGCGGGCAAGGTCGAAAACCAGTTCCTGAAAGCGCCGCCCCTTCCGGAACGGGTTGAGATCGACACTCACGATTGCGCCCGGCCCCGTAAGAGTCGGCCGACCGTCATTTGCGGTCCGCGCCATCGCTTTCATATCCACTTCGGGCGGGATGTTGAACGGGTCGAGCCGGAGCGGTGCAACCGTACCGACCGTGATTCGATTGCGAATTGCCTGTTGATACCCTTCGACGCGAGGGTAGCGAATCTCGAAATGCGCCTTCTGCGGAATGGCATGTATGTGGTAGCGTTTCTCTCGCGCCGATGCGGCCGCGCCGGCATTCTCCTTGAACGGAATGACCTCAAACGGGACGCCGAAAATCTTGGCAACTTCCTCGCCCAGCAAACCGTTTTCGCCGAGGTCGTAGGTCGTCCGCCGGAGTCCCCGACCTACGACCTGCTCGCAGAGCAACTGCGACATGAACGGCCGCAGGCCGAAGATATGTGTAACCGTGTTGCAGTCCCACCCCTCAGTCAACATACCGACGCTGATGATGCAGCGGACATCGCGTCCCGGCGGGTGGAGCGGACGCTTGAGCTTCTCCGCCAGCGCCTCGAATCCCGTCGGATACAGCGGTCGCCCCTGCCGGTCCCGCGTCCAGTCCAGCTTGCCGACCGTGTCGAGCGTGACGCGCATCCACCGCGATTCATCGCCCTTGGCCTCGCCGGTATCGGTTTCGTGAACGACCTTGGAATCGACACGGATGGTGTTGACGCGACCGTCTCGATTTAGGAATCCGTCGATCTTTGAAGGCGGCACGTCCGTCGGACCTTTGCCCTCACCCAGCCATTCGTAGATCGCCTTCGCGATCTTCGTGTTCTTGCAGACGATGATAAAGACCGGAGGGCGCGGGTCGCTGCGATGCGCTTCCCACTCGCGGCGTAACTCATCCCACAATCCGCCGAGCAGCGCGATCGGATGGTGCGACCACTTGAGAACCGCCTCGGGCTTCGGCGCGGCCCTCCGTGCGCCACGTTCGGCCGGGGTAAGCTTGCTCAGCACCCAGCGCCAGATGTTGAAGTAGTTTGCAATCGGTGCGCCGGTCGTGTCACGCACCGCAAACTGCGGGACTTTCACAAGCCCCGACTCAATCGCGTCGGTCAGGCCGAAGTCGCTGACGACCCACGGAAACGGCCGATTTGTCTCCTGGCCGACCCGCGCGAGGAAATAGGGCGTCGCCGACAGATCGACGCAGAAGCTGATCCCCCGCTGCTTCTGCACGCGGTCCAGTCCGTCGATCCAGACCGTCGCCTCCTTGAAAAACTCCTCGATCTCCTCTTCCTCGCCGAACAGATCGCCTTCGTCCTCGTCGGGCTCGGGCCGGCGGATACGGTACGCATGATGTGCCTCGTCGTTCATGACGAGGATGTTCTGCTTGCCGGCCCCGCGGCCGAGGACGCGATTGACCAGCGCCGTGTCGCTCTCGACGTAGTCGTATCCTCGAATCGTCACTTTGATGAGATTGTCGGCGTCGTCCCGTTCCTCCTTCAAGACCTCGACCTCGCCGGCCGCGGTCGCAGCCGCCAACGCCGCGGGCGTCATGTAACGCTTGCCCCGCGCAGTCGTCGTCTTGCTGCCGATGATGACCGTCTCGATGCGTTCTCGTCGCCGTCCGGCTTTGCTGACACGGCCCTCGCCGACCGTCTGCGGCTCAAAAACGTGCCAGTTCGTCACGACGATTCGTCCCTTGCTCAGGTCGGGCATGAAATCAGTTGGAACCAAGTCGCGGCTGCGGTAGATGCTGGCCTCGCCGCGGGCGGGGTCAAGTTCAGCCAGCCGGTCGCGGATCGTGACGTTTGGACAGACGACCAGGACCGTGTCGGAAAAGCGGCCGTCGCCGCGATCGTTGACCTTGTTGGCGATGCTCCATGCCGCCAGCATTCCCATGACGGTCGTCTTACCGCTGCCGGTCGCCATTTTGCATGCGTAGCGACGGAAGGCGGTTACGCCCTGGGTCTTCTGCTCGTCGCTGGGCTCGTCGGGCGGCACATCGATGCCCTGCCGGAAGTCAGCCCGCGCCTCGCGCAGGAAGATGATCGTCTCGGCCGCTTCAAGCTGCGCAAAGAAAAGCCGATGCTGCCGACCGTCGCGCCGCCAGTAATTTAGGAGTTCCAGCGTCGTCCGAGTGCAGCCCGGCCACCCAGCGGCGCGCCAAGCCTTGATCCGTTCGCGAATCAGATTGACCCGCGGCAATTCCTCCCACTGTCCGCGGGCAGCATGTTCGTCGTTCTGATCCCTCGCGCCGGGATCGCGATAGAAAAAACCGGCGGGCCTGCGGCCGGCGCGCTTCTCGGGCGGCTCGCCCTCCTGCAAATGCCAATGCGCCGCCGGCTCGTCGAACGGCGGATTGAGGATCGGGGTTGGGACTTCAAAGCCCGTCATGCGCGCTCATACCATTTGAAAACTCGTGCGTGCTCAGGAAGGGACTCTCGAAGCCCCTGCAACACCTGCGCGACCCCGGCAAATCCGCCCGCGAATTCCGGTTCGCTCGCAATTGTTACCAAGCACGCGCGGTTAATGAGTTGCGAGAGCACATCGCGTGCGGGAATTCGCTCACGCAATCGATCGCACGAAACCGGACGCGAAAGATTCTGCCGCAATTCGTTCGAGCTTGGAGCGCGATTCTCGCAATTCCTGACGTCAGAGACGGCAAAATCAAGATCGATGTCTAGCCAGATTGAAGGGCAATTCTGAGCCGGACCGAACAACAGTTCGATCAGCTTGTGCAGAATGTCAGTATTAACTCGTACTGGTCCGCATCCCAAGTCGGGCGGAGTATTCGCCAGGTCAGGAAAGACATAAATGGAGTGTTTTGCGCCATCGATGTCCGTAATGGGTTCGTCCCAAATCCGCCATTCCGACGGATGCACGTAGAGACAAATTACGTCTTGCACCCAACCGAACTTCACTACAGACTCAACCCAGCCGCCGTCGTCTGCGTCTAGCGCGTTCGCAAACAGTAAGCAATCCTCGATGTGCTGAATTCGATCTTGCGCTGCGCCGTAGTCGATTTCCTCCTCGGCGAAGTCAGTATGCGCGTCCACTCGCACGAGCAGCGGCGTGGTCGTTACGACGCGATCCTTTCGAGCCGCCCACATGGCAGGGACCGCCATTCGATGCTCCTGAAACAAGACAATTGGTCGCCCACCTATGCGTTCGACTTCATATCCGGCGTACATCCGAAGCACGTCAAGTTGGGGAAAGCCATGAGGATTAGCTCGCCACATCGCGAAAGTCCTTGACGATCATTAGTTCATTCCCGCGATCATCAATCACCTTGACTGCAATCTGTTTGTGCTCGCCCGGCTCAAACGGGGCGCTGGTCGTGCCGGCGAGGTGCGTCCATACGTCGTCTTCGTATTCGCCCTTGAGCGCCTTTTTCAGGTCGTCCCATGCTGCTGTGCGCGGGAAGAACGCCTGGCAGACGTGGAAGCACAGGCCGTTGTAATCGGTGTCGAGTAGCCAGCAGGGCACGTCGTCGCCGCTGCGGTGGACGTTTTCCATCGTCGCCGGGTCGAATACGTCCAGCCCGACCAGCTCGACCTGATACCATGGTCCGCCATTGCCGCCGAGCTTGGCGACAGCTAGTGAGTCGGCCTTGCGTACCTCGACTTCGGGCAATCCGCATACGCTGAAAATCTGGCTGCTCCGCATGTTCTTGAGCAGATCGCCCATCATCAGGTCGGGCGTGGCCTGCACGTAGGTCGCGGGCACGCCGACGGCGGCCTCGCACTTATCGATGAAATCGCGGGCTACCGGCTGGATCGCGAAGCCGATGACATACAGGTGTGTGTAGCTCTTGGCGTTGGCCTCTTTGGCGGCCTCATAGACGAGCTTTTCGCTGATAGCCCCATTCTCCGGGCCGAAGACGATCGCGACCGGCTTGCGGCGGGCCTCATCGGCGAGGTGTCCTTGAGTCGGCTCGACGCCGAGGTGCGAAAAATCGTCTGCCTGTGCCTCGGCGTGCAGCGAAAGAGTTTTGGCAGGCGGGCGGACGTTGCGAAGATTGATCGTCTTGCCCCCGGCGAGGTGCAGCACCGGGCTTCGGCGCAGGACTTCTATCATCCGCTCGACAAACGAGCCGTGGTGATCGGCTGCGCCGGCCGCGCTATCCTCGACGCCGTCGCCCCCCCAGTCGATCGGCGTCGGGATGGACGCCTCGACACAGAACGGGCCGGTGACGCGCGTAGTTTTCCTTTCCTCCTCGGGCCGATCGACCAGCACTTCCTGTCGTGGTGGCTCGTCGTTTGCGATGTTTTCGAGCATTACATGCGGGACGATTCCCGGCCCGGTGCTCCTGGGGTTCTTGCTCTGCGCCGCTGCTTTGTAGGAAAACCCACCCGCTGGGCCGCGTGACTCGTCCTGAAGTTCGTAATACGGAAAGGTCCGTGTTAGCAGCCGCTGCCGGGCAAGGGCAAGCGGGACGCGCGACGTGTCGATCGTGATCCAGCGCCGGCCCCATTGCTCGGCGACGTAAGCAGTCGAACCGCTACCGCAGGTCGGGTCTAAAACGAGGTCGCCCGGGCGACTCGTCATGAGCATGCATCGCTCGATTACCTTGGTCGGGGTCTGCACGGAATAGACCTTGCCATCGGTACGACTCTGAATACCTGAGAGGTCGTTCCAAACGTTTGTGATCCGGTAAAATGGAAAGTCGTCGAAAAACCGGATGTACCGAAGTCGCTTCTCGCCTTCACGTCGGATTCGGTGAGCATCGATCAGCCGCTTGAATCCCTCCTCGCTCGGCTTCCAATAGCCAGGGTCTGGCCGGTAATCATTTCCCTCAAAGCGCACTGTGTACCGACCGCCAGGCCGTTGAGAGATCAGGGTGTCAGGATAAAAAACGCGCGCGCCGGATGGGAGAGGCTGTCCCGTCTCCTCGAACTCTGAAATCGACACCTCGCGGCCATCTGCCAAGAGCACTAACCGGTACTTGGTTGCGCCTTCGCCGCCCAATTCCTTCTGTGTGAAGATAGGATTGAATTGAAGCCGCTCAGGCGATCGCGCGTACCAGAGAAGGTAGTCGCATATTCCCGCGATCCGGTTCGTCTTTTCGCTTGTCGTGGTGGTGAACGCGATCTGTGCACAGAAACCAGCTGCGCCGAATATTTCGTCCAACAGCCCGCGGACGTAATGAACGTTCTCGTCGCTGATCTGAACGAACAAGCTCCCGCTCGGCGCGAGCAAGTCCCGGCAGAGCAGCAATCGGTCGCGCATATACGTCAGGTAGCTGTGCAACCCCAATTCCCAGGTATCGCGATAGGCCTTCACCATCTCCGGCTCGCGGGTCATGTCGTCGTCGTCGTTGTGCTTTACGTCGCGGGCGCGGACGAACGGCTGAAAGTTGCTGCCGAACTTCACGCCGTAGGGCGGGTCCATGTAGATCATCTGGACCTGGCCGCCCAGCCCCTCGTAGCCAAGCAGAGAGTTCATCACGACCAGCGAGTCGCCCAGGATCATCCGGTTGGTCCAGCCGTTGACGTGTTCGTAGGCCTTCAGGACCTGGTCGTGGATCGGCCGCTGCGGGTCGCCGAACAGGTCGAACATTGTCAGTTGCTTGTCGCGCTTGTGGCCTTTGAGCGTTTCGAGGATGGCCTTAGTCGATAGGCGCTCGTGGATGAATAGCGGTAGCGTCGGCACGTCAAAGCTGAGCCGCTCAGCCTTGCCCGCCCAATTGAGGAACGGTTTGGCGAGGCGCTTGAGCTGCTCGACGGCGTCGCGAACGTTACGGATTTCGCAAACGACTTCGCCGCGGGTGTTCTTGAACGTGGCCGGGAAGTGAGGGTCGCCGGGATTGGCGGTGGCGCGGTCGATCACGCCGAGAAGCCATTCACCGAACTCGCGGGCGGCGTTCTGGCCATCCCAGTTCGACTCGGGGGCGAGCGACGAGTCGTACCGGTAGGTCCTGGGCGGCTTTTTCTTCTTGAACTGCGCCTGCGTCCCCACGTCCGGCCGGAGCAGAGCCTTGGCCTCGGGGTGCTGATAGCTCTCGGCCTGCGGCGGCGCGGCGGGCTTGCGGCCCCGCGACGCACCGGCTTTCGACCCCTTGGGCATAGTGTGCCGCTCCTCCCTACCTGGTCGTCGTAAAGTTCGAGCGCTTCGGATTGGTGAGTTTAAGCGGACGAGCGTTCGGACGGAATTCTCGCGGACGGCCCCCTACCCGGATGGAAGAGTGCCCCCTTTACCCCCATTGAAGCTCCCGCCGGATCGTCCGGCGATTCAGAGTTGCCTGACTCTACGCGGGCGGAACCCCCCCCGCCCCCGTGTAACAAGTCGCGCCGAACTTCGTCGGGCTGCGCGCCGATCCGGCGGTTAACGACTGGACCGGTCCCCTCCCGCCGCTCGCGAACTAGCCGGGTCAGACGCGTTTCACTGTAGGCGCGCGGGCCGGCGTACCGCAATTCACAGTGGTCGTGATGGCCATTCGTTGATGGCCCCGAACGAGCAGAATCGCCCCCAGACCCCCTTGGGCGCAGCGCCCCCATAACCCCCGCATGTGAATTGAGTGCGGGGCCGACATTGCCTGCCGAATGCGATCCGAACATGATAGCAATGGGACGGCGGCTGATCCCCGCCAGAATCCGAGTCGGGCGACGCCAGCGACTGCGATACCTCGCCTGCTCGCCCGGCTCGGCCCTACTGAGGTATCGCCATGCCAAAGCCGAAAACCGGCGCACGCCGTAAGCAGCGCACCTCTCGACGCTCGAAGACGCCGCCGCGAGTAACGCCCCGATCAGCACCCAAGCCCTCTCGGACGACCGCACTATCGCCGCGCGCGGCGGGCGGTCCGTTGACGGCGGACGAGCGCGCCGAGTTTCAGGACAACTGGAACCGCGCGAAGCGCGGATGCGAGTGGCTGGAGCCTGACCCGCCCGAAACGGCGCGGCGGTGCTTCGAACAGGATCGCGAACAAGTCATCGATGCGATTCTCCATCGGGAGGCCCGCCGCAAATACTGGGCGAATCGACCTTCGCCCGATGAACTGCTCTTGGAGCAGCTACGGTGCCTCGACTGGCACGAGCAGCCCTACGAGCATCGGCTACAACCGATCGAACCGTTGCCCCTGATTAAGTCCCAAATCGACAGCTACACCGATGAGGAATATTCCGAGTGGCGGGAATACTGCCGGCGGATGCAAATGGCCTGCGGGAGTGCGAAGCAGGGCGCGACGCCGTCTGACATCGACGAATGGTTGACGGCGGTGTGGCCGGGAATCTCGCCAGAAGACCTCGAAGTCGCGCACGATCTCGCGGTTAACGTCTCCGTTCCCCTGGCCTATCTGGACACAAGCCATCCGGCGGACCTCTCGGACGAAAACGCCCACCACTTTGACGTGCGAGTCTGGCGACTAACGACGGAAGGTCGTCGGTATCTCCGAGATCACGACACCAAAGCCGACGTTGCAACTCGTGCGGATATTGCACTCGCAATGCCGGCAGCGCCAGCTCTGCCCCAGCAACCTCAGTCGCAGCCGAGCGACTCGACCGAGGCGACTATGGTCGCAGAATCCGAAGAAGTGAATACGCCTCGTGCGAAGCGCTCGCCGTCCCGTTTGAAAGCGGCCGCCGTATATGATTGGGCGATCAAGAACATTCCGGGGGCGGATGAAATGACAGTCCAGCAGCTATTCGACGCGATCCGCGAGCACCCGGATATGCAGGATCACTGGCTCGCCCAGCGTCCGTCGAACGCGGAGACATTCGGCAAGTACCTCCGTGATGCCGGGATCAAGCGTTACAACTCAACCGGCGAGCGCGTTCGGCGCATTTCACACTTCCGGCGATGCGATGAAGCGTGAATTCACCCCCACCCACTGACGAACCGGACAGCGAAGAGAAATCTTTCAGCACCGAATCGCGGTTCTCGCACGCGCCAAGGTTGTCCGGTTTCCTGTCCGGTTGTCCGGTTTGTGGTCCATAGCGGGCGTGCAATAGCAGCGACAAGGCGTCGCTGGCACGTCGGACCACAACCGGAGTCGGCAAATGACCCCTTCCAATGGCGTCGAAAGCCCCCAATCAGGATGCGTCCCCAGTTCGCCGGCCCTGCTCGATGTGGGGCAGGTCTCGCGACTTCTTGGCTGTTCGCCTCGGCACGTGTATCGCCTTGCTGATCGCGGCTCCATGCCCCGACCGCGAAAGCTTGGTGCCTTGGTTCGCTG
Organism: uncultured Planctomycetaceae bacterium; assembly: GCA_964581285.1. Taxonomy (GTDB): domain Bacteria; phylum Planctomycetota; class Phycisphaerae; order UBA1845; family UTPLA1; genus SpSt-539. The sequence continues at coordinate 4,140 of CAZONT010000065.1, read as the reverse complement.
GTCGCGAACAGAAATTGAGAGCTGGATTGCTGGCGGCTGTCGGCCGGTCCGCGCCACGGGAGGGCGGCAGCCGTGTTAGCCGGAAGCGCAACAAGGGGGCCGCGCAATCTGGTGGAAAGCGCGGCCCGAAACGGAAAACGACCGGCCGAGGATAGCGCGTTCGATGGCTTCGTTCACGCCGGCTGCTACGTCGCGGCGATCGTCGTGGATATCGAGACGCGGCTGCTCGCGTGCCTCTGGATCGACCCCGGCGCAACGTACAACTTCATGCTCCGCGCCGGCGTTTGCGCCGGCAATGCGTTTGCATGGCACGTTCATCGTGACCTCGCGAGCACATTGCTGGCGCGGGCGGCACACTTTGCCCGAACCGGCCAGAAGTGGTCTCTCGCCGCCGTTGCGCGGACCGTTCGCGACCTGGGCACAGACCCGGAGCTGTCGGAGATTCGAGGGATCGTCGGATCGGAATCGAGTGCTGCGGGCGCAGCAAGCTACAGCCGGCTGCTCGCAATCGCCTTGCGGCGACGACGACAGATTCGCCGGCTGTACCGCGCCCTGCGAAATCTCATGGACGATCCTCTCGCCGAGACGCCCGCAGTCGCCCCGCAACCCCGTCGAAAGGGGCGTGCGGCGTGAGCGACTTCAAAATCGGTGACAGCGACCCGACAACTGGACGACCGATACTTGACCCCGGCGATCCGCTCCCATCGGCCCGCGTATTCCTTCGCAAGCGCTTCACGGTCGAGGACGTGGTCGCGCTCCGATTCTACGCCGGTGTCTTCTTTGGCTGGCGAGGTAACCGCTATGTCCCGATCGACGAGGACGAGCTGCGCAGTGAGTTGTATCGATTCACCGAGAATGCGGTCCGACTGAAGGCGTCGCAGGACGGCGACGTAAAATCCGTTCCGTTCCAGCCCACGAGCGCCAAAGTCGGGAATCTCGTCGATGCGATCAAGGCGGAGACGATACTCGCCGCTGACGTAGTCTCGCCCGTTTGGTTGTATGAAGATGGCGATTCGCCGCCACCGGCTGAGCTTCTCGTTTGTCGGTCGGGATCGCTGCACATCCCAGAAAGCCGTTGGATCGCACCAACCCCGCGGTTGTTCAGCACGTCCGCATTGAGTTTCGACTACGAACATGACGCCCCCGAGCCAGTGCAATGGCTTTCGTTTCTTGCGGGACTCTGGCCCGACGACCCGCAATCGATCGAGCTGCTACAGGATTGGTTTGGTTATTGCCTGACTGGCGACACATCTCAGCAGAAGATGTTGTTGCTGGTCGGGCCAAAGCGATCCGGGAAAGGGACGATTGGCCGAATACTGCGGGAACTAGCGGGCGCGGGAAATGTGGCCGGGCCGACGACCTCAAGCCTCGCCACTCAATTCGGGTTGCAGCCACTAATCGGCAAGACACTCGCGATTGTCAGCGACGCCCGATTTTCGGGCCAACCCGAATCCTCCATCGTGCTGGAGCGCTTGTTGTGCATCTCGGGCGAGGACGCTCTCACCATTCCCCGAAAGTACCAGTCGGACGTGACCATGCGGTTGCCGACCCGCTTCATGTTCCTGACGAACGAATTGCCGCGAGTCATCGATACTTCGGGGGCGCTGGCGAGCCGATTTGTCGTTCTGATGCTCCGGGAGTCGTTCCTCGGTCGCGAGGACACGGAGTTAACGAACAAGCTTTTGGCCGAGCTACCGGAAATCTTGAAGTGGGCGCTCGTCGGCTGGCGGCGCTTGCGGAAGCGCGGCCGGTTTGTACAGCCGGAATCGTCGCAGGATGCGATCCGGGAGCTTGGCGACCTCGCCAGCCCCGTGTCCGCGTTCGTTCGTGATTGCTGCATGATCGGCCCGGGATACCAAGCCAATGTTGACGACCTGTATGCGGCATGGAAGGCGTGGTGTGAGGGCCACGGCCGTGACCGTCCGGGCACGATCCAGACGTTCGGCCGAGACCTGTTGGCGGCGGTCCCCAACCTACGCCGAGCGCGGCTGCGCGATGGGGACGACCGGCGACGGGCCTATGTCGGAATCGGGCTTCGGGTGGAATGCGGTCCGCAGTGGTCCGCGACCCGGCACTCTGTAGGTGGGGCGAGCGCAGGTCCGGATGGGGGCGACGGCGAGGTGCCGGTCGGGGCTGCAATGGCTCGGGACGCGGACCGTCGCGGACCGGGCATCCCATCCGCGAGCGAATCGGTCGCTGCCGAGGTCGGGCGTGAGGTATTCGAGCTATGAATGGGGCGACGCTGCTATCCGAACTGCACGTTGCGGGCGTGTGGGTCGAACTCGCCGGGGACCGCTTGCGGCTGGACGCCCCCGCGGGAGCCCTCACACCTGAACGAATCGCGCGGCTTCGGCTTCACAAAGTCGAGCTAATCGACGCGCTCCGATGCGCCGTCCCGTCCGTACCGATAGGCGTCCCGGTCGGCTGGACGGTCCCGGCCTGGATTCAGCGGCTTCGGCAACTGGCAAGCGTCTGCATTTTTGAGCCGCGAAAGACCGAGCTTCGCGAATGGGCGGATCGGCTGGAGAACGCGGCGAAGGCAGAAAAACGAGATTGACATAAGCTGTAATGTTGTTTATACTTCTAAACATGAAGGCGCGGCGAGCCAGCTCAATGACTGAGGTACTGCGAGAATGTCTGCGGGAGGCGAAGTCGTTGCGGGCCGTGGCTGAAGAAACGGACGTCAATGTGGCGACGCTGTCGCTGTTCTTGCGAGGGATGTCGTCACTTCGGTTGGACAAGGCGGACAAGTTGATTGCGTATTTCGGGATCGAATGCCGGCGACGACCGGCGCGAAAGGGCTGAGATGGCATCAATCGTCACATATTCCGACGGTCTGCGGCGGATCGAGTTTTCGCTTGTACCGAAGGGGCCGCGTAAGACGCTGCGGCTCGGGCGGGTGAGCGCCAGGGTCGCCGAGACTTGGAAGGCACGAGTCGCGACAATCGTTGCGGACAAACTGAGCACCCGGCCACATGACGCGGAAACCGCGAAGTGGCTCGGCGAACTGGATGAGTCGATGCTGGCCCGACTTCGGGCCGTAGGATTAGCCGAGGGCGTCGGGCTGTCCCAGACGACGCTTGGCGAGTTTCTGGAGCGTTACTTTGCCGCGATGGCGGTCAAGCCCGCGACACGGACGTTCTACTCGCATACGCGCCGCAATTTGGAAGAACACTTTGGAAAGACGCGGCTGCTACGGGGAATCTCGGCGGCGGACGCGGATAGCTGGCGGGCTTGGCTGATCGAGACTGAAAAGCTTTCAGCCGCGACAGTCGCCCGACGGATTATCGCGGCTCGGACGATCTGGCGCAAGGCGCTGCGGTGGAAGCTGGCAGCCGAAAACCCCTTCGCGGGTATCAGGGCGGGTCACCAAGCGAATGAATCTCGCAAAGTATTTGTTTCACACGCGGTAATAGGAAGTGTGATCGAAGCCGCGCCAGACGCCGAATGGAAGGCGATCATCGCCCTATCGCGATATGGGGGTCTGCGGTGCCCGTCCGAACACTTCGCATTGAAGTGGAACGACATCGATTGGGAGAAGGGGACCGTCCGAGTGACGTGTCCGAAGCTGGCGCATATTGCGGGGTTCGCCCAGCGGATCATCCCGCTGTTCCCTGAACTGCGGGACCGGCTCTTGGCGGCGTTCGCCGAGGCGGAGCCGGGCGCGATTCACGTCGTCTCGCGCCACCGGCTGGGGGCGATGAATCTGCGACGGCGGCTGACCCAAATCATCGAGAAAGCGAAGGTCGCTATGTGGCCGCGACTCTTTCACAATCTGCGGGCCAGCCGCGAAACCGAACTGATGCGGGAATACGATCTGGCAACCGTGTGCAAATGGATTGGCAACTCGCCGGCAGTCGCTGCGACGCACTACGCTACGTCAGTGGACCTTAATGCGGACTTCAAGCGGGCCGCGGGAATCGATGCGAAGCCACCGCGACAGGCGCAGCAAAATGCGCAGCAGTCAGCGTCCGGCGACGGTGAACAGCGAATGTCCAGGAAGACTTCGGATGGCGAAAAACACCAAGAAACACGCGAGGAAGTCGCGTGTAGTCAATCGCTCGCAAGTGGTGACGAAAGTGACCGATGGGCGGTACTGGACTCGAACCAGTGACCTCGTGGATGTCGACCACGCGCTCT
>CAZONT010000064.1:0-20324 GCA_964581285.1 uncultured Planctomycetaceae bacterium | reverse complement strand
TGAGCGTTGGCGGAGGTCGCGACCACCGACCATGTCGCCGCCGCCAACAACGACGCCGCGCCTCGGCGAAATGATCTGATTGCTGTTTGCATGAACCCTGTCATGATCCTTACCCCTTTCCGCGCCGGGGGCGCAAGCATCACGTTGTGGAATGTGTTCGGTTGTCCGGAACGATCTCCGCTCCGCGTCATATGGAAATGCGCGAAAGACATGATACCGACGTGAACCAAAGTTCTCAGAAATCCGCGATATTCCCGAATTATCTGGTTGTCCGACCTCCCCATCGCCGGCCAGGCCCGCTGAATCCTCGCGAAACCGTGCAGTTTGATTTAGTATGATCGCAATTCATGCGGCCGATCCGCGAAGGGTTCGCGACGACCCCGCACGGCCCACCATTCGACCTTCAGACCGGAAAGCCCCCGACCACCCATGAGCGACGAACCCAACAAGATCATCTACTCCATGATCGGCGTTAACAAACGCCACGAAAAAAAGCACATCCTCAAGGACATCTACCTGTCCTATTTCTACGGCGCCAAGATCGGCGTCCTCGGCCTCAACGGCGCCGGAAAGAGCACGCTCCTTCGCATCCTCGCCGGCCGCGACAAGGATTTCGAAGGCCAGATCTCCCTGCAGCCCGGCTACTCGATCGGCTTCCTCGAACAGGAGCCGCATCTCGACGACGCCCTCACCGTCCGCCAGACCGTCGAGCAGGGAATGCAGGCCACCGTCGATCTCCTCAAGGAATTCGAACAGGTCAACGAACGCCTCGGCGAAGATCTCTCCGAAGCCGAAATGACAAAGCTCATCGACCGCCAGACCGCCCTCCAGGAAAAGCTCGACGCCGTCGGCGCGTGGGAGCTCGACAAGCACCTCGAAGTCGCAATGGACGCCCTCCGCTGTCCCGACGGCGACACGCCTGTAAAGGTCCTTTCGGGAGGCGAACGTCGGCGTGTCGCCCTGTGCCGCCTCCTGCTTCAGGAACCGGACATTCTTCTGCTTGACGAGCCGACCAACCACCTCGACGCCGAGTCGGTCGCCTGGCTCGAACAGCATCTCCATCGCTACAAAGGAACCGTTATCGCGGTCACCCACGACCGCTATTTCCTCGACAACGTCGCCGGCTGGATTCTCGAGCTCGAACGCGGCAAGGGGATTCCGTGGAAAGGCAACTACTCTTCGTGGCTCGAGCAGAAGGAGGCCCGTCTCAAGGTCGAGGAGAAGACCGAGTCGGCCCGCCAGAAGGCCCTGCAGCGCGAGCTGGAGTGGATCCGCCGCTCGCCCCAGGCCCGGATGGCGAAGAGCAAGGCCCGCATCAACGCCTACGAGGCCATGCTCGAACAGGACGCCGCCCAGAAATCGAGCGATATCGAAATCTACATCGCGCCCGGCCCGCGCCTCGGCGATCTGGTCATCGACGCCAAGTCGGTTCGAAAGGCGTTTGGCAAGAAGCTTCTCGTAACCGACATGACGTTTTCGATCCCACCGGCGGCGATCGTCGGCATCATCGGCGCCAACGGAACGGGCAAGACCACACTCTTTCGCATGATCACCGGCGGCGAGAAGCCCGACAAAGGCGCTATCCGGGTTGGAGATTCAGTAATGCTCGCCTACGTCGAGCAAAGTCGCGAATCGCTCCAGCCGCAGCACACCGTCTGGGAGGCCATCTCCGGCGGCGAAGATTTGATCAAGCTCGGCAACATCACCATGAATAGCCGCGCCTACGTCGCACGCTTCGGCTTCGCGGGGGCCGACCAGCAGCAGGCGGTCGGGACGCTCTCGGGCGGAGAGCGGAACCGTGTTCACCTGGCGCGCATGCTCCGGTCCGGTGCAAACGTGCTCCTGCTCGATGAGCCGACCAACGACCTCGACGTCAACACGATGCGGGCCCTCGAAGAGGCCCTCGATTCCTATGCCGGCTGCGTCATCGTCATCAGCCACGACCGCTGGTTTCTCGACCGGATCGCGACGCACATCCTCGCCTTCGAAGGCGACAGCAGCGTCGTCTGGTTCGATGGCAACTATTCCGCCTATGAAGCCCATCGCAGGCAGCGCCTCGGCCTCGCCGCCGACCAACCGCACCGTGTGAAGTATCGCGAACTGACGATCACTTGAGCTTGCAAATGCGGCGCGACCCAGGTTCGTGACCGCGCCAGGATGAGCGTTTCTGGCAAGTCGCAATTTCGCTCCGTATGGTACGCGGTGCAAAACGATTCCAATGCCGACGGAACTCGACAACGATCTGAGACTGCTGACGGCCATCCTCACCGACGTGCTCGAACGGCTTGGACCGCCGGGTCACACGAAACTATGCGAGGAGCTTCTGGATGTGTGCCGCAACGGCGAGTCCAGCGAATACTCTGCCGCGCGCGAACGCATCGCGCATTTGACCACGAAGGAGATCGGCGAGCTGATTAAGTCGCTGACCCTGCGGTTTCATCTGCGCAATCAGGCCGAAAAGGTCGCGATTGTGCAGATCAATCGTCGCCGGCAGCGCGAAGAGACTCCCCACCGCCCCCGTCAGGAGTCAATTGCAGAGGCGATCGCCCGCTTGAAATCGCGCGGGGTGACGCTCGATTCGGTCCTCAAGACCCTTTCCCGGATCGATCTCCAGCCGACGCTTACCGCCCACCCCACCGAAGCTCGCCGCCGCGCCTTGCTGGACAAGCAGCACGAGATTGCCCGCTGCCTGATCGAACTCGATGAACGGCGGCAGGACGCGCGATCGAGGCGTCTGCTCGAAGATCGCATTCGACACATGGTTCTCCTCCTCTATGGGACGGATGAAGTGCGCACGGAGCGACTCGGCGTCACAGAGGAAGTCTGGGGCTCGCTCTACTTCCTCACCTCCGCCATCTGGTCCGCGGTCCCGCGGTTGTTGCACGAAGTTGGCACGGCCGTCGAACAATTCTTCGGCGCACGACCGGATGTCCCGCCGATCGTCCGCTATCGCACCTGGGTCGGCGGCGACCGCGACGGCAATCCACTGGTCACACCCGCCGTGACCCGCGACAGTCTGAGACTGCACCGGCAGGCGGCCATTCGGCTGTATCGCGACAAGCTCGTCGAATTAATGCGCCTCTTGAGTCTGTCCGACCGGCGTGTTCCCGTGCCGGCGGAGCTGAAGTCCGCTGTCGAGCACGACGAAATCGCCGACGGGGTCCCGGATGAATCATTCGTCCCGCTTCGCCATGAACCATTTCGGCTCAAGCTCCTTCAGATGCGCACGCGGCTTCTGGCTGTCGAAAAGGGCGGCGGCGCCTACGACGCCGACGGATTCATCGCCGACCTCGAATTGCTCGCGAACAGTCTCCGGACCATGAATCTCGGCGAGCTCGTCGAGTCCTCCGGAGTCGCTGAACTCTTGAACCAGGCGCGAATCTTTGGATTCCATATGGCAGCGCTGGATATTCGCGAACACAGCGCGGTCCACGAGGAGGTCGTCGCGGATCTCCTCCATCATTTCAACATCTGCACAAATTACCCGGAGCTGACTGAATCGAAGAAAGTCGAGGTACTGACGACGGCGATCGGACAGGCCGGGACCCTGCGGCCTGCGTCGGACGCGATCCGCGAACGCGGTCGCGACCTTCTCGAAGTCCTCCGGGTCCTCGAAGAGGCCCGCAAGCGCGACCGGCGCGCCGTCGGTGCTTACATCATCAGCATGGCCAACGGCGCGAGCGATGTCCTCGAGGTGCTCTGGCTGATGGGTGTGGCCGGTTGTGGGGAGTTGGACATCGTCCCGCTGTTCGAAACCATCGACGACATCGAACATGCTCCCGGGATCCTCCAGGCCATGTTCGACAATCCCCTGTATCGCGCCCACGTAAGAAATCGCGGCGAGTTTCAGGAGATTATGCTGGGCTATTCCGACAGCAACAAGGACGGCGGCTACCTCATGTCGAGTTGGCTGCTCCATGTTGCCCAATCCCGGCTCGCCCGTGTCTGCCGAGCCGCCAACGTGGACTTTCGCTTCTTCCACGGTCGGGGGGGCACGGTCGGCCGCGGAGGCGGTCGATCCAACCGGGCGATCCTCGCGACCCCGCCCGACAGCCGCAGCGGCCGGCTCCGAATGACCGAGCAGGGCGAAGTCATCTCATTTCGCTACATGCTGCCCGACATCGCCCACCGCCATCTCGAGCAACTGACCAGTGCCATGATTCTCGCCGAGTCCGATTCGTCGCTCGCAGGAGAACGCAACGCCGAACCCGATCACCAGATCATGACGCGCCTGGGCATGCGAGCGCTGGTCGTTTACCGTCAACTGATCGACGCCCCGGGTTTCTGGACCTGGTACACCGAGGTCTCGCCGATCGCGCACATCAGCGCTCTCCCCATCGCTTCGCGGCCAGTCTCACGCACGAGCGGCGAAGTTCATTTCGAAAATCTCCGGGCGATTCCCTGGGTCTTCGGCTGGACCCAGATGCGCTTCAACGTGCCCGGCTGGTTCGGCCTGGGCGCCGCGCTGACGGAATTCCTCGACGAATCGACGGATCACCTCGCCCTGCTTTCAAACTGGTATCGCGAGTCGGAGTACGTTCGAACCATGATCGACAACGCCCAGCAGGAAATGGCCCGCGCTCGGCTGCCGATCGCACGGTGCTACGACACGCTGGCTGCCGCCTCCAATTACCGGCCGATAGAAGCCGAGTTTCAGCTTGCGCGAACGGCGATCCTTCGTATCACCGGACAGCGCCAGCTGCTCGACAACAACCCGGTCATCCAACGCTCGATTGAAGAGCGCAACGGGGCAACCGATGTGCTGAACTTGCTGCAAATCGAATTACTGAAGCGCTTCCGGTCGGCCGACGACGCTCAGCGAGCCGAACTGCGCGAACTGCTCTTCGACAGCATCAACGGGATCGCCGCTGCCATGCAGAGCACCGGCTAGACGAATCCCCCGGCGTGGCGAGGTCTCCCGATCTGCTTCGACGACTGTCGCAGCGAGTTCGCTTCCTACTTCAAATACAGTATTTCCCGATAGGACGGCAACGGCCAGAGGACCGCCGGCACGTGGTTCTCCAGATCATCGCCGGCTGCCCGCAGGACCTGCATGAGAGGAATAATCTGATCCCGCAGGTACTTCGCGTGCTCCAGCGGCTCGTGCGATTCGAGATTGTCCGCCTCGGCCAGTCCTTCGAGCGTCGTCGTAAAGCGACGCACGCGTTCCATGAACTGCTCCAGCATCGCCTGCCGCTCTTTGTGGTCGACGCCGGCGCTCCGCAGCGCGGTGACCGCCTCCGCCAGAATCGACTCCTGCGCAATGGCGGCGGGCAGAATCATCTGACGCCCCATCATCACCATCGTCTCCGATTCGATCAGGATCTGCTTGCAGTACCGCTCGAGATATGCTGTGACGCGGCTTTCGAGCTCCTGACGGTTAAGCACCTGGTACTTCTCAAACAGGCGGACCGCCCGGTCCGTGGCAAACCGCGGAATCGCGGCGACGCTGTCGCGTAGGTGCGGCAAGCCGCGGCGCTCCGCTTCCGCGTGCCACTCGGCGGAGTATCCGTCGCCATTGAAGATGACGCGCTTGTGCTCCTTGATCGTCTTCTGCAGCACGCCGCGCACGGCGGCCATAAGCTTATCTTGTGTCGGATTCGGGCCGACGGCTGCCTCGAGCTGGTTTGCGATTTCGTCGAGCGACTCGGCGACGATCGTATTCATCACCGTATTCGGCCACGCGGACGTCGCCGACGACCCCACGGCGCGAAACTCGAACTTGTTGCCGGTGAATGCGAACGGCGATGTCCGGTTCCGGTCCCCCGAATCGCGCGGTAACTGGGGAAGCGTCGCCGCGCCCAGGTCCATCGCGCCTCCCTTGAGAGTTCGGCTCAGTTCGCCCTTCTCCAGCTGCTCGACAATGTCGGTCAGCATGTCGCCGAGGAAGATGGAGATGATCGCCGGCGGCGCTTCGTTCGCCCCAAGCCGATGATCATTGCCGGCCGACGCGACCGACGCTCGCAGCAGGTCGGCGTTGACGTCCACCGCACGAATGACCGCGCAGAGGAACGCCAGGAACTCCATGTTCGTGTGCGTCTCTTCGCGCGGGTCGAGCAGATTGACGCCCGTATCGGTCGACATCGACCAGTTGTTGTGCTTGCCCGATCCGTTGATGCCCGAGAACGGCTTCTCATGCAGGATCGCGTACAGGCCATAGCGCGGCGCGACCCGCTTGATCGTCTCCATCATCAGCATCTGGTGATCGCACGCGAGATTGGAAGTCTCGAAGGTCGGTGCGATCTCGAACTGGCCGGGCGCCACTTCGTTGTGCCGCGTCTTGACCGGGACACCCATGCGATACAACTCGTGTTCAAGCTCGGCCATGAAGGCCAGTACGCGCGGCGGAATCGACCCGAAGTAGTGATCCTCCAATTGCTGGCCCTTGGGCGGCCGCGCGCCGAAGAGCGTGCGATCGCAGGAGACCAGGTCGGGCCGCGTGTAGTACAAGTGCCGGTCGATCAGAAAATACTCCTGCTCCGGCCCGACGGTGGTCAGAACGCGCCGCACGCCTTTGTCCGTTCCGAAGATCCGCAGGACGCGCAGGGCCTGCTTCGACAGTGCGTCCATTGACCGCAGCAGCGGCGTCTTCTGGTCGAGCGCGGCGCCGGTCCACGAAACGAACGCGGTCGGAATGCATAGCGTGACCGTATTGTGTCCGCGCACGAGGAATGCCGGGCTTGTGGCGTCCCAGGCGGTGTAGCCGCGGGCCTCGAACGTGGCGCGCAGCCCGCCGGACGGAAAGCTCGACGCATCCGGCTCGCTCTGGCACAGGTTGCTGCCGGAAAGCGCGTGGATCATCTCGCCGTCCTTGCCCAGTTCGACGAGCGAGTCGTGCTTCTCAGCGGTGAGTCCGGTCAGCGGCTGGAACCAGTGCGTGTAGTGCGTTGCGCCGTGCTCGACGGCCCAATCCTTCATCTCGGCCGCGACGATGTCGGCAACCTGCGGATCCAGCGGTTCTCCCAATTCAACCGTCCGCATCAGGCGCTTGAAGATATCCTTCGGGAGACGCTGTCGAATCGTCCGCTGATTGAAGACATCACAAGCAAAGTACTTGTCAACGCGTGACGCGCTGGCGCCCCAATCCGCCGGGACCGGCGGAAAACTCCATGACGTCGCGGCGGCGACTGCCGCGATTCTCGCCTTGGCTGGTTCCATTCTGCAATACTCCTCGCTGATCAGCGGCCGCGGTTCACGGTGCGTCCGGGTTCCGGCTGCTGCATGTTCTCGGGCTCTGATTTGCCTGCTCTGCTGGTCATCAGCAGTTTGAGGCACGAGCATTAAGTTCAAGGGGCGATGCCTGCCCGCGGTCCTCTAATCTCATCCGCGGGTGGAGGCCTTCGATGTTCCGTCAATCGCGCCCGCGACGTTATTGCACACTTCAAACAAACCTAACATACCGGTCGTCTGAAGTACCTGGACGATTGCCGGCTGTATTCCCACGAGCTTGAAGGAGCGTTTTTCGCGCGCGAAACGGCTTCGCAGCTCCACGAGCGCGCCCAGCGTCGGGCTCGGCATGAAGCGAACCTGGGCCAGGTCGAGGATCAGGGGCAACGCCGCGTCGCCGAGCGATGCGCCGGCCATTTCGTCGCGGAACTGCTTGGTTCGCTGAAAATCGAATTCGCTGCACACGATGGTCACAATCGTGGCCCGCGGGTCGCAGTTGATCTGAAGCAAGGCCTGATCGTCCATTCCGATCTCCTCCCTCTCTGACAGTTCTCCGAAAACACGCTGCATTCGCCGCGGCAATCGTATCCGATCGACGCCGGCCTGCCCGAACGCATGAACATCAAGTCGCAATCAGGCGATACGACTTCTCGCCGTGAATGCTTTCATCCAACCCGGCGCGTTCCTGTTCTTCGGTCACGCGCAATCCAACAGTGGACTTGAGTACCTGTGCGATGACGAATGTTCCGGTCGCCGCGAACACCGCAGCCGCCGCCAGTCCTACGGCCTGTTTGATGAGCTGGTTCACGTTTCCGTCAATTATCCCCAGAGCGGGCATAAAACAAAAGATGCCGGTCGCAATCCCGCCCCATGCCCCACCGACCCCATGAACGCCGAACGCATCCAGCGCGTCGTCGTACACGCGGGCCCGCTCCTTCAGGTGCACCGCGAAGTAGCAGAGCACGCCGGCTACCAGGCCGATGAGCAGCGCCCAGCGTGGTTCGACGTAACCCGCCCCGGGCGTAATGGCGACGAGCCCGGCGAGAATCCCGGAAACCAGTCCCAGGCTCGTGCATCGACCCTTCCGCATGAACTCGACCACGATCCACGATAGAGCGCCCGCTGCGGCGGCCGTTTGCGTCGTCGCGAACGCCAGCCCGGCGACCGAGCCCGCGGCCGGAACCTCCGCGGCGATCGCGCTGCCCGCGTTGAATCCAAACCAGCCAAACCAGAGGAAGCCGGCGCCCGTCACCGTCAGGATGAGATTGCCCGGCTCCATGCTCTCGTTCGGCACGCTGAGGCGCCGGCCGATCATCATCGCCATGACGAGGGCTGCGACTCCGGAGGACACGTGCACGACGGTGCCGCCGGCGAAATCGAGCACGCCGTAATTGAGCAGCCAGCCGCCGTCACCCCAGACCCAGTGCGCGAGCGGACAATAGACGAGCGTGGACCACAGCACGATGAACAGCACGTAGCTCGACAGCTTCATGCGCTCGGCGACCGCGCCGGAGATCAGCGCCGGCGTGATGATCGCGAACTTGCCCTGGAACATCACGAAGACCAGCTCTGGAATGTGCTTGTCGCCGTACATCGCGTTGTACGCGATCCCGCTCAGACAAAACTTGTCCCAATCGAAGCCGATGATCCCCGCGTGATCCGTGCCAAAGCAGAGTGAATACCCGATCACGATCCACTGCACGCCCAGCACCGCCATCGCGAGAAAACTGTGCATCATCGTGGATAGCACATTCTTCCGGCGCACCAATCCGCCGTAAAACATCGCCAGGCCCGGGACCATCAGCAGGACAAGCGCGCAACTTGTCAGCATCCAGGCCGTGCTGCCGGCGTCGATCGTCGCGGCATCGGCGGCGCCGGGTGAACTCATGGCGAGAATCTCGAGCGGGCCCATTTGCAAGATTCCGTACAGGTTGCTTCGGGTTCCACGTGCTCTGTCGAGGCGGGCGAGAATGGTACGCGAAATCGGTAGTTTCGCAAGTGCTAAAACGTTTCTCCAATTGAAACTACCGCGAATCGCATGGCTTGAAAGCGCTTCCACGCTCGTTGAGAGTCTGCCCCCACGACGGAATACGTTTGAGCGTCACCCGCCTGCCGATTTCGCCGGATATCCCCGCTGTATGAAGATCGCGACAAGTACGTCGCGATGATCCCCCTGAAGTTCGATGCACCCATCGTTGATCGTGCCGCCGGCGCCGAGTCTCGTCTTCAGTTCCTTCAGCAACAATGCCAGCTTGGTCGCGCGCGGATCGAGGCCACTGACGATCGTGACCATTTTGCCGCCCCCGCGTCGCTCGCGCCGGATCCGGACGGGCTGGTGTTGAGGCAGCATCACCCGGCCATCCGCCCCGCGCGGACACTCGCACTGCTTGCGAATCTTTCCGCACCGCTCGCAGGTCACGGGGCGTTCGAGCGGCGTTCCGTCGAAAAGGCCGGCCATGTGATGATCGTGCTCATCCCCACGCGACACAATTCACTCGACGCGCGGCCGCGCCACCGCCGGCCGAGTGTCCAGTGTGCGCTTCACTACCTGATGCTCGATGCAGCGATTCCGCGCCTACAGGCCATAGACCTGATTCACCACCGCAACCGAGCATTCCTTGCACGCCGCCTTGTCCGCGTCACCCTGGTCCCGCGCGTCGCACTGGTTGTCGAGCGACTGCCGCATGTTGTCCGCCAGGATACCCTGGCCCTTGTCGGCTTCAATCAAGTTGATCATGTCCTGGAGCTGCTCGTTCGTCAGCCCCCAGGACGTCTGGCAGGCCGCAACCACCGCCTCGCTCGCCCCGGGCAACGTACCTCCGGTCGTCCCGCAACCGACGCCGGAAGCTACGATCAACGCCACGCCAAGTACCGACGGGAATAATTTCATTACGCGTACCTCTTCCAATCCAATAAGCGACCAGGCGACTGTCCCCAGTCCGACAATTGTATGCCGACACATCGACGCGCAACAAGGACGGCCCTGAACGCCCCCGCGCCCGCAGTTAATGCGACGTGACGAGCGCCGCGCGCCCCCGACAAACCCATCCGCGAAGAACCGACCGGCCCGGCTCAGTTCCCCGCCGGCTGGGACGTCGCCGCGATCGTGATCTCCGGCTTCCAAGCTCCCCGGTAGGCGACCTGTCCCTGCCACATGACCGTTACGGGCTCCTCCTTGTTCGGCGGCTCCTTCAACATCAACGTGATTCCCGTCACGCCCGCGCTCACGACCTGCACGAGGGTCGGCGAATCGATCCGCGCCGCCAATCGCAGGAGATTTGTCTTTGCCTCCGCCGCATCGATCCGCAGCCAGTACATCGTCGTCGGAATCGGACACCACGTCCGGTCGAGCTCCGCCGCGATCGCGTTGGGTGCGGCCCGCCGCCGCTGCTTCAACATCCACGGGAACAGCCCCTTGGTGGTGTAGACCTCGTCCCAGCACACGTGCCCGAGCATCGGATATTCCGTGTACTTCGGATCGCCCCCGAGCTGCTTCAGTCGATTGATCAGTTTCCGCGAGTACTCAACCGGCACGCGATCGTCGCGCGCCCCGTGAAAACACCAGATCGGCATCTCCTTCAAACTCTCCACCAGTTCCACCGGGCCGCCGCCGCAGATCGGGATGATGGCGGCGAACAAGTCCGGGCGCATCATCGCCAGCTCCCACGTGCCGAAGCCGCCCATCGAAACGCCCGTCAGGTAGATCCGATCCGGATCGACGTTGTACTCGCCGCGAACCTTGTCAATGATCTCGAAGACCGTCTTCGCTTCCGCTCCGCGAAACCACGTCTTCATGTTCGGTGATTGCGGAAACACCGCGATGAACGGGCAAAACTTCCGATACCGCTCGATGAACGGCCCCAGACCCACCTTCGTCTGCAGATAGCCGTCCGTCCCGCTTTCGCCGCTCCCGTGCAGAAAAACCACCAGCGGCCACGCCGTCTTTGCGTCGTACTTCTCCGGCACGAACACGGCGTAGGGCTGGGACGTCCCGTCAGCCGCCTTGATCCGCTCGGCCTTGAAGTCGGCTCCAAGCTGCTGGCTCGCGGCCGCCGCCCGCTTTTGCGCCATCGCCTCAGCCGCCGCCCCGCCCGACAGCAGCGCCGCCGCGCTCAAGATGATGATTTTTCGCCACGCGCTCTGACTCGGTTCCGGTAATTGCATCGTCCGATCTTAGCAGCCGGGTTCGGCCGCCGATACGTCCGGCCGCGCCTCCGATATCGGGACGATTTGCTTGCCTACCTCGCCGCTGAATCCGAAGTTTACTTTCGGGTGTGTCGCTCATCGATGCGCACGCGCTACGGCCACGGGAGATGACTCATGACACGCCGCTTCAAAATCGTCGTCGCATCGTTGACACTCATCGCCGCAGCACTCACCGGCTGCGACACCGTTCAGCGAATCCTCTCCGACTTCAACGGCGAGGACATCCTGATTACCGATCCGCCCATCCCGACCGATACCTTCGAGATCCCGGCCGACACCGACAGCGACGGACTCCCCGATTTCCGCGACCCCGACCCGAATAATCCCGACGTCGACGGCGACGGAATCGTCGACGGCTCCGACTCCGACTGGGACAACGACGGTCTCGACAACAATTCCGACCCCTGCACGACCAATCCCGACTGCGACTCCGACGGCAGCGCCGATGGCATCGACCCGTTTCCGACCAATCCCGATGTCAACGAGGACGGGGTTCTCGACGGCATGCAGCAGGACTTCGACCACGACGGCATCGTCGACACCATCGACGAATTCCCCTACGACGCCGACGCCGATGACGACGGGATCGTCGACGGCATGAACACAGACACCGACGGCGACGGCATCGTCGACGCCATGGACCCCGACCCGAATAACCCCGACGCCAACGGCAACGGTATCCCCGACGGCGACGATCCGAACTACGAATCGTTCCCGCCGCTCATCGGTATCGACGGCGAGTCCGGCGATCGTGACGGCGACGGCCTGCCCGACGTCATCGATCCATGCATCGACAACCCGGATTGTGACAACGACGGCACGCCGGACGGCGTCGATGACGCCCCGACGAACCCGAACGTCCAGTAACGTTCATCCCTCGTCGCACGCAGAAACCGCGGTCCGCTCGAAACGGACCGCGGTTTCTCTTTCTGGAAATCTCGCAACTGGCCGTCCTCCCGCCGCTTGCCGATAAGGAGGGGGATTCGCCGCAGGACTCGCAACGCTGTGCCGGGCTATCATTACATTGGCGGTCAACCGCCTGCCCGCACGACCGCTGCGACAGGAAACCACATGATTCGCGCGCCCCGTCTCTCTCGACTCGCCATCGGTCTCGTTCTGGTTCTCGCCGGCGGCTGCGTCGTCCTGCAGCTCCCGGCGACCGACGACAACACCACCGGCTCCGGCGGATCCATCGTCCCGCCGCCCCCGCCCAACAACCCCGCCACCGTTTCGTTCAGCAACGGCTCGAGTCTCGGCGTCCAGCTCACCTATCACATCGACCAGGGCGCGCCCCAGACCATCATCCTGCCGGCCGGCAACACCGACGACGTCCCCAGCGTTCCCAATTGCTCCTGCTTCACCGTTGACGACTTCACCCCCCAGCGCGGCACCCTCACCAACGGCTACTCCTTCCAGGTCTGCGCCCCGGTGCAGGTCTCGATGTCAAACTCCACCGGCCCCTTCGTCGGCGTCAACACCACCATCTCCGGCGGCGGCATCTCCACCGGCGTCATTACCTTCGTCCTCCAGAACCGCACGGCCAAGAGCTTCCTCGTCTTCCCCAGCACCAACAACGTCCCCAGCACGCAGGTCACGCTGACCCCCAACAACCAGACTTCCTTCACCGTCAGCCAATGCCAGCGGCTGCAAGTCATCGTCCGCGACGTCGCCAACGTCGTCGCCGACACCTCTTTCATCGAGTCCCCCGTCCTCCCCCCCGGTGCAACCTACGCGATCGTCGACCTCGGCACCGGCGTAGCAATCCAAAAGCAACCCGGCTAGCCCCCGCCAATCACCGCGCGCGAACGTGCACGTCCGGCGCGTTAGAATTGTGGCGTGGCATCAACGACTACTAGCCGCGCGTGGGCGCCAATTCCAATCCTGCGGATTCTGGCGACCTACCCGCGCCAGTCGCTCAAATCGGATTTGGTAGCCGGAATCAGCGTCTGCGTCGTCATGATTCCGTCGGTCATTGCCTACGCCGAGCTCGCCGGCTTGCAGCCGGTGCACGGGCTGTACGCGGCATTGGCGGGCATGGTCGGCTACGCGATTTTCGCCAGCTCGCGCCAGGTCGTCGCGGGGCCCGATGCCGCAATCACACTTCTGGTTGCCGCCGCCATCGCGCCACTCGCTGCCGGGAACCCGTCGCGTGCGTCCGCGCTCGCCGCGACGATTGCACTGCTCGGCGGCGGCCTGATGCTGCTGGCCGCCTGGCTGCGGGCCGGTGTCGTCGCCGACTTCTTATCCAAACCGGTGCTCGTGGGATATCTGACCGGCGCAGCGCTCATCCTGGTCTCCACGCAGTTGGGCAAGCTGTTCGGCATTCGGACAAACGAGCAGGATTTCTTCCCATTGATCGGCGAAGTCGCTCGCCGAGTGCGTGAGGCCCATCCGCTCACGCTCGGTCTGGGAGTTGGACTGATCGCATTGCTCGAGCTGCTGCGCCGCTATTCGCCGCGCGTGCCCGGTGCGCTCGTCGTATTCGTCGTAGCTCTGGCGGCTTCTCTGCTCTTTGGACTCGAGCACCGCGGCGTGCGCGTCGTGGGCAACGTCCCCAGCGGTCTGCCAAACTTTAGATTGCCGATCGTGACCATGCAGGATATTCGCGAAGTGTTACCCGCGGCCGCGGGAATCGTGATGCTCACCTTTCCGGAAGCCGTTCTACTGGCGCGGGCGCTCGCCGCCCGAAACCAGTACGAAATTCGCCCCAACCAGGAACTGGTTGCGCTTTGCGCCTCGAATGTCGCGGCGGGCCTGTTCGGGGGATTCTCCGTGGGCGCGAGTCAGTCACGGACCACGGTAAACGACGCGAGCGGCGGAAAGACCCAACTGGCAAGCTTGATCGCCGCAGCCG
Organism: uncultured Planctomycetaceae bacterium; assembly: GCA_964581285.1. Taxonomy (GTDB): domain Bacteria; phylum Planctomycetota; class Phycisphaerae; order UBA1845; family UTPLA1; genus SpSt-539. Next base: position 6,097 of record CAZONT010000064.1, on the reverse strand, counting down.
CGCTCGCATTATTCCTGCTGTTTCTGACGCCGATCCTGCGGCCTCTGCCGACGGTGGCGCTGGCATCGATACTCATATTCGCCGGCGTGCATCTGATCGAAGTCCACGCATATCGCTTCCTCTTCCGGATCAGCCGGCGGGGGTTTGGAGTCGCTCTGGCCGTGACCGCCGGCGTGCTCGTGGTCGGCGTGGTGCCGGGCATTCTGATTGGCGTGATCGCCTCGCTGATCTACCTCCTGGCCCGCCTCGCCCGTCCGCTGGACGTGGTCCTGCGCGAAGCGCCGGGCTCGGGCCGGTTTCACGATCTCGGCGACGCGCCGGAGGCAGAGACCATTCCCGGGCTGATTGCTTACCGCTTCTACGCACCGCTCTTTTTCGCCAACGCCGAATACTTCGTGCAGCGCGTCCGGGAGCTGATCAATGCAAGCCCCCACGCCGTGAAATGGTTCCTGGTCGACATGCAGGCCGTCTGGGAAATCGATGTCACCGCCGCCGATGCGCTGACTCGCCTGGCAGGTGAGTTATCGCAGCGCGGCGTCTCGCTCCGCATCGCACGTGCAAACCGTCCGCTGCGCGAAGTCCTCGAACGCCTCGGCCTTCGAGAAAAGCTGGGCGACGCCGATCTGACGTACTTTCCCTCTGTCCACGCCGCCGTGGAGGCGTTTCGGCGCGAAGCAGGTGCGCCCGGGCCCGAAGTCTCATCCGACACGGAGAACTGACGATGAACGACGATGACAATGCCAACCGCAAGGACAAGCTCAGCCGCAAGGACTACGAAAAAGAGCTCGAAAAGCTGCAGGTCGAATTGTGCGTGCTCCAGGACTTCGTAAAGCACGAGGGCCTTCGAATTGTCATCGTCTTCGAGGGACGCGACGCCGCCGGCAAGGGCGGCCTCATCCGTCGGCTGACCGAACGCGTCAGCCCGCGGGTGTTCCGAGTCATTGCCCTGCCCGCTCCGAGCGATCGCGAAAAGAGCCAGATGTATGTCCAGCGGTATATCCCCCATTTCCCGGCCGCGGGCGAAATCGTGATCTTCGACCGAAGCTGGTACAACCGCGCGGGCGTCGAACACGTGATGGGATTCTGCAGCAAGGAACAGCACCGCCGCTTCCTGGAACTGTGTCCGATGTTCGAGCGCTACATGACAACCGGCGGAATCCAGCTCGTGAAGTACTGGCTGGAAGTCAGCAACGACGAGCAGAAACGGCGCTTCGAGGCTCGTATCGAGGATCCGCTGCGACAATGGAAGCTTAGCAATATGGACCTGCCGTCGCGCGAGAAATGGTACAAGTACTCGCGAGCGCGAGACGAGATGCTCGAAGCGACCGACACGGAATGGGCGCCGTGGCACATCGTGCCTTCCAACGATAAGCGTCGTGCGCGTCTGAACTGTATTTCGCACTTCCTGAGCGCGATTCCGTATAGGCCCGTGAAACGCAAGGCAATCGAACTCCCAAAGCGCGACAAGGATGACGCGTACGACGACGAAGCCGCAATCGCAAATCGCCGCTTCGTTCCCCAACGCTGGTGACGCATCGTTCTACGACACGAGCCCGCGACGCTCCAACTCCCCGCGAATCTGCGCAATCGGATTGCCCCCCGCCCGACTCGCCGCAACCTGCGCAAACTGCCAGCCCCGCTCCGCCGCCGCCCGCCCGTTCGGCTCCAGATCATCGAAAAACAGAATCCGCGTCGGCTCGACCCCCGTCGCCCGCTCGACATGCTCGTACGCCGCCCCGTCCGGCTTCGCCCGCCCGATCAGGTGGCTCGCAAACCGCTCCGAAAGATGCCCGAGCCGCAGTCCGCCGAATCCGTCCGCCTCGGTCAGCATTCGCCAGTGGAATGCATTGGTGTTGCTCAGACACGCCGTCCGATGGCCCCGCTCCGCCAAGTGGCCCAGCAACTCAGCCGCCCCGGGATACGGCCCCGGAACCCACGCCGTCAGAATCCGTTCGATTTCCCCGGCCGACAGCCCCGACGCCTCAGCGCATCGCCGCACAAACTCATCCGCGTCAATCTCACCGCGCTCGGCCATCGCATTCGCAGCCCCCAGCCGCTCGCGCAGACCCTCGCTCTTCGACGCCGACCGTGGATCAACCTTTGCCCCCGCGCAGGCCTCCGCAAACGATTCGACCACGCGCACCAGCACGCCGCCCAGGTCGAACACGATCAACTCGATCGAACCGTTGGAGTCCGTCGCCGCACTCACGGAGATCCCCGCCTGCGGCGCATCGTCGATCCCGGCGCCGCCAGCAGTTGGTCCTCATCGACCCCCTCGAGGAACCCCTGCCGCAGAAACGACTCGTTCGCCGTGTTCTCCAGCAATCGCCGCACGAGATACGCCACGCCCGGCACCCAAGCCCCCATCGGGCAATACACCCGCAACCGCTGCTTCATCCGCACCAGCGCTGTCTTCAGCGGATCGCCCATGCCGAACAACGCTTGCAACTCCACTGTTCGCGCCGGCATCCCCGCCGCATCCGCTGCGGCGATCGCATGCGCCAAGCTCCGCACGTTGTGCGACCCGAACGCCGGCCGGATGACGTCAGCGTTCTCGATCATCACTCGCGTCAGCTCCTCAAAGCTCGCGTCCGACTGCCACTTCTCCGACCACACCGGGCTCGGCCTTCCGTGCTTCCGCGCCAGCTCGGTCTCGTAATCCCAGTACGCCCCCTTCACCAGCCGCACGTGGATCGGCGTCCCGCGCCGCCGCGCGAACGCGATCAGGTCGTCCAGGTCGCGCCGGCTCTCGCGAATGTATGCCTGCACGACCACGCCCGCGTCTCCCCAGTCGCGGAACTCCGCCTGCGACAGCAGTTCTTGGAACACCTCAAACGTCAGCCGCCGAAGACTGTTGTGCTCCAGGTCAACGTTGATAAACGCACCCGTCCGCCGCGCCTCGCGACAGATGATCATCAGCCGCCGCGCCGCCTCCGTCGCATCGATCGCATCCCGGTCATGCGTATAGTCCGGCGACAGCGACGAAAGTTTTACGCTCAGGTTCGCCCGCGGCAGCGACCCGTACGGCGCCTCGTCCAGCACGGGCTCCGCCGGCCACCGCGGCGCAGCCGCCGCGAGCTTCGCGATCACCTCGCGATGGATCAGCTCCGAGTGCTCCGCCTCCTCCGGCGTCCGCACCGTCTCCCCCAGCACGTCCAGCGTGAACGTCATCCCCCGCCGCCGCATCCGCCCCACCGCCGCCACCGCCTCGTCCGGCGTGCTGCCCACGATGAAGCTGTGCGCCATGCGGTCGGCTGCAAAGTGCGCAGCCCGTGCCACCAGCCGCGCATGCAGCGAATGATCGTCGCTGAAATCGACCGCCAGCGCCAGCGGAAACGGCAGATCCTCGCCGTTGCCCGTGACATTCTCCCGCAGGCACCGCGCTACCTCGGCCGACCCATGCTGCTTCGGCAGCAGACTCACAAACCGAAAGAGCTGCTCGCGCAGGTGCTCGTGCCGCATGGCCCACGCCATGCCGCGTTCCTGCCACCAGCCGATCTCATAGACCGCCGGCCGCGCCGACCGCGCGCCGGCAAAGATCTCTCGCCCGATTCGCTGCGTGGCGGCTTCGACTTCGCGGTTGATGGAACCCGTTGCACTCATGGATGTGTCGAAATGAATCCCTGCTGCCGAGCCCGCAGAATAGACGCCGGCCGCCGCAACCGCAACCGCGACAGCACATGGGTGTATGTTGCGTTACACTGGCGACCGAATGTTCAATCCCCGCATTCTGATCCTGCTGGCCCTCCTGCTGCCGACCATCCCCGCCTCCGCGGACGACAAACCCCCGCTCTTCCAGGTGCTCACGCTCGACGAAGCTATCGCCACCGCGCGAAAGAGCGGCAAGTTCGTCCTGGCCGACTTCAGCATGCCAAATGTCGGCGGCGTCGGCGCTCCGGATGCCGCGCGCTGGGCCAGCGCCGAGCTTCAATCACTCATCCGCGCAAAAACCATCGCCATCCGGGTCCGCCCCAACGTCGAAACCGCCCTCGTCCGTCGCCTCCGCATCCGCGCCTACCCGACCGTGATCTTCTTCAACAGCGATGGCCGCGAAATCGAACGCATCGTCGGCTTCCATCAGGCCGCCGATTTCTATACCGAGGCCTCCGCCGCCCTAGCCGGCCGCGACACTCTCACCCTTGCCCGCCAAGCCGCCTCAGGAGCGAAACGCGACGACCCCGTCGCCCGCATGCAGCTCGCCCGCGTCCTCACCAAGCGCGGCCTCTACGACGAAGCCCTCGCTGAATACCTGTGGTGTCTCGATCACGGCCTCGACGCCTACCCCGAGTTCTTCACCGTCCGCACCACCGCCCTGCTCAGCGATCTCGCCACCCTCGGCCGCGACTACGCACCCGCCCTCGCCGCCCTCAAGGAGCGCCGCGATGACGCCGAGATGCACCTGCTCTCCGAACACACGACCGATCGTGCCGATTCGCGCCTCCCCCCGGGCACCGGTGCCGTCCCTGCCCACGACTTCGCCGCCATCAATCACTACCTCGACAATCCCGTGCGCACGATGCGACTCTACGATTCACTCCGTGACATGGGCCCCGCCAAGGCCGAAGCCCGTCTCGGCATCGTCAACGAAATCGGCGAGCAACTCATCCAGTTGCGCAAGTACAAGGAAATCGTCGAAGACGGCGGCGATCTCAACGTCGCCTTCGACCAACACGTCCGTGCCGCCGACGCCACACTTGCCGACGCCCGCAAACGTGGCGCGGTCGGCAGCGATCTCGTCGACCGCTGCAAGCTCCAAGCCGTCCTCGGCGGCTGCCGCTGCTACGAAGCCCTGCTGGGCGCCGGCCGCCCCGAACAGGCCGCCCGCCTCGCCGACCGCATCATCAATTACGACCCAACGGCACAGGCCTACGCCCAGCTCATCCGCCACGCCGTGCGTGCCGGCCGCCCCGACGTCGCCCGCGAACTCGCCGCGCGCGGCATCCGCTCACTTCCGCCCGCGCAAGCCGCAATGGTCCGCAAGGTCGCTGCCCTGATCCCAACCAAGAGCTGACTGGCAAGGAAAGTCACCCTACTCGTCTATCGCCGCAGGAGTACAATCCTCGCTGCCCAGCGGATGAGGTGTCGAATGAAAACCATCGCCGTCTGTCTTTCCGGTTGCGGCTTCCTCGACGGAGCCGAGATTAACGAGGCCATACTCACCCTGCTCGCGATCGATCAGGCCGGCGCACAGGCCCTCTGTTGCGCCCCCGACGTCCCACAGCTCGACGTCGTCGATCACCGAACCCAACGGCCTACCACCGGCGAACGGCGAAACGTCTTGACCGAATCCGCCCGAATCGCCCGCGGCGAAATCAAGAACATCGTCGACATGAAAGCCGACCAGATCGACGCCCTCATCTTTCCCGGCGGTTTCGGTGCCGCGAAAAACCTCTGCTCGTTCGCGACAGACGGCGCCAACTGCACCGTCAATCCCGACGTCGAGCGCCTCGCCTCCGCTATGCTCAAGGCCCGCAAGCCCATCGGCGCAATCTGCATCGCCCCAGCCATGATCGCTCGCATCGTCGGCAAGCTCGACCTCCACCCGAAACTCACCATCGGCAACGATCGCCAGACCGCGGACGCCATCAACAAGATGGGCGCTCAGCATTGCGACTGCCCCGTCCGCGAAGCCATCGTCGACGAAAAACACCGGATCGCGACCACGCCCGCCTATATGCTCGGCCACGGTCCGGCCGAAGTCTTCGAAGGCATCCGCAAGACGGTCGACGCGATACTGAGAATGTGCGACACAACCGCCGGCGCGCCCGCCCCGGCCTTCAACAAATAGGAGCCCGTGTGAAAGACATAACCGGTCTGATTGAGAAGGCCCTGCCCGATGTCGTCGCCCTCCGCCACGAACTCCACGAGCACCCCGAACTCGCCTACCACGAGTCGGAGACGGCCCGCCGCGTACTCGACCGCCTTAGCCGCCTGCCCGGCCTGAAAATCCAATCCGGCCTCGCCGGCGGCACCGGCATCGTTGCCACGCTCAACGCCGGCAAGCCCGGCAAATGCGTCGCCCTCCGCGCCGAACTCGACGCCCTTCCAGTCCACGAAGAAACCGGCAAACCCTACGCCTCAAAGACCCCCGGCAAGA
>CAZONT010000063.1:0-20328 GCA_964581285.1 uncultured Planctomycetaceae bacterium | reverse complement strand
GCCCTGCAGAATCCGGCCGACCTCGCCGATGTCTTCCTCTGGATCTGGCGCGGCCCCGGAATCAAGACCACCATCACCACGCCGCCCCGTCTCGAACACCTCACGCGCATCCTCGCCCTCGTCGGCACCGCCCGTCAGCGCACCGGCCAGGCCGATCGCGGCGCCGACGTCAACGCCCTGCGCGCCAAGGTCCGAAACGCGCTTTCAGCTCGCAACTACGCAGGCTATCGCGAACTGCTCACCCAGATTGACCAGTCCATGGCCCTCGCCTTCCGCCGCCAGATCGAACGCGCCGACGGCCTCGGCCCCGTCGTTCAGGATGAGATGATCACCATCCTTCGCGAGCAGTTCCCCAGTCTCTACGCCAAGATCAAGCTGCCGCCCTGGGACGAAGAGGGCGTCCTCTACGTCACTCGACCCGGGATGAAGATCCGCCAGGCCGAACTGGATGAGCTCGTCAACGTCAAGATGCGCGAGAATGCCAAGGCCATCGGCGCCGCCGCCGAGCTCGGAGACCTCTCGGAAAACTCCGAGTACAAGTTCGCCCTCGAGGAGCGCGACCTGCTCCGCGCCCGCGTCGCCCAGATCAACTCCGAACTCTCGATCGCCCGCATCCTCGAGCCCGATGAGCTTCCGGAAGACCACATTAGCATCGGCCATCGCGTCCAGCTCACCCGCGACGACGGCGTCGAAATCACCATCACGCTCCTCGGCCCGTGGGAGTCCAACCTGGCCACGCACGTCTATTCTTACCAGACGCCCCTCGCCCGCCGACTCCTCGGAAAGCGCATTGGTGAGACCACCGCCATCCCCATTGAAGGCGCCGAGCACACCTACACCATCAACGCCATCGAGCCCGCGATCGAAGCCACGCTCGTGAAGACGGGCTAGGTGCGCTCAAATCAAATCGACATGATGTTGCGTCCTCGGCAGCGTCCCCCTACAACACGCAACTTACGAAATCGGCGATGAGCCCGCCGCATCCGATCGACGGACGAACCATCGAAGTGAGCAATCCTCCGACCATCGAGCAAAACCCGGACGCTTCTCCTGCAACGCGCCGCCGCGCGGTCGCCGTCGTATTCAGCGTCAGCTTCCTGATCCTCTTCCTCGAACTCGCGCTGATCCGTTGGATCCCCGGCCACGTTCGTGTGGTCTCCTACTTCTCCAACCTGATTCTCCTCGCTTGCTTCCTCGGCATGGGTGTTGGCTGCCTCCTCGTCCGCGTCCAGTGGCCGCTGGTGCGCCTCGCCCCGTTCCTGCTTCTGGTGATCCTGCTCCTCACGCGCTACTTTGCCGAGCGCGTCGTCGTACCCGTCGCAGGACCTGACCAGGAGCACTTCTGGCTGCAGTACCTGAATACCCCGGAAGGTGTGCAGGAATTCGGAATCCCGACCGTTCTCGCCATCTTCTTCGTCTGCGTCAGTCTCCTGTTCGTCGCCCTCGGACATCCGTTCGGCCGTGCGTTTCAACATCTTCACGGCCTGACCGCCTACTCCGTCGACATTCTCGGCAGTCTCGCCGGCACCCTCGGATTCGCACTGCTCTCCTATTTCGAGGTACCGCCCTGGGTCTGGTTCGGCATTGCGGGCGTCATCGTCGTCGCACTGCTCGACATTCGGCGCGTCGCCGGCATCGTCTCTGCGCTTGCCTACATCGCAGCCGCGATCCTGGTCTTCCGAGACTCAGGCGGCGCGATCTGGTCGCGTTACTACCGAATCACGACCGTCGAGCAGCCCCCCGCCCTCAGCGTCTTTGTCAATTCTTCGTTTCATCAGATGGCCGTCGCAATGACGCCCAGCGGCATACGCACCTACCCGGAAGTCCTGAAGCTGCTGGAAAAGTTCTCCACGCCATACTCGTACGTGACGCCGCGTCGCGTCCTGATACTCGGGGCAGGCACGGGCAACGACGTCTTGGTCGCCAGAGCCAACGGCGCTGGAAGCATTACCGCCGTCGAAATTGATCCCGCCATCGCCCGACTCGGTCGCGAAAAAAACCCCGCCCTCCCCTACGACGCCATAAATGTCCGGATCGTCATCGACGACGCCCGCTCCTTTCTGAAAAAAACAAACGATCTCTACGACCTGATCGTCTTCGGAACCCTGGACTCCCAGGCACTCCTCAGCGGCGTCGGGATGTTGCGCCTTGAAAACTTCGTCTATACCCGCGAGTGTTTCGAACAGGTCAAACGTCACCTCGCACCCGACGGCGTCGTCGCAACCTACTATTCCGTTGCCAAGCCCTGGATGCTCGCCAAGTTGATTGCAATGATGCGCGACGTTTTCGGACAGGACCCTGCCGTTGTCCCTTTTCATGACAGCATGCTCTTCAACGCGATCCTCCTCGAAGGCGGAAGCGATTCGCGACCGTTTCCGGCAGGTGCCCGCGCATTTGCTCGGGACTTTGTCACCGACGCCGATCTCATCCCGACCGACGACTGGCCCTTCCTCTACATGAATGCTCGGCAAATCCCCCGCGATAGTCTGTGGCTCATCGGTGTCGGGCTCGTCTGGACCCTTCTCCTCGTCGGTGCTGCGCAGGCCGGTTCAAAGCGCCGCTTCTCTCCCGCTTTTGCCTTCCTCGGTGCCGGATTCATGCTCCTGGAAGCCAAGGGCGTCACCGAAATGTCCCTGCTCTTCGGCTCGACGTGGCTGGTCAACGCCCTCGTCATCAGCGCCATCCTCGCCATGATCCTGCTCGCCAATCTGGTGACAATCCGCTGGCCCATGCGACGCGTCGAGTTCGCATTCCTCGGCGTCGCCATCTGTCTCGCCCTTCGCGGGCTCTTTCCGGTCGAAGCCCTTCTCCGCGAGTCCGGACCGCTGCAAACGGCGCTCGCCGTGCTTCGTGTCGGCGCGCCCGTATTCTTCGCCGCTCTCATCTTCGCGTCGCTGTTCTCGCGAACGGTCGCCACCACCGCCGCCTTCGGCGCCAATCTGGTGGGCGCGATGGTCGGCGGCTTTTCCGAGCCGCTCTGTGTCGCCTTCGGCCTGCGCGCCCTCGACTGGCTTGCCCTCGGCTTCTATTCCGCCGCCTATCTGACCAGCCATTGGGTGCCGCGCGAGTCTCCCCCGGCCGAGCCCCCGGCGATCGAGCCCATCTCCGCCGGTTAGAAAAATCGCGCCGGATTCGAGTCGGGAAACCGCCGACCTGATCGTCTGCCGGGGCTAGAATCCGCTCGAAACGAACGCGGTATTTTCCAACAGGGCTCGACGATGTATTTCTTTGACCCGATCTACCTTCTCTTCATCGCACCGGCGGCGCTGCTCGCGCTCTGGGCCCAGTTCCGGGTAAAGTCCACCTACGCCCACGCCGGCCAGATCCCGTCGCGCCGCGGCCTCAGCGGCGCCGACGCCGCCCGCCGTATCCTCGACTCCAACGGACTCCAGCACGTCAACATCGAGTGCGTGCAGGGCTTCCTCAGCGATCACTACGATCCGCGCCACGAGGTCCTTCGGCTCAGCCCCGACGTCTACGACGGCCGGAGTCTCGCAGCCGTCGGCATCGCCGCCCACGAAGCCGGCCACGCCATCCAAAAGGCCCGGCATTACGGCCCACTCGCCATTCGCAACGGCCTCGTCCCGCTCGCGGCGACCGGCGGCCAGATCTCCATGTTGCTGATCATGGTCGGCCTCGGCTTGATGTACGCCAGCGCCATGGGTCGCGGCGTACTCCTCGCGGGCATCGCGCTGTTCGCCGTGACCGTCATCTTTCAGATTGTGAATCTGCCGGTCGAGTTCGACGCCAGCCGCCGCGCCAAGCTTGCACTGGTCGAAAGCGGAATCATCTCGCCCGACGAGTTGCCCCCGGTTCGACAGGTCCTGAGTGCGGCCGCGCTGACCTACGTCGCAGCCACTCTCACCGCCATCATGCAGCTCATCTATTTCCTTTGGCGGGCGGGCTTGTTGGGCGGTCGCCGGAGCGACTGACGAGCTCATCCAATATCGGCGACAGCTTCTCGATCAGCACCTCGCGGCAAACACCCTGGCCGCGCGGCGTAAGATGTCGATCCGCCGCGAAGTACAAATCGAGCTTCCCATCTGCGATCAGCGCCGGCATGAATGGCACAAACACAATCCCCTGCTTCCCGCAGAACGCCGCCAACCGCTCGTCGATGTGCCGATAGTCAAACCGCCCGTCATCAAGCTGCTCGTGCGCGAACACTTGAATGAGTGACGGGTAGCTGATCAGGACCAGTTGCCCGCCGTCGCGCCGCACCTCCGCATTCAGCGTCGCCAGGATCGCAAGCGTCTCGTCCCACATCTCCGGAATCGGCGGCGGCTCCTCCTTCAGGAATCGCATGAGTTCGTTCGACGGCTTCACGCCCAGCGAAAGCGCCAGCTTCGTCAGGTTCGGACTGCCGCGCACCCGCGCCCGTATCCAGTCCAGCGTCGCCCAGCGCCAAGCCGATTTCGTCTGACTCCACAGCTTGTCCGGCGGTCGCCCCGCCCCGACCGCCCCGATCGTCCCCGGGCTCGCAATATCGTCTCCGCAGAAAAACCCCACGATCACAAGCTGCGGCCGCACCCGTCGCGCATACTCCAGGTATGCGAACAGGTAATCGCTGATCCCCCAGCCCGGCTCGGCCACCACCGCCAGCCCGACATCTGCCTCCGGATGCGCCCGCCGATACGCTTCGACAAACCCGACGACACACTGATCCGAGAATTCCTTCAACCCCCAGCCGAACGTGAACGAATCGCCGATCGACGCCACCCGCACGCGCTGACCCGCGACGTCATCGATGTCCGCGCCGCGGAAGCCGTGGCGGTTCAGCTTCACGCTCAGGCCGCCGCCTTCCAGCTCCGGAATCGGCACGTCAATCGTCTGATCCGGGATGAACCGAAATGAATACGGCCACGGTTCGCGCTGGTAGTGCTTGCGATCGATGCGAAAGACCGACGGGCGCCAGAGAACCCGGACCGCAACCTCGATCAGGATCAGGCAAACTGCAAGCGCCCCTGCAAGCAAGCAGAGCCGCAGCACGATCAGTTTCAACTTGTGTCCGCCGGGTCGTGCCAAGCGTCGTCGCCCGTCTCAATAGATCTCGCGAAGAATGCAACCGGGATAGTAGAACTGAAGTATCTCCCGGTATCCCTTGCCGGTCTTGGCCATGCGGTCAGCTCCGTACTGGCAAAGCCCGACCCCGTGCCCAAACCCGCGACCATCGACGAACTTCACGTACCCCTTCTCATCGACGATCTTGAAATAGGTGCTTCTCAGCGTGTGGCCGCCCACGCACAATCGGAAGTCCTCGCCCACCAGCGACTCGCTCGCCCCGCCCGAGCCGACCAGCTTCACCTTCGTCACGCGCCCGCCACTTCCACGTTCCTCGGCCACAACCTGCGTGATCTGCCCGATGCGTGACAACTTCGGAAACCGCGCCACAACCCGCTTCGTCAGTTCCGCCTTGCTGATCCGAACCGGTCCCCACTTGTACGCCGGCGTATTCTCGCAATATCCGCACCGAACGCCGCCCGCGAGCGTCGGCACATCCGGGTCGCTCGGCCGAAACTCCGTCACCGGCTGCGTCTGCCCCCCGCAGCACGACGAGTAGTACGCACAGAACACCTTGTCCTTGCCGTCGTCTCGGACCAGGCACACCTGCCCCGTCGTATCCTGAACGGCCTGCACTGCCGCCGCATCCTCGCCCTTTACGCCGAGGTACATCTGGCTCCGCTCATCGGCCAATACGTCATAGTCCTGCCGCTTCGGCGTCGTCAGCCGCTCGTAGGTGACGTACGTCCGCGCCGCGACGGCCAGCGCCCGCTGTGCCTGCGGATGAAAGCTCGCCGGTAGCTCCCCGCGCAGTACCCCGCACAGGTAGTCTTCGAGGTCGACGATGTTTGTAACCGTCACGCCGTTGCCAACCCGCCGAATCCGCAGCACGCCCCGATACGTCTTGCCATCAACAACCACCGACGCGGCCCGACGCGGTTCGATCACGATGTCATCCGACGCGCACCGGACTGCCCCCAGCATGATCCCGTCGTGTTGGCGTGCCGCGCTGACGCGCGTCACCGGCAGCGGTGCCGACGCCTCGCTGAGAGTCTTGCCGGTCGCGCCGTCCTGCACGCGGTAACTCGACGCGACTTCGAGTGAAAAACCTTGAACCGGTTGAACCCCCAGCAGGCGCACCCTTACCTGGCGGTCGACCGCCGCCGTTCCATCCGCCGTCTCGTGGATGTTTGCTTTCCCGAAGTCCCCGTGCGTCAGGCAGCCGACAAACAGCAGCGCGAGCCCCGCCGAACCGATCAGAAGCGATCGGCGGACGGCCAGTCGATGACGGCGACGGAAACGGCGGACCGAGTGGCGGGCTCTTAGCGTTCGACGGCGTCTTCCCCGCATACGATCCTTCTCCGCGGGTGGGCGTCGGAGTTTACTCGCCCGGCTTGCGCAGGCGTAGATCCAGCTCGGTCAGCCGGCGTTTGATCTCGTTCAGTGAAGTCTGCCCGAAGTTGCGGGTTGAAAGCAACTCCTGCTCCGTCCGGGCGCACAGCTCGCCGATGGTCGCGAGGTTCAGCCGCTGCAGGCACTTTCGCGACCGCACCGACAGCTCCAGTTCCGCCACCGGCCGGCTCAGGACTTCCGGGTTACCCTGCACCCCGAGCCGCACCGGATCGGGCTTCGGCGCCGCGCGAGCCGCGTCGGCCAGTTGGCCCAGCCGCAACCCCTTTGACGTTAGCATCGCCTTGATTTCATTCAGCGATGTCTCGCCGAAATTCTTGTAGGCCAGCAGCTCCGTCTCGCTGATCCGCAGCAGATCCCCCAGGGAACGAATGTTCATCTTCTTCAGGCAGTTCCGCGCCCGCACCGAAAGCTCGAACTCGGTGATGGGAATGTCGAGCACCGCGCTGCGCCGCTGCAGCTCGCGCTCCTCGTTCTCGTCGATCAGCATCGTGAACGACGCATCGACGTCGCGGAGGAACAGCCGCGCCCGCGCATGGTTCGGATCGACCGCCAGCACCCGGTTCAGGCAGTTTCGCGCCGCCTCGTACTTCCCCACGTCCTCGTACGCCACCGCCAGGTTCATCATCGCGTTGGCATGAACGACCGGCATCTCCGCCGCCCGCTTGTAGAGTTCGAGTGCCCGCTCGTCCTCGCCGTGAAGGTCGCAGAGAAACGCAAGCCGGAAGACGTAGCGCCCGCTGTTCGGGTCCAGCTCGATCGCCTTCTCATATTCCGCTGCCGCCGCCGACACGTCTCCGGCCGCCTCGTGCAATCGACCGCGTGCGTGGTGCCAGAGCGCCGACGATGCTCCGCCGCGCTCATGCTTCTGAACGATCGCCGACGCCGCTGCGACGTCGCCCTTGAAAAGGATCGTCTCGGCCTGCTCGCACGCGCACTCCAGCTCGTCCCAGCCCGCCGACCGCGCCTGCTCAAAAGTCGCCAGCGCTTCGTCGTATCGACCGAGCTCGCGCAAGCTCCGCGCCAGGTGAAAATCGCGCATGGCCGACGACCGCGCCTTGCCCAGCCATTCGGCCGAACTCCGATGCCGGCCCAGAAGCTGATGGCAAAGCCCGAGCTTCAGCGCCGCCGCGTGGCCGTCGCCGCCCGTCTCGACCTCGCGCTCCATCTGTGCGACGTGCGCCTTGAACTGATCACACGAATCACTGCCGACGAACGCCGTGCGCTGCAGGGCGTCATAGGTTTGCCGATCCCATTGTTCCTGTCCGAATACGGTTGCCAGGTCCGCGCCAGTCTGCATGGAAGGGGATTACCTCCGGTTTGTCGGGCCCGCGCCCGCGGGTTCTGTGGCCGCAACGATGGCCCGCGCGATTAGGAACGCAAGCGTCGGGCTGCAAGCGGCGAACCGAGCATTGTACGGCTCCGCCGCCGATTGGCAACTCCCATGCCGCGGACAGGCCCAATTTGATCGAGTTGCCTGCAACGACTTGTGATTCCGTCGCTTAGCGAAAGCGGAACTCTTCCGCCTTCACCTTTATACTCCCTCGGACGCTCCGCCCGTTGGCCGATGGAGAGTCGAGCGTGTACTACCCCCAGTTCGAACTTCAAACGATCGGCGGCGGCTCACTCATCGCCATCGTCTCGATCGTGCATGTCTTCATCGCTCACTTCGCCGTCGGCGCCGGAATCTTCAACGCCGTCACCGAGACCATCGCCCGCCGCCGAAACGATGAGCTGCTCCTCGGCTTCCTCCGCTACTCGAGCAAGTTCCTCATCCTCATCCCGTTCATCTTCGGCGCAGTCACCGGCGTCGGCATCTGGTTCTGCATCGCCATCGTCGCGCCCCGGGCGACCTCATTGCTGATTCACAACTTCGTCTGGGGCTGGGCCACCGAGTGGGTCTTCTTCTTCGTCGAGATCGCCGCCGGCTACGTCTACTACTACACGTGGGATCGCCTCAGCCCACGCCGCCACCTCGTCGTCGGTTGGATCTACGCCGTCGCCTCCTGGATGAGTCTCTTCATCATCAACGGCATTATCACCTTCATGCTCACCCCCGGCCGCTGGCAGGCCCTCCGCGCCGAGCAACACTGGAACGCCGCGTTCTGGGCCGCCATCTTCAACCCGACCTACTGGCCCAGTCTCGTACTGCGAACCATTTCGGCCCTCGCCCTCGCCGGAATCTTCGTCTGCATCATGGTCAACATCAGTCGTGCCTACACCCGGGAGCAGGCGATTCGCATCATCCGCGTTGCCGCTTTCTTCATGCTCCCGCTGATCCTCATGGTCCCGGCCGCCCTCTGGTATTTCTACTCCGTCCCCGCCGCCCCGCGCGAGCTGCCCTTCGGCGGTGCCGCCGCCATGAGTCTCTTTTTCCTCTTCGGCTTCGCCTGCAGCGTCCTGATCACCCTCTACGCCCTCTCCATTATTCGCTCCCGCAGCTTCGTCAGTCTTGCCTCCGCCCTCATGCTCGCAGCCATGGCCTTCATCGCCACCGGCTCCATGGAATTCGTCCGCGAGGGCATCCGCAAACCCTACGTCATCCGCGGCTACCTCTGGTCCAACGAGATTGCCAACCAACCCGCCGAGTTCGCCAAGCTCAGCGCCGAAGGCATCCTCGCCCACTCCCCCTGGATCGCCACCCCGGAGCAAATCGCCCGCGCCGACGCCCGCACAAAAGGCCGCTGGGTCTTCAAGGCCGAGTGCAGTCAGTGCCACACCGTCGCCGGCGTCAACGGCGTCGCTCCCCTCGTCGAGGGTTGGAGCCGCGAAATGCTTCGCTTCAACGTCGATCACCTCCACCGCCTCAAGGGCTTCATGCCACCCTTCATCGGCACCGCCGAGGAGAAGGACGCCCTCGCCGAATACCTGTTCCGGCTGAATCCGGTTCACCGCGACGAGTCACCCGCCATCCTCGCCAATGCCCCTTCCGACGAGGAGGCGGCACCATGATCGCCGCGCTTCTCGCTGCCGCCGACCCCTCGCTTATCCCGCCGCGCGACGAGTTCGGCCTCCCCGCCTGGCTCTGGCTCTTTCACATCCTGCTGCCCTTCACCTTCGCTCTGCACGCCGTCTTCATGAACTTCGCCATGGGCGGCGCCGTCGTCATCCCGTTCCTGTGGATCATGGGTCGACGCCGCGCCCGCCCCGAGCTCGTCGATGTCGCCCGAACCGCACTCCGAATGATGCCCGTCGCGATCTCCTTCACCATCACCACCGGCGTCGCCGTCCTGCTCTTCGTACAGGTCGTCTACGGCCAGTTCTTCTACACCGCCAACATCCTCATGGGCTGGCACTGGCTCGCCATCCTCGCCTACCTCATGCTCGGCTTCTATCTCGTCTACGCCGCCGACGCCCAGCTGCACCGCAATCGCTTCGGCGGGGGCATGACCATGCTCATCGTCGCCGCCCTCGCATTCCTCTCGATCGCGCACGTCTTCAACAACAACGCCATCCTCGCAATCCGCCCGGCGCTCTGGCGCGCAATACACGATAGCGACGGCGTCCACGCCCGCGACCCGATGTGGACGCCCCGCTACCTGCACAGCATCATCGGTTCCATCGCCGTCACCGGCCTCTGGCTCGCCGCGATGGGCCGCCTCGCGCGCTCGCTACCCGAGCAATCCCGCCGAACCGCCGTCACGACCGGTTTGGCAATCGCGCTCGTCGCGACGGTCTTACAGATCATGTCCGGCCTCTGGTTCTTCATCGCACTGGAGGCATCAACGCAGAAGGCCCTGCTCACTTTTTCTGACCCCCGCGCACTGCTTTGGGGACTTGCCGCCATTGGCGGAATTGTCTCAACCACCCTGCTCTGGCAGGGGCTTCAGCGGCCGGACAACGCCCGCGCCGTCTGGCTACCCATCGTCCTCATCGGCTTCGTCCTCGTCGGCATGTCCGCTGGCCGCGAGGCCGTCCGTATCGAAGTTCTCTCGCGCGTTCCCAACGCCCTCTACACCCCCACCGACGTCCGCCTCCAATCCGGCCCGCTCGCCTTCTTCCTGGTTACGCTCGTGCTCGGACTGGGAACGGTAGCGCTGATGCTGCGCTGGGTGGCGACCTCGAAGCCGGCGCCGTGAGTTAGTTCTTCGACGCAGAGCTCGCCGCTCGATGCGGGCGACTCTCCACCCCATCGGCACTCAGCGTTACGGCCACGCACCCATCATCCGCCGTATTGAGGTATCTCATCCCGTCAACCAGCGACATCAGTCCATTCCGCGTGTCCCGAGTGTGCTGTCCCGAAGACCGCACAGCAATCCGCGCTCCAACGACGTCGAGGAATTGTTTCGTCGACGCCGTCACGCTCCCATGATGCGGCAACTGCAGCACCTCGCTCGCCACGCCGCCCCGCTCCACCAGCTGATCGAGCGCATAATCGTCGATGTCGCCCGGCAGCAGCATCGACCTCCCTGCAAATTCAATCCGCAGCACCGTCGAACTGCTGTTGTCGTTCGTGACAAACGCCCCACCCTCCGGCGGCCAGACGCACTCGATCTTCACAGTGCCCGACCCAGGCAGGGTCCACCCGCGTCGAACACGCTCAATCGGAATGGATCGCGCCCGCAGAGCATCAAGCAATGCAGCGACCCCCTCCTGACCCTCGCCAAACGCCTCAAAATGTTCGTTGAGCACCATGCTTCGAATCGGAATCACATCCGCCACTCCGGCGATCGCCGAGTAGTGATCCATGTCCGGATGCGACACAAACGCCCAATCGATCTCGCGTATCCCGCGCTCCCTCAGAAACGGCACCACCGCCCGCCCGGCCGCATCGAAGGGCGACCGCGACCCGCAGTCATACAGCAGTGTCCGACCATCCGGCAGTTCGATCACGGTCGCCGTCCCGTTTCCAACGGCCAGCGTCCACACCGTCACCCGATCACGCGGCCGTAGCCACGCCTTGATCGGCAGGAACGGCCACACTGCGAGCAATGCGGCCGCGACTTTCAGCGTGTGCCGCGGCAGCCGCAGCGCCGGCAACCCCAGCCGCCCTCCGCGCTCGCGCCACAACCACAACAGCATGACGATGTAGCACAGCGCCACCCAAACGCCCGACGGCGGCTCAATCGCAATCGACGTCCCAGGAATGGCAGCCAGCCATTGCACGCACGTGTTCATGGCGGATGTCAGTTTTTCAAGGGGCCAACCAAGAATGACGGTGGAAACGAACGGGATAAACGCTAGCGCCAATTTCGCAAATCCGAGCACCATGATAGGAAATGCAAAAAGGGAAAGAACAAGTGAGTTTACGAATCCCCACGGCGCGATCGCTCCAAAATGATAGACGGCCAGCGGCGACCCCACGAGCCAAGCTGTAACTGAACAAATGCTCCCAAAGTGCAGCACATCTAGCACTCCGTTGACAAAAGCGCTCTTTGACTCGAGGGGTGCTAGCACTACTCCGCTCAAGTCGGGTGGTGGCTTGGACAATCCGAGATAGCGTCGGCGAATCGCAACGACGGGATCCGGCACGATCGCCGACAGCAGAATCAGCCCCAGCACCACCACAAAGCTGAGCTGAAAGCTCGCGCTGAACAGCACGCCCGGATTGAACAGCATCAGCACGATCGCCGCCGCCGCGAGCCAGTTCAGCGCATTCAATCGTTGCCGGAACAGATACGCCACGCACCCCAACACCCCCACAAACACCGCCCGAAGAATCGGCGGATTCGGCTCAGCCAGCACCGCATACGCCAGCAGCACGACAAGCGCCACTGCCGCCGTCGTTCGATAGTGCCACCCGACGAAGAACCCGATCACCACGACGCACAGCACCAGCCACGCGACGTTCAACCCGCTCGCCGCCAGCAAGTGCGAATTGCCCGTCTTCTGAAATGCATCGTTGATGCTCCGCTCCACGCCGCTTCGCTTGGCCAGGACCATCGCGTCGATCACCGATCCGACGGATTCATCCATCGCCCCGCTGCCCGTCTCGCGCAGCGTCGCCGCCAGCCGCATCCGCGCCGCCCGCAGCCACCGCCGCCACGCAATCCCCGACGCCGACCGCACGACCGCCACGGCCTCCGTCGTATTCGCCGACAGCATCACCAGCACGCCATCGCGCGCCAGTTGCAGCCGCCGGTCATATTCCCCCGGGTTCGCCGGCCCTGGAATCAGCGACACCAGCCCGAACACCCGCACCTCATCGCCCGGCTCCAGTTCCGTCCGCGGCGGCGACGCATGCGTCAGCACCTTCCCGCTTGCCGGCCGCGCGTTCCCAGCCGTATCAATCCACTCGCGCGCCTGAATCACGAACCTCGTTCGCGGCAGCGACTCGTACGCTCGCGCCGCCGCGCCCGCCCCCGGCGAATAGGTCTCCGGCACATCGACGATCTCGCCGCGAATCGTCCCCAGGATCGGCCGCTCGCCGACATACCGCGAAACGTGGTCTCTGGCCCAGCGATTCATTGCCAGGTCGTACCGCGCCATCCCGAGTGCGAAGAAAACGATGCCGATCGCCACGGGCCAGGCCCGCTGCCAACGTAGCGCGGCAACCGCCGCCGCGCCCGCGACGACAACCGCGCCCCACAGCACGGTCGCCCCCGCCGAAACCCAATTGTCAAACGCAATCCCCGCCGCCAGCCCCGCCGCCGGGGCCACCAGCGGCCGCGGCAGAGGCCGCAACTCGCGCTCCGGAGGTGATATGTCGAACTCGACCAGCTTCATCACGGCGATCGGCGTTCAGCGGTCCGTCCTCCCCCGACGAGCCGCGAGTGTTCCAATCCCGAACGGCCGACCGGCCGCGACTACAAGTATATCTGCGGCCACATCGCGCGATAGGTTGCCAGAAACACGATCTGTGCCACCTGTCCCGTCGCCAGCAGCGTCGCCCGCGTCTGCCCGCCGAGCTGCCGCGCCATCAACACGCACGCCACGTAGCTGACCGCAAACACCACCAGCGCGATCACCGCCCCGATCAGGAAGTTTCGTTCGCGGCTGAAGTAGATGCACGACAACAACAGCGGCAGGATCGCATGCCGTAGCAAGCGCCCCGGCGTCATCGCCCGGCTGATCGCCACCACGTCCGGATCAGCCCGCTCCGCCGTCCGCCCGATGCATGCCGCCAGCAGGATCGCCCACCGCCCCCAGAGCGGCGCCAGCAGCAACGGCCGATAGATCGGGTTGGGATAGAGAAAGTTGAAGTAATGACGCCAGTCATCGTTCGGCGGCCACCAGGGGTTGTAGTTCCGCAAGCTGGCGATCATCCCGAATTGCGTCAGCACGATCAGCACCAGCATCAGCGTCCCGCGCAACCGCGGTGGCGACGACAGATCATTGATCATCGGCGGCACGAACGAACCCGGCGTCCCGCGCCCCGGCGCACCCGCGTCGATGATGTCGACCACCCGCGCCAGCGCCAGCGGCAGGTATCGCCCCGTGACGAATGCCTCCAAGAGAATCACGCACAGCGCCGGAAGGATCGGAATCCCCTCGACCTCCCCGTACAGCCGCCAGGTCGCCCGAAAAGTACCCGCCCACGCCAGCCCAACCAGCAGGCTGATCGGCACCACCCACCCGATGACCGCCCCGGCCCGCCGTGCGTCCAGCCCACGCGGCTGCACGTCAAATGTCAGTAGCAGCCGTCCCGCGTCAAACAGGGCTCGCCAGGCATACCGCTCCCGCCGCGCCCGTCCGCCCTTGGCGGACTCGCCCGCCGCCCCGCTCGACTCAAGCTCACTCTTGAGCATCCCCCAATGCTAACCGCCCGTGCCAAATGCGCGACATCCCCTCTCGCGCTCGCGATCAACTTCCCATCCCCGCCGACAAAAAAAGCGTCGCCGATTTCTCGACGACGCTGCTTGATTCTGAAATCGCCCGAAACTGCGAGCCGCCTATCTCCGCCGTCGAATCATCGCCAGGGCGCTCAACGCCAGCAAAGACAGCGTCGCCGGCTCCGGTGCCGGTCCAAACGTCGGGATCGTCGCCACGGTACCATCGATGACCGACGCAAACGAACCCGTCCAGGTCGGTGCATTCGTCTGAACGACAAGCAGCGTGCTCTGCTGTCCCGGCTGGATCGGTCCGACGCCCAGCGGCGCCGCAAGGAAGCTGAAGCCAACGACATCCGCCGTCTGCCGATCAGCCAGCGCGGGACTCAGCCCGGTCAACGGCAATTGATATCCACCATCAGTCAACCACCCGGTATAGCCATTCACCGTCAGTCGTGCTTCGACGTTTTGGCTGTTCGGGCTGTTCGATACACGATAGGTGAATGTCACGCCGCCCAGCGGATTCGACGTATCGCCGGTCAGCACCTCCGACGTCAGTACCCCGCTGAACGTCCCCGCGTTGAACGGCTGCGTCAGAGACGCCACCACGATGAACGGACCGGCCGGGTCCGCCTCGCCGGGCGCCGGGAAAAGTGTCTGGCCGACGTTGATCAGCGCGCCCTGCGCCGTTCCCGCCAGCATCAGGATCCCGACCACCGTCACAAGTCGTCCGCCCCAACGTCGCGAATGAGTTCTCAACATGTGCTTCTGCCTCCTGGCGCCAGAATCCTGTCGCCAATCTTCCACCGGCTCGAGCGGTCCAGATCGGATGCTCTCTCACCTTCCGCGCGTTTCAACGCGCCGCAAACCGCACATTACTTATCGCCGTTGTCTTCGCTGGATCGGTCGGGCGATCAAGTATGCGGCCCACCCGAGCAGTCTGCAGTTTATCAAGTACTGCGTTGTCGTTCAACGAATTTGTGCCGCTCCAATCAAATTTATTCGGATGTTCAATAGCCAAATTCACATTTCAACCGACACCATGATTTCCCCGATGCCTGTCGCGCAAATTTCCGACTCTGCTTCGTACCGCTCCCACTCTACGACCGTGAAAACCCAACCGAGTTAGTACTTTCACTTAAGGGGCGCGCGTGTCCACGCACACTCAGGATCAACGGGCCCTAGCCCGCTCGGATGACGTGCAGCCACGCCAAGCGAGAAGAATCTTTCGTCGCTCAATTCTCCGAACCGCTCCGCCTCCGCAATTTCACACGCCCTAACATGTTTTGAACGCACCCGGGCGTCGCATATACTCAAGTGGCGACCGGGAGTGCACCGCTCGGAACTTCTATTCTGAGATAACCGGATCGTAAAAAAAGTTCGTTCCGAGTCTTTCACCCGGCGCACCGATTGATCGCGCGCAGGGCGACGACATCCGCGTCAATCAGGCAATTTTTCGCGATTCTCGAGCGTTCTCTAAAGAGGCCTCGACCCCTCGCGCGCGGCCGTCGCGAAAAATATCGACGGCAGCGTGGATGATTTCACCGCTCGCGGGGTACCTGTCGGGAGGCGGCGTGGATGGAGGAAGCAGCAGCGCTAGCGCCACGGCTGCCGGCCGTGCGCACGATCGCCCGTTTGCGGATTGGCATCGTCGCGTTCGTCGGCCTGCTCGCGCCGGTCCCGCGCGCACATGCCCAGTGCACCAACGATTGGCAACCGGACATCGCCCTCAGTTCCCTGAACGGCGTGGCATTCGCCACGACGACGTGGGACCCGGACGGCCCCGGCCCCCTCGCGCCCCAACTCATCGTCGGCGGGTCGTTCTCAAACGCCGGAGCAACTCCAGTCGCAAACATCGCCGCCTGGAACGGCACAGCCTGGCAGCCGCTCGACGGCGGCGTCAACGACGACGTCCTCGCCCTCACTTCCTTCGACGGCCGCCTCATCGCCGGCGGCCGCTTCACAACCGCGGGCGGGATCTCCTCACCCGCCGTGGCCGCCTGGAATGGAACGACCTGGCAGCCGCTCGATGTCGGAGTCAATGGCGTCGTCGCCAGTCTTACCGTTCACAACGGCAACCTCATCGTCGGCGGACTTTTCACCACCGCCGGCCCCGTCTCCGCCAACAACGTTGCGGCTTGGAACGGCGCCGCGTGGCAGTCCCTCGGCAGCGGCGTCGGTGGATCATTCCCCTACGTCCAGGCCCTCGCCTCCTACGCCGGGAACGTCATCGCCGGCGGACTCTTCACCACGGCCGGCGGTAACAGCATCAATTGTCTCGCCCAATGGAACGGCACGATCTGGCAGCCGATCGGAACCGGGGTACCCGGCTTCGGCTACATCGACGCAATGACTGTATACAACAATACTCTGATCGTCGGCGGCCAATTCCCAGACGCCGGCGGCGCCGACGCCCACAACATCGCCCAGTGGAACGGCACATCCTGGAACAACATGGGCGGCCGCCACATGAACAGCGTCCCCCTCGCCCTCACCGTCCATGCGGGCGAGCTGGTCGTCGGCGGAAACTTCATCCGGCTCCCCGACGCCAGCGATGCCAACCGCATCGCCCGCTGGAACGGCACGACTTGGCAGCCGCTCGGCATCGGCACCGACACCGACGTGCTCGCCCTCAACTCGTTCGAGGGCTACCTCATCGCAGGAGGCAGCTTCTTCTCCGCGGGCGGACTGCTCGCACCACACACCGCCCAGTGGGGCCCGGCGCCCGCGATCGTCACCACCCAACCCGCCGACCAACTCGTCTGTGAAGGCGACCCCGCCTCGTTGGAAGTCGCCGCCTCCGGAGTTGGACCGCTTGCCTACCGATGGCGGCGGGGAACTTCGATGCTCTCAAACGGCGGCGCCATCTCCGGAGCCGACTCCAGCATTCTCAGCATCAATCCCGTCACAGCGGCGGACGCAGCCGCCAGCTACAACTGCGTCGTCACGGATGCCTGCGGCGGTCGCGCCATCTCTCACCTCGCAACACTGACTGTCGCCGGTTCCCCGACTGCCGACGCCGGCGGTCCTTACGCGACATGCGAAGCCACACCCGTAGCCGTCACCGGCCTCGCCGCGAATACCACCGGCATTGCGTGGCAATCCGACGGCACCGGTGCATTCGCAAACGCCGATTCACTGAACACCGAATACACCCCCAGCATCGATGACATCGCCGCCGGCTCGGTCACGATCGCGCTGACAGCTCAGCCCGCCGCACCGTGTGCGCTCGCGGCGATCTCCACCACCACACTGATCATCCGCAAGAATCCCAGCGTCGACGTCGGCGGTCCTTACGTCATCTGCGCCGACTCGCCCGGCGTTGCCATCAGCGGTACGGCCAACGATCAATCTGCCGTTGCCTGGTCCTCCGCCGGCGACGGCAACTTCACCGACTCGGCAAGCCTCTTCACGAGCTATGCCCCCGGTCCCGCTGACCTCGTCGCCGGTTCAGTGACGCTCTCACTCACCGCCTTCCCCGCCACGCCCTGCACCACGCCCGCCACCGCCATCGCATCGCTGTCGATCACCGCAGCGCCGCTCGGTGACCCCGGCGGCCCCTACGTCACGTGCAACACGACCCCTGTCCCGCTCACCGGTGCGATTAGCAGCTCCGCATCTGCTCACTGGTCATCGAGCGGCACCGGCGCATTCGACGACGCCAACAACCTCGACGCCATCTACACGCCCTCGACCGAAGACGTCGCCGCCGGGTCGGTTCAACTGACGCTCACCGCCAATCCCGTCGCCCCCTGCACCGCGTCAACAACCACGAACGTCACCCTCGAAATTCACACGAATCCACAAATCCTCATCCAACCAACCAGCCCCGCAATCGGTGTCGGGAGCGACATCACCCTGAGCGTCTCGGCGACCGGCGGCGGCCTGAGTTATCAGTGGATAAAGGACGCGTTCCCCATCGAAGGCGCGACCGACGCGACCTACTCAATCGACGCCGCCGAGCTCACCGATGCCGGCACCTACACCTGCGTCGTCAGCAACAATTGCGGCTCGATCACGACGAACCCAACCGTACTCGTCGTGAACCATCACGCCACTCTCGCCCTCGCACTCCCATCCGCCTGCTCTTCCGGCGAGCAACTTGTCGTCTCAGTGAACGTCTCCGCTGCAACGTCCGTTGTCGTCGGCGGTCAGTTCTTCCTCTCCTACAACACGAACTTCCTCGAACTCGCCTCCACCGATCCCGGCGATGCCCCGTTCCTCCGCCAGATCTACGTCGCGACCAACCCCACGCTCGGCACCATCGACTACGCCGTCGGCATCAACGACGGCGAAACCGGCACGACCGCACCCGTCACGATGGCCCGCTTCACCTTCATCGTCCTGGCCGATCTCTGCACACCGACGCCCAACCTCGTCTCCTGGCGGCAGAACGGCCCGGACGACGCCATCACAAAGCTGAGCAACGACCTGGCCGAGCCGGTCCTCGCGTCGACCGTCGACCTCGCGTCCACTCGCATCGACCGTGTGCCGCCGCAGCTCGCCGCCTGCCCGTCCAATCTCGACGTGCAGTGCCCCTCCGAGATTCCCCCTCCCGCGTCCGTCACCGCAACTGACGCCTGCGACGGCGCCATCGTCCCGGCATTGGCGGAGTCCACCGAGCCCGGCCCCTGCCCGAACGCCTACACGCTCACGCGAACCTGGACCGCCACCGACGCCTGCGGCAATCTCGCCTCGTGCGCTCAGCTCATCAGCGTCAGTGACACCAGCGGCCCGGTCATCGGATCGCCGCCACCCATCGCCGCCGTCTTCGCCTCGCAGTCCGCGGCCGAAGCCGCCGCCAAGGCCGCCGCACTGATGGCCGCAATCGACAACTGCTCCGGCCAACTCACCCCCTCCGCCTCCACCACGGGCGACTGCACGGCCACGATCACCGTCACCGTCGCCGACGGCTGCGGCAACGTCTCCAACTCAGTTCAGTTCGAGACGCAGATCGACGAATCTGCCCCGGCATTCGTCGCATGCCCCACCAACATCCTCACGAACGTCGACTCGTCAAACTGCACCGCCCTCGTGACGTGGACTCCGCCCACTGCCAACGACAACTGCGTGGAACCCACTGTGACCCGCACGTCCGGCCCGCCGCCCGGATCACTCTTCACCAACGGCTCCGTCACCACGATCGAGTACACCGCCACCGACGCCGCTGGCAACACCGCCAACTGCACCTTCACGGTAACAGTCGCCGCCTCCCCCGATCTGAATGACGACGCTCAGGTTGACGCCCTCGACATACCTATCTTCGTGGACGTCCTCCTCGGCCTCGATCCAACCCCCTGGCGCGTCGCCAGAGCCGACGCAAACTGCGACGGCGCATCCAACGGCGCCGACATCCAGCCCTTCCTCAACCTCGCAATCCATTGACCACACCATCGGCCGGCGCTCGTCCACACGGCCTCGCGCCTTGACGAACGCCCCCCTCCGCCGCACGCTACAACGTTTCACCAGTTGCGTTTACCCTGCGGCCCTATGCCCGAAAGCTGAGCGTCGATGATGCATATTCGTACATTTACGGTCGTACCCTCCCTCCCCAAGACCCTCCTGCGCCTCCGCGAACTCGCATACAACCTCTGGTGGAGCTGGAACACCGACGCCGCCGATCTCTTCCGCCAGCTCGACCCCGACCTCTGGGAAGAAGTCGAGCACAACCCCGTCAAGATGCTCTCGCTCCTCAGCGGAAAACGTCTCGAGCAGATCGCCGCCGACGCCGCCTACATCGCCCATCTCGATCGCGTCCTCGACCGCCTCTACGTCTATGAAACCCGCAAGTCCTGGTTCGACGAAAAGTTCCCCCAGTACGCCAACAACGGCGGCCACATCACCGTCGCCTACTTTTCCATGGAATTCGGCATCCACGAGTGCCTGCCGGTCTACTCCGGTGGCCTCGGCGTCCTCGCCGGCGACCACCTGAAAAGTGCGAGCGACCTCGGACTCCCGCTCGTCGGAATCGGCCTGCTCTATCGCCAGGGATACTTCCACCAGCGACTCGCCCACGACGGCCTGCAAGTCGAAGAGTACCCCTCGCTCGACTTCTTCCAGATGCCCATTACCCGCGTCACGAAAGACGACGACCGCCAGCTCACCATCCAGCTCGAAGTCGGCACCCGCACGGTGAAGATCGCCGCGTGGAAAGTCCAGGTCGGCCGCGTCCCGCTCTACCTGCTCGACACCGACCTGCCCGACAACG
>CAZONT010000062.1:0-20588 GCA_964581285.1 uncultured Planctomycetaceae bacterium | reverse complement strand
ATTCCCGCACCCAAGCGGATGTCGAAATCACGGATGATGGCCGCGCCGTCGCGGCCCACCCTGCTTGTGGATGATGGCCGTCGCGGATTGCCGCGGCGGGCGCGCTGCATGGTGTTGCTCGCTGTCGCGGGCCTCGCGATGCTCCAGCCGTGGAGCCGGGCGTCGGCCGAATCGCTGCCCGTGCCCCCGACCGAAAAGCTCGCCTTCGACCTGGGTCGAAGCGGCGCCGTCGCCAATCGCGGCGCGCCTTCCGACGAGCCCCCGCCCGAATCCGTTCAGATGGGAAGCTCTGCCCCGCGGACGAATGCCCCGGCTTCAGCAGCCCCCAACTCCCAAAACGTCGGAACGGTGGATGTCGCCCCGCCGGCCGGGCCGCTGACGGCCACGGTCCAGTCGCCGGAGGCCGGCGCGAAGACTCTTCGAATCGTCAAGGACAAGTCCGTCGTTCTGAAGCTGAACCGCCCGATCGACAAGGCCTCGATCGCGCAGCCCGAAGTTGCCGACGTCGTGGTTCTGTCGCCGACCGACGTCGTCGCAACCGGAAAGAAATTCGGCACCACGCAGCTTGTCCTGATCGCTGCCGACGGTCAGCAGCTCATCTATGACCTGCTGGTCGAAGTAAACGTCGAATTGCTCGATCAGATTATCAAGAACAACGCGCCGACGGCCAAGGTGCAGGCCCGCAGCCTCTTCGACACCATCATCTTGACGGGCGCGGTGCCCGACGCGACGACGGCCGCACGCATCACCGAAATCGCCGAACTGCTCAGCCCCGGCAAGGTTCGCAACCAGATGACCGTCGCCGGCGTCCAGCAGGTGCAGATTCGCTGCACGGTTGCCGAGGTGAACAAGGCGGCGCTCCGCGAGCTGGGTTTCAACTGGTTCACCGGCGGCGCGACCTGGATGCGCGACTTCTTCCTCGCCAACAACCTCAACCAGATCAACCCGACGTTCGTCCAGAACCGCGGCCTGGTAAACCTTCTCAACGGCCAGCAGGTCTTTACCCTGCTTCCGTACCAGAACGGCGTCAACGCTCAGAATCTGACGTTTGGCTTCCCGCGGGCCGAGTTGCAGTTCTTCGTCCAGGCCCTGCGCCAGAACTCGCTGGTTCGCATTCTCGCCGAGCCGAACCTCGTCTGCCTCAACGGCCAAAAGGCTTCGTTCCTCGTTGGCGGTGAAATCCCGATTCCGCTCGCCCTGCAGAACACCTTCACCGTCGAGTACAAGAAATTCGGGATCCAGCTCGACTTCACGCCCTACATCGAGGCGAGCCAGAGGATCCGCCTCATCGTCGCGCCGGAAGTCAGCGACGTCGATCCGACACAGGGAATCATCGTGACCGGGTTCGCAATCCCAGCGTTTCGGGTGCGGCGATTCGAGAGCACGCTCGAAGTCGGAAACGGACAAACCTTCGCGATGGCCGGCCTGTTGAACGAGGCCGTCCGGGCGCAGGCCAGCAAGATCCCTGGCGTGGGCGACATTCCGGTGATTGGGACACTGTTCTCATCGGTCACCTATCGCAAAGAAGAGACGGAACTTGTCGTCCTTGTGACTCCCGAACTCGCCGCGCCGCTCGATCCGCAGCAGGTCGGACCGGTGCCGGGCCAGAACATGCATGATCCGACCGACGAAGAGCTCTTCTTCGGCGGACAGCTCGTGGGCGGCGGCCCGCCGCCGGACATCAAGGGTCGTGGCGTCCCTCGAACCGATCTGCCAGTGAACGTCTATCCTGAAGGACCCGACATGAACGCCGCGCCGGCGGCAGCCCCGATGGCGACCTCGCTGCGCGGACCGCACGGAATGTCATACGACGACGCGGAGAACCAGTAGTCGGCCGATAGCCCCCGACCAGGGGCAGGGCCCACCGAACACGTTCACCGCCGGCCGCACGGAGGCTGCGGGAAATACCGGGGAGAGACCTCGGATTGCATTCGGCCGAGCCAGGGTTGCGCGATTGCGTGCTGCAACCCCGCTTGGAGCACCGTGGTTGTTTCGCAATCCGAGCGTGCAGGGGAGGGTGAACGATGAGAAGTTTTTGGAGTCGCAACCGGAAGTCCGGACGGCGAGGGACCGCCGTCGTCCAAACCGCCGTATTCGGCGGGCTCGTGGGCCTGGGGGCCATGGCCCTGACGGTCGACACCGGCATTGAGTTCAACACGCGCGGCGAACTTCAGGCCGCCGCCGACGCCGCCGCCCTCGCGGGAGCGCTGCAGCTCGGCTCCGGCGAGAACGCCACCAACAACGCGCGCCAGACCGCCGCCGCCGTCGCCGCACAAAACAAGGTTCGCGGAACGGCCGCGTTCGTCCACGCCACAACCGACGTCGTCTTCGGCCACGCCATTCTGAATGGCGCGAAGTACAACTTCCAGGAAAACGTGCAGCCGTACGACGCGTTGAAGGTCACGGTGCGGCGGGACGGGTCCGATGCGCAGCACCCGAAGGTGCCGCTCATGTTCGGCAGTCTGCTCTTCCCCAATGGCGCCAGCATCTCTGCCAGCGCGACGGCCATGCTCGTCCCGCGCGACATCGCCATCGTCTTCGATCTTTCGGGCAGCATGAACGATGACAGCGAGCTGCGTCACTACAAGAATTTTACTTCTGAAATCCAGGGTACGCGGCCCGCAGTTCAGGTCAACCTGAAGGACATCTGGACGAAACTGCCCTCCACGCGCGGCCGGGCGGGAATTCGCAATGGAAGTAACCCGTCGTCGCCGCCGAGCAGCACCACCGCCAACGAGGCACAGCCCTCCAACGGCGCTGGACCGCCGCGCAGCACCAAGGGCAATCCCGATCCGAACGAAGAGGCGACCGGCGGCAGCCCGAACGCCGCAGGTCCGCGCCTCGCGTGGATGACGGATTGGGGTACGGCGCTCACGCTCGGGCAATACAATCCGGCGACCGATTGGGGCCTCTATTACATTCCTCGAAGCAGCACGTGCACCAGCACAGACGTGACCGAGAACCTGACCACGAGCGGATATTCGTCGGCGGAGCGAACCGCCCTGCTCTCCGGCTCCGCTGACAGCAACTTCACGCTCTACACCAACCGCGTGAAGGTCTTGCTGGGTGTCGCCGGCTGGAAGAGCGGCAAGTCGGGAGGGAAATACACTGGCACGGGCAATGGCGACAACAATGTCGATTCCGGAGAATTGACCAGCACGATCGCCTGGCCATGGCCGGATGGATCGTACAACGATTACGTCTCCTACGTCTCAGCCAACAACACACAGATGTACTACACGGACAACAACTTGCGCTATCGATATGGGCTGAAGACGACGGTGAATTACATGCTCGAGCGCTGGGCGAATCATACGGACTGCCCGGATCTGGCCGACTGTCCCGAGATGCCGATCACGTCGGCCAAGGATGCGGTCAAGGCCATGATCGATCTGATCGTCAATCTCGATACCCAGGATCGTTGCTCGCTTGAGGTCTTCGCGACGTCGGCGCGGCACGAGGTGAACCTCACGATTCCCGGACCTGGTCAGTCGCTTGCCAGCGCACTGGCGGTCATTCCGAGCACGCTCTACCAGCGCCAGGCCGGGCACTACGATAACACGACCAACATCGGTGCCGGACTCCAGTACGGCATCAATGAGCTGACGAGCACTCGTGCCCGCAGTGCCGCGGCCAAGACCATCATCTTGCTGACCGACGGCAAGCCGAACGTCGGCAGCGGCGCGATGTCGCCGGACGCCTACACCATCGACCGCGCTACCGCCGCAGCGGCCCAGAATATGACGATCTACGCCATCGGCCTCGGCGGCGATGCCGATCCGGACCTTCTCAATTCCGTCGCTAATATCGGCAACGGCGAGTACTACTACGCCGATAGCGCTCCGGGTCCAGACGGCCGGCCGCTTTACATGTCGCAGTTGAATTCGATATTTGAACAGTTGGGAGGAAAGCGTCCCGTGCGACTGATCAAGTAGTCGCCCGGGTGCGTGCGCCGTGGTTTTGAAGGCCGCGGCGCACGCGGGGAGGCATGGGGGCAGCCATGGGAGCACCGATTCGGGTCATCCTGTTCAACGCCGATGAGGGCGCCGCGGTCGAACTGCGCCAGGCGTTGCTCTCGGCGCCCGACGTACGGCTCGTCGCCGAGCTCGATGACCCCGGCCTGCTCACGCAGGCCGTTGGCCAGTTTCCATGCGATGCCCTGGTTGCACATCTCGATCCGGCCGCCAAAGTCGTTCTGGATGTGATCGCCCAGATCGCCGCCGGTCCATCACGCGTGCCGGTCATCGCGATCAGTGGCACGACCGACGGCGACGTTCTGCTGCGGGCCATGAAAGTCGGCCTGCGCGGCTTTCTCGTCTGGACAAAGCGTGCCGCTCCCGACGCCGCCCGCCCGCCGCTGAACGTCGACGAGCTTCGCGAGTTACTCACTCAGGTATCCTCCGAGCGCACCGTCACCAAGCAGCGCGGCAAGCTCGTGTCGGTCGTCGGAAGTTCCGGCGGAGTCGGCGCCACGTTCCTCGCCACCAACCTCGCCGTCGAACTCGCCTCGCTTGTCGAATCCGAAAGGAAAGTCGCCCTGCTCGATCTCGACTTCCGCTTCGGCCAGGTCGCCACGCTGCTCGATCTCGAGCCGCAATTCACCGTTGCCGACCTCTGCGCCACACCCGACCAGATCGACCCGCAGATGATCGAGAAAGCATTCGTCAAGCACGAAAGCGGCGTGCATGTACTCGCCCGGCCGCACACGTTTCAGCAGGCCGAAGGCGTCACCGCCGCCCACTGCGCCAACGTCATCTCCGTGCTGCAGGATATGTTCGCTTACGTCGTGGTCGACGGGCCGATGCGAAGCGACCCCGGCGGGCGAATGATCCTCGACCTCGCCGACTTCAACCTGATGGTCCTGCAGCTCCTCGTGACCAGCGTCCGCAATACCGATCGCATGCTCCAGGAGTTGATCGGGCAGGGTTTTTCCGCCAACCGGTTGCAGTTCGTCTGCAATCGCGTCGGCCGCGAGTCGGGCCACCTCTCGCCCGAGCAGGTCGAGAGCACGCTCGGCCACAAGCTGTTTCATCGCCTCCCGGACGATTGGAAGACGGTCAGTGCCACGATCAACGTCGGCCGACCGCTGGCCGCCGAGGATGGGCGCACGAAGATCGGACAGGCCATCCGCGAGCTCGCAACGAAGATACACGGCGCACACACGGCCCCGCAGCCGGCAAAATCGGGCGGCATGCTCGGCCGGCTCTTCGGCGGCGGCAAACGCGAGGCGGCTGCGGCCGCGCAGGGACTCTCTACCGCCGGCGCGGCGGGATGACGCATTCGCGACCGACGGAGTAACAAGATCGGAAGGGGGGACACATGTTCGGAAAATCAGGATCGACGCTTCTCAAGCTGCCGAAGGCGCCGCCCATACCGGCCCCGTCCACGCCGGCCCCGCCGATGTCAATGCCACCGCGGCCGGGGTCGGTCAGCCCGCCGCAGCACGCAGCCGGCGCACGCAAGCCCGAGCCCAAGCAGGAAGACCATTCCGACCAGTGGTACGACCTGAAGAGCCGCATCCACCGCAAGCTCGTCGAGCAACTCGACCTCACCGTCCTGAGCCAGCGCTCCGGGGAGGAAGTCCGCGAAGAAGTCCGCGCCGCCGTCGCCGGGCTCTGCCAGCAGGAAAACGCCCTGCTCAATGTGAATGACCGCCAGCGCCTCATCGAGGAAATTCTCGACGAGACGTTTGGCCTCGGGCCGCTCGAAACGCTCCTGAAAGACCCGAGCATCAGCGACATTCTCATCAACGGCCCGAAGCAGGTTTACGTCGAGCGCAAGGGCAAGCTGCAGGAATGCAATGTCCGCTTTCGCGACAACGGCCACCTGCTGCACATCATCGACAAGATCTGCTCCTCGGTCGGCCGGCGCTGCGATGAAGTGACGCCGATGGTCGACGCCCGCCTCAAAGACGGTTCGCGCGTCAACGCCATCATTCCGCCGCTCGCGATCGACGGTCCTTCAATGTCCATTCGGCGATTCGGCAAGGACCCCATTACCTGGGACGACTACCTCCGACTCAAGAGCGTTCCGGCCGAAATGGTCGGCTTCCTCAAGGCCTGTGTGCATTCGGCCCTGAACATCATCGTCGTCGGCGGTACCGGCTCGGGTAAGACGACCCTGCTGAACAATCTCTCGACCTTCATCCCCGACACCGACCGCATCGTCACCATTGAAGACGCCGCCGAGCTGCAGCTTCGGCAGCCGCACGTCGTCCGTCTCGAGTCGCGCCCGCCCAACATCGAAGGCAAGGGCCGCATCGCCATCCGCGATCTGCTCATCAACTCGTTGCGTATGCGGCCCGATCGCATCGTCGTCGGCGAGTGCCGAGGCCCGGAAACGCTCGATATGCTCCAGGCCATGAACACTGGCCACGACGGCTCGCTCACCACGATTCACGCCAACTCGACGCGCGACGCCATGCAGCGCGTCGAGACGATGGTCATGATGGCCGGCTTCGATCTGCCCGTGAAAGCCATTCGCCAGCAGTTCGCCTCGGCCATCCACCTGCTCGTGAACTCCGCCCGGCTCACGGGCGGCCCGAGAAAAATCATGTCGATCACCGAGGTGCAGGGCATGGAAGGTGACACCGTCACCATGCAGGAGATCTTCAAGTTCGAGCAGCTCGGCATCGATTCGAGCGGCCGTGCGTTCGGTCATTTCATCGCCACGGGCCTTCGACCGGCGTTTCTCGAACGGCTGAACTCGCACGGCGCCGCGATCGATCCGCAGATTTTCGAACGCCGTGTCCTGATGGCCGACAAAGAGGAGTGATCAACCGCGCCGGCGATTCAGTGCCGGCGACGTAGCGAAGGGGATCGGGGGATATGTTTTACATGCTCGCACAATCCGACTTGGTTCAGATGGCGACGCTCTACGGCCTGCCGCTGACCGGATCGACGCTGCTGGCCTATGGCATTTATCAGGCCGTTCACGACCTTCGCAAGCCCGAGTCGAAGAAGGTCGAGCAGCGCCTGAAGGAGCGCTCGCCCGGGGCCCATGGCGGCCGAAACGAAATGGCGGCCCACGAGTCGATCTTGCGGCAGCAGAAGGCCGCGTCATCGACGATCCAGACCGCCCTCAGCCGGCTCAAATTCATCCCCTGGCTGCAGCGCTCGCTCGATCAGGCTAACCTCCCGTGGATCGCCACGGCCTTCATCGTCAACATGGTCGGCCTCGGCGCCGCCGTTTATCTCGGGCTCTACCTGCTCGATTCCAGTTTCCTCGTTCGCATCGTATCGGGAATCGTCGCTGCGTTTCTGCCGTTGCTGTTCGTCGTCATCAAACGCAAGTGGCGGATCAACAAGCTGCTCAACCAGCTGCCCGATGTCTTCGACATGATGGGTCAGGCCCTGCGGGCCGGCCACTCGCTCCCCAGCGCCATCCACGTCGTTTCGCAGCAGTTGCCCGACCCGTGCGGAACCGAATTCGCGCGCATCTTTTACGAGCAAAACCTCGGCATCAAGATCGAAGAAGCCATGCTCAATATGGCCGGCCGCGTCGAGCTCCTGGACGTCCGCATGTTTGTCACGGCCGTGCTCATTCAGCGCACGACGGGCGGCGATCTTGCCGAAGTCCTCGACAACATCGGCGGAGTCATCCGCGAGCGCATCAAGCTCTTCGGCCTGGTGAAGGCCCTGACGGCCGAAGGCCGCCTCAGCGGCTGGGTGCTCTTCGCGCTGCCGTTCATCGTGTTCGCGCTCGAACAGGTCATTAACCCGGAATACGGTCGCGTTCTGATTGAAACGCGCCTCGGCCAGTACATGCTCGCCGGTGCCCTCACCGCGCAGCTGCTGGGCCTCGCGATGATTAAGAAGATCGTGAACATCAAGGTCTAGATCGGGATACAGCCATGGAAATCGTCAGCGTTACCGTACTGATCGTCGCCGCCGTCGCCATGATTGCCTACTCGCTCTGGCCCGCCAAGAGCGAGAAGGACGGCGCCGTCGAACGTCGCCTCGTCACGGCCGGCAAGGATCGCGATACGGCCGCCCTGATGCGTGCCGCGAAGGAAGCCGCGGCCAAGGCGAGCATGTTCGCACGCGCCGCGCCGCTGCTGTCAAAACCGATGATGCCCAAGTCGGCCGAGGAGTCGAACACGCTTCGCATGAAACTCGCCAACGCGGGCTTCCGCCGCGAGAACGCGCCGCTGATGTTCCTGGCGAGTAAGACGGCGCTGGGCGCCGTCTTCGGCCTGCTCGTCGCTTTCTATGCGCTCTCTGCCGGCAAGCAGATGACCAGCATCCTAGGCCTCGGCGCCTTTGCGGCCGGTCTCGGATTTCTTGGGCCGAATGGCTGGCTCTGGCTCGCCATCCACGGCCGCAGCGAGAAGATTCGCAACGGTCTGCCCGACTCGCTCGACCTGCTCGTCGTCTCGGTCGAGGCCGGGCTTGGCCTCGATGCCGCCGTCCAGCGCGTCGGCGACGAGATGCGGCACGTCTATCCCGAGTTGTCGGAGGAGATGCAGATCGCGACCGTCGAAACGCAAATGGGCGTCCCGCGCTCCGAAGCCCTGACGCGCATGGGTGATCGCACCGGCGTCGTCGAGATGAAGTCGCTTGTTGCGGTTATCAGCCAGGCCGAGAAGCTCGGTACGTCGGTCGCCAAGGCCCTCCGCAATCAGGCCGAGGCCCTTCGCACCAAGCGCCGCCAGCGTGCCGAGGAGCGGGCCCAGAAGACGGCAGTGAAGTTGTTGTTGCCGCTGATTGTCTTCATCTTTCCCGCCATCATGGTTGTGCTCGGCGGTCCGGCGGCGATCAAGCTGATGGAAACGCTCGGCGGCGGCGGAAGCGGAAACCTCAAGACGGGTTGACCCGTCTAGCGGGCCTCGCTGCTGACGACCTTGCCGTTGATGACGACGCCCGTGCAGTGGGTCGTGTACTCAAACGGATCGCCGTCGTATAGCGCTACGTCGGCGTCCTTGCCGACCTCCAGCGATCCAACGCGGTCGGCGATTCCCAGCAGCTTCGCCGCGTCGATCGTGATCGTCGCGAGCGCCTGCTCGAACGTCAGGCCGTTCGATGCCGCGACGCCCGCCTCAAACAGCACGACCCGCGTCTTGGGGACGTAGTCCTCGTAGCCGCTCTGCAGTGCGACCGGAATTCCCGCCTTCACGAGCTTCGCGGCGGTCTCCATGCTCAGGTTTTCGGTTTCGCCGTGCCCGCTGCGGGTCATCGTCGGATGGATGATGACCGGCACGCCGGCCGCCTTGATCGAATCGATCAACAGGTATGACTCCGCCGCGCCGTCGAGCACGATCTTGATCTCAAATTCCTTCGCCACGCGCAGCGCCGACATGATGTCCGCCGATCGCTGCACCGAGATCAGCAGCGGCAGCTCGCCCTTCAGCACGCGCACCATCGTCTCGAGCCGCAGATCGCGATCCGGCCGCTTGCTCTCGTCGGTCGCGGATTGCTTGCGCTGATACTCGCGCGCCTTGACCAGTTGCTCGCGGAGCATCGCGATCGCCTTCGACCGCGTTCCGGGCGATTTCTTCTCGGCATCCTTGCCCTGCACGCGCGCCCCCTCGCCCAGTGTCGCCGCCACCATCGCCACCGGCTTGAGCACGGCTTCGTCCACCGTATTGCCGGTCGTCTTGACGATCATCGTCTGGCCGGAAATCAGTGCGCCGGGTGCGTGCCCGGTGTGCAGCGTCGTGACGCCGAATCCGCGAACCCATTCAACGAGCCGCTCCTGCGAGTTGTACGAGTCGATCGCCCGCAGCTCCGGCTGCATCGGCTCGCTCGGGTCAAGCTGGTCCTGATCCTGTTTCTGGTTCAGGTAGCCCGAGAGACCGACCACGCTGTGAGCGTCGATCAGCCCGGGCGTGACGACCTTCGCGCTCAGCGTCTTCGTGCCCGCCGGCACGGGCACCGACATGGCCGGGCCGATCTTCGAAATCTTCGCCCCGTCAATCAGGATGACGCCGTCTTTGATCGGTGGTCCCGCCATCGTGTAAATCGTCTCGCCGCGAATAGCGAGCTGTCCGCTCGCGGGCAGTGCAAAGCTGAGAATCGCCGCGGCGGTCAAGCACCGAACAAGTCGTGAGGATCTTGTCGTCGTCATCGGCCATCCGCCCCTTCCTCGCAGCACAGGTGCATGATCTGGTCGCGTCCGGCCCCATACCCACCGACGGCATAGAGATAGTCCTTCGGATCGCTGCGATCGAAGACCCTTTTCCCCTCGACATAGGTTTCGAGCACCTTCGTATAGACGCTCAGTGGATCGCCCGACAGCACGATGAAGTCCGCGTCCTTGCCGGGTTCGAGACTGCCGATTCGCTTGTCGAGGTCGAGCATCTTTGCCCCCGCCATCGTCATGGCGTAGAGCGCCTTGTCGCGCGACATCCCGGCCCGCACGGCCAGCGCCGGCGACCGCAGGAACACGCGCGAATCGGTAATCCAGTCGTCGGTGTGAAACGCCGTCAGTACGCCCGCCTTCTCCAGTACCGCACCCGTGCCCAGGAGCAGATCTTTCGCTTCGATCTTCCCGCCGGGGCTGTCGACCACGATGATCGAGCAAGGCACGCCCGCCTTCGCGATCTCGTCGGCCACCTTCCACGCCTCGCTGACATGGTGCAGCACGATGCGAAATCCAAACTCCTGTGAGAGTCGGATGGCTGAGAGAATGTCGTCGGCCCGGTGCGTGTGATGGTGGACGATACGTTTGCCGTCCATCACTTCGAGCAGCGCTTCCATGTCCAGGTCGCGCTCGGGCATCTTCTCGGGGTCGCCGTTGGCCTGTTTGATCTTCCGGCGATACTCCTGGGCCTTCACAAACTTCTCGCGGACCAGCGCCACCGACTTTGAGCGCGTCCCGGGAAACGGCGGATCGCGCTGCGAGTTCGTGCCGTTCGCCATCTTCATGCCGCCGAGGATGTTCCCCTTGTCGTCGCGAATCGCCAGGTCGTCGATCGTGTCGCCCGCTCGCAGCTTGAGGTAAATCGTCTGCCCGCTCAGCAGGTGCCCGGAGCCCGGCATGACATTCAGCGTCGTCAATCCTCCCGATCGCGCGCGGGTGAAGCCCGGATCGCGTGCATTGATCGAATCCAGCACCCGCACGTCCGGCTGCAGCGGCGCGCTCCCGTCCGCGCCCCAGCCGCCGCCGATGTGGCTATGCGTGTCGACGATGCCCGGCATGATCACCTTACCGGCCGCGTCGATCGTCCGCGCGTTCGCCGGAACAGCGGTACCCTTCGGCCCGACTGTCGTGATCTTTCCGCCCTCGACGATCAGCACCCCCTCGGCAATCGGCGACCCGGCGATCGGGATGATCTCCGCCCCGACAAACGCCACCGGCCCATCCTGCCCCGCCGCCGGCTGGCCCACCGCCGCCACCACCAACACCACCGCCAAACCAAGCTTCATTCATCCGCCTCCGGTCATCGTGCGATCCACACCACACGAACTCAAATCATAACGGGAAACGCCGCAAGACCTTGCTATCCAGGTCGCGGCCAACCCCCAAAGCTCACCCGGCCGGATTCTCAATCCAATCCCGAAAGCACCCATTGCACAGCGCAATCGTCATCCGCCGCCGCACCTGGTCCATGGCCTCCTGCCCGGAAACGTCTCCGAGTGCTTTCACCAGCCGCGCAATCTCCGCCTCGATGTCCCGACGCAGGTCTTCCTCCCCGATCACCGGTGGATTTGGATCGGCCACGGCCTCGATTCGCACGACCCAGTGCTCCCCCCGCCCCGGCCGAAGCTCGGCCGAGCAGCGGTGACAGATCAGCGGCTCATCGCTCATTCACTGCCTTCGTTCTGGCATGAACAATTGGCTACGCCGGCAAATCCACGAGTGTCAGTGCAATGATGTGCTCGCAACCACCCCGAATCGCATCCAATGTCGGCTGCGTGGGCTCGGCCGCCAGTCGAATTCGCGCTACCGCGGTGTGTTCATCTTTCAGGATGACGTTTTCCATTTCTTCGACGTTGATGTTCGCCTCACCGATATGCGACAGCACATGCGCCAACACCCCCGGCCGGTTGTAGTGCCGCACGATCAGCATTTTCCGAGCGTGTGATCGCGGTAACAGGTTGATGCAATTCTCGACGCGGCCGGTCTCGCGGAAGACCCGTACCAGCCGAACCGTCTCGGCCGCAATGGCCGTCTGCGCCTGATCGGTCGATGCGGCGATGTGTGGCGTCCCGTAGACGACTCCGCCGGACGCGAACAGTGGTTCCTTGAACTCCGCCGTCGGCTGGGCCGGCTCGGCTGCGTACACATCCAGTCCGGCGCGAATTCCCTTTTCCTTGATCGCCCACGCGAGCGCGTCCGCATCGACGACGTCGCCCCGGCTCGTGTTGATGAAGTATGCCCCCTTCCGCATCGCCTCAAAAAACGCCCGGTCGCACAGCTTCTTCGTCTCCGGCGTCGCCGCGATGTGAACGCTTACGATGTCCGACCGCTCGGCCACTTCGCGCGCCGTCTGGCACAACTCCACGCCCGGCAGCTTCGCCCCCTCGCGGACCAGCGACCGCGACCAGCCGACGACACTCATCTCAAACGCGGCAGCCCGATGTGCCACGGCCCGACCAATCGGACCGAAGCCGACGATCCCGAGCGTGCGGCCCTTCAATCCCCGCGCCTTGCTGTACTCCGACTTGTTCCACTTCCCCGCCCGCAGCTCCGCCACGCTGTCCGGCACGCGCCGATCCAGCGATAGGATCAACCCGAACGCCAACTCCGCCACCGCCACCGCGTTCATCCCCGGGCAATTCGTCACGAAGATGCCGCGCAGTGAAGCAGCCGCCACATCGATGTTGTCCACCCCCGCCCCCGCCCGGATGATCAGCGCCAGCTCCCCCGCCGCGTCAATCGTCTCCTTCGTCACCTTCGTCGAGCGGACGATCAGCACCTTCGCCCCCGATGCGCCGATGGCCGCCGTCAGGTCCGGCCCCTTCTTGGCGGCCTCAACGGTTACGTCGCAGCCCAGCTTCTTGAGTTCATCGATTCCGGCCTGTTCGAATTTGTCGGCTATGAATACGCGCACGGGTCCTCTCGCTGCGGCGCGGCAAGACGCCTCCCGTCCCGCCGCGCGGCGCGACGATGGTGGCCCGATGCTCCCGGTGCGTCAAATCCCGGCCGGCGCCAGATTGACGCAATTCAGCGCCTTGCCCGTGTCCATGAATGTCCGGGCGATCCGCACCGTCTCCTCGGCCACGGCGAGTTGTGCCTGTTCGGTCGAGGCGCCGACGTGGTGCGTCCCATAGACGTGCGGCTCGCGCGCCGTCGGGTCCTTGAATGTTCCCTCCGGGCCTTCCGGCTCGATCTCCCACACATCGAGCGCGGCGCCCGCCAGTTTCCCGCTCTCCAGTGCCTCCGACAGCGCTGCCTCGTCGATCACGCCGCCCCGGCTGCAATTGATGATGTACGACGTTGGTCGCATCAGCGCCAGTTGCTCACGTCCGATCAGGTGCCGCGTCGTTGTCCCTCCCGGAACGTGCAGCGTCACGAAATCTGACTGTGCGAGCAGTGTCTCGAGCGGAACCCGCCGCATGCCGTACCGCTCCTCGACGTCCTGCTGCGGAAAAACATCCGTGTACATCATCTTCATCTCGAACGCCGCGGCTCGCCGGGCGACCTCCCGGCCGATCCGCCCGAGTCCGACGATGCCCAGCGTGCGCCCCTTCAGGCCTCGGGCCTTGCTGTATTCCTTCTTCTTCCAGATGCCGCGCCGCAGGTCCGTTGTTTCGTCGACGATCCGCCGGTCCAGCGCAATCATCAGCCCCATCGTCAGTTCCGCGACCGCAACCGAGTTCAACCCTGGACAGTTCGATACGCGAATATTCCGCGCCGTGGCCGCCGCGACGTCGATCGTATCCACCCCTGCCCCGGCCCGGATGACCAGCTTCAGCTTCGATCCCGCGTCCAGCACCGGCCGCGGTACCTTCGTCGAGCGCACGACCAGGGCCTCGCAGCCGACATCGCGAACCCGCGATTCGAGCGATGACCCGTTCAGCTCGGGCTCGTACGTCACCTTGCAGCCCGCGCGCTGCAACTGCTCAATGCCAAAAGCCTCGAATTTGTCCGCAATCAGGACGTGCATGGTCGGACTCCTCGCGGAACCGCGTGGCGGTCCCGGTATGCCTGAACCGGCTCTGTCCGACCAACAAAGTATAGTTACGCTTTTTCGCGGTGGTATCGGCCGATCATGGGGATCAGGTATTCATTGAACGCCCGGTCGGCGTCGTACTCCGGCCGCCAGCCCCAATCCCGCCGCGCCGGCGAATCATCCACATCCGCCGGCCACGTGTCCACGATCCCCGCCCGCGGCACATCCAGCTCAAACGTGATCTTCGCCGACGGAAACGCCTTCACAACCCGATCGCGAATCTCCGCCGCCGACAGACTGAACGCCCCAATGTTGTAGACCCGCTGCGTCAGCGCCCCCTCCTGCGCATCCGCCAGCATCGTCAACGCCTTGATCGCATCCGGCATCGCCATGAATACCAGTCGCGCTTCGGGGCCGACGAAGCACGCATACGGCTGTCCCTGTGCCGCCGCATGAATCATCTCCGGTGCGTAGTCGCTCGTCCCACCGGCCGGCATCGTGACCGCGCTGATCAGTCCGGGGAATCGGATCGCCCGGAAGTCGACCCCGCTCGGAATCCGCTCGGCCGCAAGCTGTCGGTAATGTTTGGCAAAGTAGCGCCCGAGGTGTTCGCAGTAGAGCTTGTTGCACCCGTACATCGTCGTCGGAAAGTTGAAGTCCGTCTCGTGGACGCGCCCCGCTCGGTTCTTCGTCGCCACGTCCGGCAGGCCATAGACGGCGATCGAGCTGGGGAACAGGAACTTCACCGGGTTGCCGTGCCAGCGCGATTGCTCGTGGGCCAGCTTCAGCAAGTTCAGCGTCCCCTCGACGTTGACACGGTGGGCCGTGTCCGGCGTGTACTCCGCCCGGGTGCTTAACAGTGCCGCGAGATGGTAGATCGCGTGGATCTCGTACTCGCTGATGAGCCGCTGCAACAGGTTGTGATCGAGGATGTCCCCCACCAGCGAGGCGACACAGTGCTTCTGCAGCTTCTCGTCGAGCGGCTTGAGATCGAGACTGATGATGTCGGTGTGCGGACGGCTGGCGAGATGGGCGATCAACCCATGGCCGATCTCGCCGTTGGCTCCGGTGATCAGTGTTGCAGCTCGGCGCATTGCAGCGGCCCCTCGCGTCCCAATTGACCGCCGCCAGTCTCCCGCAAGTCGCGCGGGTGTGCAACGCTTCTACGGTCCGATCACCACCGCGCTGAATCCCTGCACGTCGTCGCCGTCAACAAGTGTGCTCGCGTTCATGTCGCCGCGGTTGATGTTGCACATTGGATAAGCCGCCGAATACGCGTCAGCATCGACTAATGCCGTCACAAACAGCGGCACATCCAGCGCATTGACCTGCCCGTCGCAGTTCATGTCACCAAGCACGTTCGGAATCCGCGCGTAAAAGACTTTGACGCACGGCTGGCCGGTCGTTCCGACGACAAGGTCGGCCCAGCCGTCGCCGTTGAAGTCACCAAAGTTCACTGCGTTTCCGAGATTCGGATCGTCGTACGTCCAAGACGGAACAGTTGCCAGTGTCCCATTTGTATTCAAGTAGATGTGAACACGCCCAGAACTGAACTGCATTTCCACGAGGTCTTCGTCGCCGTCGCGGTCCACGTCGAAGAATTTCATGTCCTGCGGCTGGCTGACGAACGGCGGGGCGGCCGTCCATGTCTGTGTCAGCACGCCGGCCGTGTTCGAATACAGAATCATGGGTGATCGTCCAACCGCAAGGTCGGGCCAGCCGTTTCCGTCGACGTCGGCCCACGCTACTCCGCGGTCGCCGCCCGTGACGCCGCTCGTCCATGTCGGAGTGATCGCCAGTGTGCCGCCGGAGCTGAGGCATATGCCCGTCTCGAAACTAACCCACTTGGCAATCGCCAAGTCTTCCCATCCATTCCCGTCGTAGTCAGCAAAGGCAAGGCCGTTATTGACCGAGGCCTCGGTAGATTGCCAGAACGGCGAGGTTTCCAGTACGCCATTGTTGTTGCGAAATCCCTGCTGCGGGCGGTAGGGGTTGGGTGAAACACCCTGATTCGTCGTAAAGATATCGAGGTCCCCGTCATGGTCGAAGTCGAATGCCACGCCGGCCGTTGCCCACGTCGGTTGGGGTGGTGTGGCGACCCACCCAGGCACCGTCGAAGGCCCCGTAGGCCCCCCGAAATAGATCACCGAAGGGGCGTACCCTGTTCCACCGTTTATTGAAACAAGGTCCGGGTACGCGTCGTTGTTAATCTTGACGATTATGAGTTCCATCGTGTGGACTTCGTCTGACGAAATCCACGACCCGTTGGCCTCCAGACCACTCCCTGTGTTGAAATAGATCAGATTCTCCCAATCGGGGTATGGCGGCGACGACATGCTCGTGTAACAGCCAACCGCCAAGTCCACCAATCCGTCGTTATTCAAGTCGCCGGCCGTCACGCAAGAGACTTGCCGGCGGACGGTGTTGCTCCAGTCCGGCGTCGTGAGATACGGAACGCCGTTAAAGCGCGGAGCAGGTTGATTGGCATCGGTCGGTTGCGGCAGAACGACCTCGAGTCGTCCATCCTTGGTTGTCTCAGTTCGAACATCGGCGCGTGTCGCGACGCTGGTCGCACCAATCAACGCCAGACACAAAGCGATTTCGCGAACGCCACGCCTCATCTTTCGCCTCCTCCAGAAACGCGCCCCCGAAACTGCTGCGGACTCTGATGAACATGATAACGAAACGAGGGGTGGCGAGAAAAGCCTCGTAACCTGCGCGGGCAGAAGTGGACGGGAGGTGATCGACGTCGATTTCAGCAGTCAATGATTTCGATGGATGACAAACTCGGCGGCGATCGTCAGTGCATCCTTCGCCGCACTGGCCGGTACGTCGGCCAGCCGCGCGATCGCGGACTGCACATAGCTCCGTGCCATCCCGGCCGCGTACTCCAGGCTTTCGCCGAAGCGCCCGGCCTGACCGTTTACGTCCTCCGGCCGGAAGCGACCGACAGACAGCCGCTCGATCACATCCCGCACCGTGGAGCCTGGGGCGTGCTTGAGATAATGAATAAGCGGCAACGTCAATTTCCCCATGTCGGCATCGCGTCGAAGCGACTTGCCCGCCTCGGCTTCAGTCGCCGTCAAATCAAGCAGATCGTCGACGATCTGAAATGCGACGCCCAGATCGCTGCCATACGCCGCGAGCTGCTCGACTCGATCGGGCGTTGCGTCCGCGTAGCGCGCCCCGAGTTCGCAGCACACCGCCGTCAACGCCGCCGTCTTGCGGCGGATGATCTCGAAGTACTCATCTTCGCTCAGTCGCCAGTTGCCGCGATTAGCGACCTGCATAAGCTCCCCTTCGCAGACGACGTTGGTTGTTGCCGCGATCCGCCGGGCCGCGTGTTGCGAACCAAGACTGCTGCAGAGGTGATACGCGTGCGAGATGAGATAGTCGCCCAGCAGCACGGCCGATTCATTTCCGGCCAGCCGGTTGATCGTCGGCCCGCCACGCCGAACGTCCGCTTCATCGAGGACATCGTCATGTACCAGCGTCGCGACATGAACGATCTCGACGACAGCCGCCAGCACGATGTGTTCGCGCCGCACGCCTCCGCACGCCTCGGCCGTCAACAGCACGAGGGTGGGTCGCAGCATTTTCCCGCGATAGGCCCCGATCCGCTCGCAAAGCGTGCTCACGATCGCCTGATCGCTGCGAAGCTCTTCGTCGAATACGCGGACGACGTCGGACAAATGCGCGACGATCGGTTGGTGCAGTTGCGTCGTGATCGATTGCAGCGAATGGCTCGGCATAGCTCGTGCGTGATTTTACGGCCGCCCCGAATTGCGGCCAGCGAACACTAATCGGTTTCAATACTTTTGAAAAGTTCTGTTCAGCCCCGGACCCGCCGCCACGTTCCGCTGCGGCCCCCCGATTTTTCCGTCAGTACGATGGGTCCGATCGTCATGCCCCGGTCAATTGCCTTGCACATGTCGTAGATCGTCAGTGCCGCCACGCTCGCCGCGACGAGCGCCTCCATCTCGACGCCGGTCCGCGCACGAACGATGGCCTCGGCTGAAACGATCAGTCGTCCCGGCGGCTCAAACCGAATTTCGACCGAAACCGAATCGATCGGCAGCGCATGGCAGAGCGGAATCAGTTCATGTGTCCGCTTGGCCGCCTGGATGCCGGCGATCCTGGCCGCCGCCAGTACATCACCCTTCGGAATCGCCCCTCCGGCAATCGCGCGAAGCGTCGTCGGCTGCATCGCGACATCCGCCTGCGCCACGGCGCGACGGAGCGTCACGGCCTTCGCCGAAACATTCACCATTCGAGCCCGGCCGGCCGCGTCGAGATGCGTGAGTTTCGTTCTTTTTCTAATGCTTCGTGCCACCACGTCCTCCGCCAACCG
Source organism: uncultured Planctomycetaceae bacterium (assembly GCA_964581285.1). GTDB lineage: Bacteria > Planctomycetota > Phycisphaerae > UBA1845 > UTPLA1 > SpSt-539. Next base: position 2,181 of record CAZONT010000062.1, on the reverse strand, counting down.
CTACTCGATGATGATGGGCCCGTCGGTCCTGAGCCGCGAAACCTCGTCTCGAAGCTGCGCGAGGTCGGCCGCCGACATCGCCTTCAGAGGACTGATCTCGATCGGAACCGCCGGCTCCCCGTCCGTCCGACGTGGAACCCGCAGGCCCGCGCCTTCCAGCCACCGTGCGGCGCGGCGGATCATGTCGCGCTGCGCCGATGGCAGCGAGTCCACGCCCGTCGCGTTCTTCACCGGGCTAAATTCCTCGTCCCGATCCACTTCGAGCAGCAGCGGCGTCCCGTGCGAAAGTGGCAACGCGTCGAAGATGAATGATTCTAACTTCACCGCGTTCGGCTTCGTCGGTTCGACGCGCTGGCCGGTCGCCAGGTCGATATGTGGCACCTTCTTCTCAGCACGGTGCCACGGCAGGGCGAAATGCGTTCGATCGGCCGTTAACCGTTCCACGAACCGGCGCGACAGCATGTGAATCGCAAGGTTGGCCGCATTGAATCGCCGCGTCCCGTCGGGATTCCGGGCCGTCGCCAGTTCGTCCCGCAGATCGGAGTATTCAATGACGCTTACCTTTCCGTCCGCCAGCACACAGTTGCCCACGCGTTCGCGATCGTCGGCCTTCGCCGTCATCTTGCACGACATCTCGCAGTTACGTGTCGCGTGAAGCCCGACGAATAGCGGATCGACGCACCTCACCAGCGGGTTGTCGACCTGAAAGTAGCTCAGTAGTTCGACGCCGCGCTGCGCCATGCCGGCCAGGCACCCGCTCGCCGCCAGTGCGAGCAGCGTCCCGCCGTGACCGTTCGGCGCCAGCGCCACGCGGTGCTTCTCCTCCAGCAAGATGAGCCCGTCCGCGCCGAAAGCCGGCATGACGCCCTGCTGAAAAAACGTAACCTGCTCCGCATCCAGCCCAAAGAATGCGTTGCGTCGGAAGTACGCTTGTGTCCCCGCATCATTCGCCGGGCTCGTCATGACGTACCAGTGAATCCTCCGGCCCGCGCGCCGCCCCGTCGCGAGAAGCTGCTCCGCAAATACCGCGAACAACGGCTTGCCGGCAATCGGCGTCACCGGCAGGCAGCCCTTCGGTCCGTCGAAGCCCAGCCGCGTCCCCTGTCCGCCCGCCACGATCAGCGCAGCGACCTTGCCGTCGGCGATCAGATCGTTGCCGCGAGTCTCGGCCTCGCGGATTGCGGCGTCACGCCGCTCAACTTCGCCGCGCGACACAAACGGCGCGGGTTCGATTCGCTGATGGTGGTCGTGCGACGGTTTGCCTCGCACGAATCGTGCGACGACGTCCGGAATGGGAACAAAGTCAATCTGCTCAATATCGCCCAGCAGATCCGCGCGTTGCGAGTCGCTCAGCTCCGACCAATACGAAAATAGATGCTCCTGCCCATACGCGCGGGCAAGCTCCTTCGCCCGCTGCAATCGTTCAGTCATCGTCACAGCCGCGCCTCGGTGGAAACCGGTCGATCCGTTCGTAATTCCCTCTCCGGACTCTCGGGAAGTCTCGATCGCTTGTCAATGATGGCGGCATGTCACTGCTCCCAGGGGCTCCTCGATAAGTCGAACCCGTCGGCCGGAACGCAACCGCCTACGAATCATGTTCTTATGGTGGATTGTGGCGCTTCGGTTTGGAATCGGCCTGGGTGGGGGAATCGCGGGTCCGCTTTTCGACTTGATCGCCGGTTCAGCCCGTCCGGCGGGATTATCATTGACGACCATGCAATACCGATATTATCATCCTGACGGTGGCAGGCGGAAAGGCTGACTTGTCACCGCGGGCAAGGGTCGAACGGCCGTTATCATAATATTGTTGATTCCTAATACCGACCAACCTTCATTCCCCTGCCAGTGCCCCCCGCCCTGACAAAGACCAGCCGAAGCCAAAGCTAACGCAGGTACAACGCAGCGGACTTGGAACTCCTTGATGGCTCCGTCGACACGTTCGGCGGCATCGGTGTTGTCCGCGTCTGATTGCGTCGCAAAATGGGATGCGAGCCGGTGGGTGTTCCGCCGGAACAGCTCGCGTCTTCAGAGGAACGGCCGGACAGCTCCAGCGAGTCTGTCCGGCGGCGTGCGGAGGATCGAGACGGTTTTCGCGGCAGGCTGGACTGAAGCGCTCCTAAGAGAACGCCTCGGTCGATCGTCCTAATAAGTCCTATTCCGTGAAGGCCGCCCGACAGTCGC
>CAZONT010000061.1:0-20771 GCA_964581285.1 uncultured Planctomycetaceae bacterium | reverse complement strand
AAACCGAACCGCCCGCGTGCAGGTCGGTCTCACGCAGCGAGCGCCTGAAGACGCCGGTGTCGAAGTAGGACATGTCGTCGGCGGCCGGGAGCGAGTGTGAAATCCAGACGCGATTCGGCGTGCGTGCGGCAATCGGAAAGGACGCGAGGAAATCGAGAATCGCCTGATAGACCGCCCCGCCGCCGTTTCCATAGGTCAGACGAACCCCGCGCTCGAAGTCTTCCAGGACCGCCCGGCCACCCTTCAGGATCTGATGTGAGGTCAGTTGCGACAACTCGTGATTCGACTGAAGAAAGTGAACCTGCTCGGGAAAATCGCACTTAAAGCGAGCGGCTTCCAGCAGTAGTTCGTGGGACTCGTCCGGCCGGCCGGGCGGAGTCTCGGTATGAATCATCTCGTGCAGAATGACATGTCGGACCGAGGCGTGCTCGAGCATCGAGAATCGCTTGAGCTTCTCAAAGTTAGCCCGGTGGCCGTGCATGTCGCCGGTGACGACGAGCTGCCCGTAGTTCGGCAACTGGAGCATTGAGCCCGAAAGCAGCGGATCGCGACGATTTCCCTCGGCCGCCTTCTTAAACGTGGCGGCGGCGTCTTCAGCGGTCGCGACGGCCGCCCGGGTCACTTCTTGCCACCGGCTTTCTTGGGCGCGCCCTTGCGCACGTCGAGGTTGGCCTTTTCGGATTCGATCTCTTCGCCAACATCGGTGACCTTGATGTCTGTCTCACCGCCTGCCTTGCGCCGGTCGAGGACGTGAATCACCATGTCGAGACGGCTGAGCACCATCTTCATATCGCGCGGCCGATCCGACGGCCGGTCGGCGCAGCACTCGATCACGAGGCGGGAGAGCGCGGCCGGAATTTCGGGGTTGACCTCCTGCGGCGTCGGAATGTGCTGGCGGGGCGTCGAATCGACGATGTCGTGGCGATCGGCGCTGGTCTTGGCGATGCGCGTGGGGAAGCCCTTGCCGGTCAGCACCCAGTAGAGCGTCGCTCCGAGATTGAAGACGTCGGTCTGTCGCGTCAACGGGCGGCGTTCCACCTGCTCCGGAGCGATGTAATCCGCCGTGCCCTGAATTCGCTGTTTCTGATGGCCAATCGGGCAGCTCTGGCCGAAGTCGATGATCTTGATGACATCGTCTTTGCAGACAAGGATGTTGTTGGGCTTCATGTCGGCATGGACGTAGCCCAGGTCGTGGAGTGCATCGAGCCCCTGGCAGACCTTTGCGAACATCGAGACGATCTGGTTCAAGTCGGTGACGCGATGCTGCTGGAGACTCGCGCCGTTGACCAGCTCGAGCACGACTTGCACCTCGTGCAAGCGCATCCACTTCTTGATGCGATGGCAGTCGAAAGCCTTGCGGAGGGACGGGTGCTCGAACTTACAGGCCACCTCATACTCGGTGATCGCCTGTACGAGAAAGCGGTCGTCTTCGTGCGGTTCGCGGATGACCCGTTTCAGGGCGAATCGCTGCCCGGACTGGGGATGTACGACTTCGTAGATTTGCGAGCGCGCGCCGGTGCCGATTCGCTGGACGATGTTATAACCAGAGAGAAGATCGGCCACTTACACACGGTCCCGCGTCTCAGACAAGTCTCGCAGGGCTTCGAAACGCCGAACGGCCTGCGTTCCCCCGAACCTGAACAGGTCATTCTTACGATGCAGAGGGGCATCGTCAAACGGCGGGACAGCGTCCGGAAATGGCATTCCGTGCGAAGCGGGAGCACTCGTCACAGTCGAGGGCAGGTTGCGCGGCGATGGCGACGAGCGACTCAGTCGGTCGAAGGATCGATATCTTCGCCGCATTGCTCGGATTGAGTCAGCGCGTCGCGATTCGCAGACTTTAGCGCCATGGCGGGGCAGTCCTTCGGTTCCTGGCATTGAAACCCGCGACAGCAACTTTCTGCCAGAGGGCAAGTGAAGGAGACGACGCAGAAGCCGCAGCCGGCCGTGGCGAACAGCGTAACGACTGCGATGACGCCTGCGACGAACGAAAGAGAACGAGTGCGTGGGGTGCGGGACATCGATTAGCTCCTTCAACCGAGGAAAATCCTCGAAATCAAAACGGCAAAGCTCGCGCAACATCCGGTTGCGCGAATGGCCGTGCGAGGCAATCGTCGCCTCGCTAGCACTCGCCAGACGCGTCAACGCCAACGAAGCCCCGCACAGCGGGGCCCGCCGGGTTACGAGCGCTTGGACTGGTAGCAATCGCGACAGTAGACCGGTCGGCCTTCCGTCGGCTTGAACGGCACCGTCGTCGGCTTGCCGCAGGCGGCGCAGGTCGCCGGGAATGACTCGCGCGGACCACGAGGGCCGCCCGAGCCGCCGCGACCACCGCCATAGCCACCGCCCCCACCACCGCCGCCGTAACCACCACCGCCGCCGCCGCCGCCGGGACCTGCGGCGCGGCGCTTGTCGCGGCAATCCGGACAGCGCTTCGGCTCGTTGGTGTAACCGCGATCGGCGTGCTTCTGCTGTTCCGCTGCGGAATAGACGAATTCCGCCTGGCAGTCCGAGCAAACCAGCGTCTTGTCCATGTAGCTCATGATATTCCTCTGGGTTGGAGTGCTGAACGAACGATTTCCGTCGATCCCACGGACCGAGCGGTCCTACGCGCTCCGACGAACAACCGATGTCCGAGCCCTGCGAACCTGTAGATATGACACCGGATTTTTCTTCCGGCGTCAACGAGCGAAAAAGCACGGCAGGCGGCGTGAATTCTGATGGATTGACGGGCGTTTGGGCGAACGCCACCCAACGCGCAGACGATGATTCTCTGGCCGGCGGTTATCGAGGCGGTCGATTCGTAGATTCCGACGGGCGGGCCAGGCGGGCTGCTAGCGAGTCTTCAGCATTGCCGTCAGGCGTTCGGCGTGGCTGGAATCCGCCGCATGACCCACTCGGGTGTTATCGCGGCTGATCTGGTGAACCGACTGGAGGTGGGCGACCGTGTCCGACAGCCGCTTCCACTGGCGGGGCGACAAGTCGGACGAGGCGCGGTCCAGCATGACCAGGATGCGGATCGTCTTGGGTGAAGTCGGGTCCTGCTGCTCATTCTGCCAGGCCGAACTCTCGGCGAGTCGGCCGTCACGATCGATGAGAAGGTGATAGAAGTCGCGGACGGTGCCGTCGGCCTTGAGGCCGCGCGGCGTGACGGTGTCGACGACGATTCGGTTCCAATCCGGGCGGGCGCCGAAGCTGCGAAGCGTGGTGGCGGACGTGCGGGCCGGCGTGAGGTCGTGAACCCAGCTGAGCAGCGCCGTGCCGAGCGTCATCGACAGCACGAGAGCCGCGAGTGCCTTGACTTGCCGGGGTGGTTTTCGTCCGCTGCGTGCCGCCATTTCGGCCCCCTGCTCCTGCTTGACTGATTCACTGAACGTAAGTCGGTTCCTTACACAACACTATCGGCCGGTCGGCATTGCGGCATGCGGGGAATTATCGAAATTCCGCATGTTCCGACTCAGGTTTATACGAACCGCGAGGCCCGTCCGATGCGAGCTTTTCCATGAATATGGCTCCGAAGGTGTAACGACGATCACGGTCCGAATACCTCCGGCGGTCGATGTCGCCGCGAAGCCAGGCGCGGCTCCGGGCCGCGAGACTCATCGTGCGTCCGAAACCGAAATACGAGGGTGAATCGAGCTGTCTCTCGCCGCCATCCAAGAACGGCATGCGGCCACGCGGCGTCAGCCCGGTGGGAACGACGAGTTGTTCGGCGACGTCCTGCGGGGAATCCAGACGGCCGAACGACTGCGGATTCGCGTAGTCGAACGTGAAGCCCGCCGTACCGCCCGGTCGGAGGATGCGTCTGATGCGGGAGCTGCACTCGACCCGCCCGGCGACAGGCAGATGCTCGAAGACACAAACGCTGAAAACGTGATCGAAGTGCTCGTCCGGGAACTGGAGGGCCTGCATGTCCATGCGAAGGGCCGATAGCCGCCAGTTCATGACCTGCGCGATGCGTCCGGACTGAGCGACCAGACGATCGTCCAGGTCGATGGCGATGACGTCGTGGCCGCGACTGGCGAGATAACAGGAAAAGAGTGAGGCGGCGCCGCCCATGTCGAGGACGCGCGAGGCCGGCGTCAACGGTGTGTTTGCCACCAGCCATGCAATTTCCCATAACAAGAACCACGGAATGCGGACTTCGTCGGGATTGTCCGGATGCGGCTGGTAATCGGACCCCCGATTCACCCACTCCCACGCGCTCGGCCACGCGTCGAGGGTTCCATACCATGAAGAATACGAAATGCCCGCACGGTTCATCCGCCGCATGAGGGCGAAGAGTTCATCGACGACAGCGCGGCAGGCCGGGAGCCGTAAGTCGTTTCGGTCCATGGTTTTATTTATGGATAACTGATCCATGGGAGCCGATCGACGCCACCCGTCGCAAGGGCTAAGGGCGCTTACCGGCGCCGCGGGCCGATTGCGGCTGCGTGGCAGACGGCCGGACCCGATTGCTGACGCGGAGAACAGTCGGCAGCAGACCCCAGGCAAGCAGCTCGCTCTGGATCATTTGATCGATCAGGCCGGTCGTCACGACCTTTAGTCCACATCGAAGGACGGCCGACTCGACGACGCCGGCGACGCAGCGTGCGACGCAGCTTTCGAGGTCGTGTTCGGTACGGAGGTTGGCGACGACCGCCGACTTGCTCCAGCGGCGATGGACGAAGGTACCACGACGCTCATGAAAATAGGCGACGTGGATCTGCCGCCTTTGCTGCTCTCGGAGGCGGGCATGATGCTTGAGGGCGTCGGCGGCCTGGAGGTAGCCCGTCTGCGAGAGGACGGCTTCGACGAACTCCCGCAGGCGAACGCTGGGGATGGCGGCGTTGATTTGTGCCTGCTCCAGATGCTGGAGGACCGACTCGGCGAGGGCTTCGGCCGTCGCAGGCGGATCGGCGTCGCAGGTTTCGTGGAGGGGCCGCATGAGACATGCGACCATTTTGGCTCGAGAGAACGACTCGGCCGTTCCATCGCGCTTGCGGATGATCAGCCCAGTTGGCGAAGAGTGGGCGTCATTCATTGAACAGCTCCTGTTGTCCCGGCGCCTCGTGGCGGCTGGCGTCCATGACAGCCTGGGCCTCCTGGATGAAGTCGCCGACTTCCTGAAACTCCTGATAGATGCTGGTAAAGCGCAGGTAGGCGACTTTATCCAGTTTTCGCAGACGGGCCGCCACCAGGGCGCCGATCATGCGACTGTCGACCTCTCGATCAAACGTACGGAAGATTTCGTCCTCGACCTCGTCGACCAGTCGCTGAAGGGCATCGGCCGGTATGGGCCGCTTCCAGCATGCGCGCTGCAGGCCGGCAGCGATCTTGGTGCGGTCGTAAGGAGACCGCGTGCCGTCTTTCTTGATGACCGCCAGTCGGACGAGTTCTTCCACTCGCTCATAGGTGGTGAACCGCTTGTTGCACTTTACGCAGTGCCTGCGGCGGCGAATGACCTTGCCGCCCTCCGTGGCCCGCGAGTCAATCACCTTGTCTGCATTCTGCTCTTTGCAAAATGGACACTGCATGTTCCGACGTCGCGATGGCCGGCATGACGGAGGTGCAAACGCTTAGCATCGACGGACCCCGCGCCAGCAGTGCCAACGGTTGCGAATAGTCCATTACTGCACAACCTGTCGATGCCGAGAGCAAGTTATCGTACAAGCTCTGGTATGTCAAGAAAAAAACGTCGGTTACTCGCCGCGCTGCGCTTGTCGCTGTAAACTATTCACAACTTGTCAGCGTCGTGCGCGTCTTCCGGCCGGACTTCCGGCCGGTTTTTGTCTCCGGAACTCGCGCGTCGATGTCGACACCGCGAGACCACGATGGCCGAACGTCTGTACGAACACCGACTCGCCGATGTTCGCCTGCTGGGTTTCAGTCTCGCGGGCGAGGAGTCGGTCATCGCTGCGCCGGAGCTGAATGTGTGCTTCGACGTCGGCAAGGCGCCGGCGGAAATCCTCGCGATCGACAACGTGTTGCTGTCGCACGGGCACATGGATCATGCGGCCGGCATCGCCTACTACCTGAGTCAGCGGAACTTCGTCGGGAATGCGGCCGGGCGGGTGCTGTGTCCGATGCCGCTGGTCGGGCCGTTGAAGGACTTGCTGCGGGTCTGGGGGCGGATTGAGGGGCACATCTCACCGGGTGAGATTGTCGGGGTCGAACCCGGGCAGGATTTTGAGCTGCGCAAGGGGCTCTACGCGAGGCCGTTTGCGGTGAACCATGGGGCGCCCTCGCTGGGGTTCTCGATCGTCGATGTGCGGCTGAAGCTGAGGCCGGAGTTTGAGGGAAAGACCGGACCGCAACTCGTGGAGTTGAAGAAGCAGGGTGTGGAGATTCAGTACCGGGTGGAAGTCCCGCTCGTGGCTTATTGCGGCGACACGGCAGAGGGGAATTTCCTGACGCTTGACTGCGTGCGAAACGCCAAAGTGCTGATCATTGAGTGCACATTCTTCGAGGAAGATCACGTCCGGCGCGCTCGCGAGGGGTATCACCTTCACGTTCGCGACATCGCCCGCATCCTGACGAACATGCCGAATGAGTGGTTTTTGCTGACGCACCTGTCGCGGCGGACGAGCATGCGCGATGCAAAGCGGGCGCTGGCAAAGCTGGTGGATCAGTCGGTGATGAGCCGGGTGCGGTTTCTCATGGAGGGACAGCGGGTGGGCTCCCGACCGCCGCCGCCTGGTCCTGAGTCCGCTTAGGTCCCACCGTCGTCCTTACCACGGAAGCAGGCGCAGCAGCACGGGAGTGTAAAGATTGACGCCCCAGATGTTGTACCACGCCGCCCAGAGCGACAGAACCGTTCCGACCAGCAGGATGACGGCTGCCCAGCGGCGGAGGTAGATCGCCACCACGACCGCCGCGGTGAACTTCCCGAGCGCGCCAAACCACGGGCCGAGGATCGGGCCGACAGCGTGCGAGACATAGCGAACGACCGGATGCGCCTCGGAGTGCGGGCCGCCTTCGTGAAGCATGAACCAGGTCGTGCTGACGGCGTCGCAAAGTAGTGCGACGATGAATAGCAGGAGCAGGACGCGGTAGCGGGTTGCAAAGCCGCGGCTGTTGGCACGGAAGCGCTCGGCGACGCGGCTGGCGGACATCGCTTCAAGCTCCGTGACCCACGGCGAGGCGCCAGGCGCTCTCGCGATGGTAAGGTTCGAAGAGTTCGGGATGCAGGATCTCGGCGAGAATTTCGAGCGAATCGACCAGCCGCGGTCCGGGGCGATTGAAGTACTGATTGCCGTCGGTCACAAAGGCCCGGCCGCTCCGTGCGGCTGCTAATTCGCTCCATCCTGGCCGCGCAGTCAGCAGCGGCAGGTCCTGCAGGGTCCGGTCGAGATCAAATCCGCAGGGCATCAGCAGTATCACGTCCGGGTCGGATTCGCGGAGTTGGTCCCACGTCATCCACGGTGAATGGCGCCCGGCCTGGCCGAACAAATTGACGCCGCCCGCGAGGGCCACGAGTTCCGGCATCCAGTTGCCGGCGGCCATCAGCGGGTCGAGCCATTCAAGGCAGGCGACGCGAGGTTGACGCTTGGCCGAGCCCGCGCGGGCGGTGACGGCGCGGATTCGCCGCTGCAAACTGGCGATAAGTGTCTCTCCGACGTGCCGCACGTCGGCTGCAACGGAGACCGCGCGAATGTCGGCCCAGACGTCGGCGAGGCAATTGGGATTGAGTTCGACGATCTGTGGCGTGGGTCTCGGCCAACCGGCCAGTGCTGTTTGCACATCTCGCGGGCTGACGGCGCACACTTCGCACTGTTTTTGCGTGACGATCAGGTCGGGTTTCAGCGAGCGGAGAAGTTCGGCGTCGATTCGATAGACGCTCTCTCCCGACGTGAGAGTCTGTTTGATTTCGGTGTCGATCTGCGCGCTGGGGCTGGAGGTGTGAACGCGCGAGGCCGTCACGCAGGGTAGCTCGCGAACCCACGCCGGAAAGTCGCACTCGTGCGAGCGGCCGACGAGCGCTTCGCCCAGGTCCAGGGCGGCGATGATTTCCGTGGCGCTGGAAAGCAGCGAGGCGATGCGCTTCGACATCGATCTGATGATACGAGACTTGCCGAGTTTTTGCCCCGACCCCGGCAAGACTCGATGACGAGTGGTCGAAAGCCGCGGTAACGAAGGACACCGAACGAGTGGCGTCAATCCATGCCGACGATGCGATCGCCGATCCGCCGCAAAGAAAGTCCGGGCGGCTTACTTCGTCGACACGAGCTTCTCGATCTTCAAGACGTCGGTCTACGCCGAAGTCTCGAAGAGCGGCGACCTCGGTTTCACGGATGGCACGTACGAGGCCTCGTACAAGGGACCGTACGGCAAGACCGTGAAGGAGAAGGGAAAGTACGTCTTCAACTGGAAAATGCAGGCGGACGGCAATTGGAAGGCAATCCACGACATCTGGAACACGGATGCGAAGTAGCGCCGGCCCGGGCGCGCGCAAGCGACGGAGCCGACGGAAGTCATTGCACCGTCATCCCCCCAACAGGACATTTTCCAGCAATTGGATGTCGACGCCGTCGGCGGCACCGGAGTCATTCATGTCCGCCAGCATGATGTCGCAGCCGGTGTAGGCGCCAATCAGCGCGTCGACAAACCACGGAATGTCCGCCGGGTTCACAGTATGGTCGCAGTTTACGTCGCCCTTGACATACGGACACGGATTCGGTGCGCACGATGTGTCCATGCTCCACGACAGACCATTGGCGCTTGCACAGTCCGCTTCGGTGAGTTGCGCGCAACCGCCATCCTGCAAGCAACAGGCGCCCGACGCCGCCGGGCAATCCGCAATACTGAGCCGGAAATTCAGGCTCTCAGCAGGGCCTTCGGGTTGGCGATCAATCATGAGGTAGTAGGTGCCAGGTGGCAACGTCAGATTACTGATCGTCGCAACGGTTCCCGAGGTAGTCGCAAATGCGAGGCAGGAAGTTCCTGGCGGGCACACATTGTCCAATGCCACGCCAATTGAGTGGTCGGCCGGCGTTGCGCCGGCTACCGTGATATCGACACAGCGGGTATCTGTGATCGCAATTCGGTAAATGATGTCATTCCCAGTGTCGTAGGGACCGAGGCACGTATTTGAGTAGTCTTCTTGCTTGTTAGCCGTCGTGTTGACATCGTCGAAAGGTAATGACGTCACAAAAATCGGAAATTCACAATCTTTTCCGGCGATATCATCAGACGGGGCACAGGGCGGGTTCAGTTGGCTGCAGGCCAGACCAACGCTCCATACCTCATTGGGGCCCTGGCAGTTGATTTCGAGAACATTGCCGGTGCAGACGTTTGTCAAGGTATTGCAGCATGCACCGGTTGGCGCCCCCCCGCAATCCGTGATGCTGAGCGTGAAACTCAGGCTGTCAGCCGTCAAAGGCCACCGGTCGATCATCAGGTAGTAGGTGCCCGGCGCCAACGTCAGATTGGTGATGGTCGCCACATTACCCTGGCTGGTTGCCTGCGCCATGCACGCGGCACTCGGTGGGCACACATTATCAAGCGCTAATCCGATCCAGTTATCATCCGGCGTTGCGCCCGTTACGGTAATGTCGACACACTGCGAGGCTGTGATCGTAAGTTCGTAGAGGATGTCTCGACCATTGTCATAATTGCCGAGGCACGTATCGGAGTAATCGTTGACTTTGTTGCTTGTCGTGTTGACATCGACGAACGGTAACGACGTGATCGGAATCGGATTCGCGCAATTCGTCCCGCCCGGAGGCGCGACGGAGGTGCACGGGGGATTCAGTTGGTTGCAGGCCAGGCCGACGCTCCACACTTGATTGGGACCCTGGCAGGCGGTCTGCGGCACGTTGTCGGTGCAGGTCAGGGCGGCCGTGTTGCAGCAGGCACCGGTCGGCGTGCCGCAGGCGAAGCTCTGACCCTGGATGAACACATTCGAATCGAGGACTTGGTCGCCCGCATCCGCAAGGGCGAGTTTGATGTGATTCAGTCCGGGATTCAAGGTGCCAGTCGCCGTCAGCACCACCGTCAGCCCGTCCATCTGCGTGTCGCGAACGCCGGTGCACGGGAAGGTGCCCGGCGGGATGTCGGCGCACCGATTGTTCACATACAAGTTGCAGAAGCTGCCGGCCGGCGGGTTGAATGGGTTATCACAGTTCAGGTTGTTGATGCTGACCGGCGTCCCTGCGCTGCCGGGAACCAACGCGATGTTGACGCCATTGAGGAAAAATCCGAACACGTCATTGAACGGCGAATTCACCCACTCGTTGTACTCCTCCGAGGTGAACACGAACTGGAATTGGATGATCTGTGTGCCCGTGCATGTAAAGTCGAACTCCAGCACGCTGGCATCAAACGTCGTGTAACCGGGAATCAGCCCATCCAGAGCCGGATCGCCGATTCCCGCGTTGACGCCGCTGATATCGTCCTGCGTATTCGGGCCAGGCACGAAGGAAATACTTCCGGAACTGAGGAGTATTCCGCTATCGAAACCGACGATGGCCGCTCCGCCGGTGAACTTGCCAGCCGCGGCATTGGCACCGGTAAACGTTACATTGGACACGGTCACACCGGGGCCCAATAGCGCGGTAACGAGATCAGTTGGCGTGAGGCCGGAATTGAGGTCCTGCGTGCCTATTGCGCGGGAAGAAGCTGCGGCGGACAGCGTGTAGTTGTTCCCGCCCGGCCTGAGCCGGGGCCGCCGTGGCGGAGAGGATTCCACCGACGTTGCCAGAAACAGGACGCAAGGCAAGGCACTCGCAACCAGCCGCCGAAAATCGCCAGAACTTCTGCTCAAACGTACTGACGCATGCTTCATGCTCATTTCTTGATCTCCTATGAATCGGCCCTCGTGCAATCCGCGTGCCTGACCGCCGTTGTCGGTCGTTGCAACTCCGGGGCTTTCAGTCCGCCGGGGGAATGTGACGGTTAGTTCGGCATTCGTTGCTGCGCGAACCACCGCTGCGGCCCCAGGAATGCAGAATTCAATACGAAACTACGGCGGTTTGTTCGGGTCGAATAGGTATCTCTTTCGGTACCACGAGGTGAGAGACGGCAAGCGAGCCGGGCTGCTTTAAACTCGATTCGGCGATCGACTGGAACAGGCCAGCGCGGCTTGCCAATGACATGGCGACCGAATCTCCGCGACAGGTCTGGAGGCGAGGGCTCAGACTTCGTGGCGCGGCAGTTTCGGGCGATCACATTCCGCTGGGGCGGTGCGTTCGCGGGAGCGACGCGCGGCTGCGACTCCAAAGAGGCGCTTTAGGCCGGCCATCCATCGCAGATGACGCTCTGTGATTACGCGGTATCGTGTCGGGGCCTGATCAAGTCGACGGGGAAGACGGCGCGAGGTGGAAGGCAGGGGCGACAGCCCGGAGTTCGAATTGGTGGTAGCGTATCGACGTCGGCCTCGACCTAAATACGAGCAGAGTCCCGCGCCGGGCCGCGGCGCGAGACTCTGCGGATGAGTCGTTGGTTACATCAGCCCGTCGGCAAGGCCGTGGAGATGTTCGAGAAGGTCGTCGAGACCTTGGTGCCAAGGGCGGTAATCGCTCCCAACGCGACAACGATGATCAGAGCCAGCATCACCGCGTACTCGGTGGCGGTCGGACCATCTTCGCTTGCCAAGAACGTACGGAGTGACTTCAGGACATTTGACATGGGTTCTCCCCCGGGGTTGCTAGACTACGGCCGGTCTCCCACACGGAAAGCTGACCAACCACAAGCTTACGATTCATTTACCAGACCTGATCAAAAATCCTGAAATCAGCAAAATCAAGGTCCACGTCCGTTATTCGACCGGCAAGGGCCTGAAATCGCGGAGCGACGGAGGCGTGGCTCGCTCCAACTGCGCGCGACGAATTACGTCTTGATCGAGTCTACGAGCAGAATGGCGAATGGCGTAAACAGCAGCAGTGGAAGCCACGCCGGCAGGGCCGGGTGGGTGGAAAGACGCGTGACGTCGGTGTTCTGGCAGAAGAATGCAAAGACGAAGCAAGCGCCGCAAACGAGAAGGCAACGGCCGCCGGCGGCAATGACGGTCGGCCGCTCGCGATTCAGAAAGAACGGGATGCCCATCAGCAGCAACAGAATATTGATAAACGGCGTGGTCAACCGGGCGTGCTTGGCCTTCACGAACTCGCTGGTATTGGTATAGCGCTGGGCGAGTCGCGTCAGGTCAGCCGCGCCGAGAAAGGTCGTCCACTGCGAGGCCTGTCGGAGTTTCAACTCGTAGGGCGTCAGGTCGGACGGGTATTCGCTCGGCGGCGTGGCGCTGACGGTGGCCTCGGCCGCCGCATCGGACAGATTCTGCGTAAGCTTCGGGAGCGAGAGGTGCCAGACATTGCGCTCGACATCCCAACGAGCGCTGTCGGCGCGGAGCAACTCGGTCATCCGGCCGGCCGGGTCGCGCTTCATGACGATCAGGCCTTCCATGAGCGACGTGTGGGGGTCGAAGCGGCCGGCCGAGAGGAGCGCGTTGTCGCGGTCGCGCAGACACCAGATGGCGTAGGTCTTGCGGCCGTCGATGTCGTCGTGGCGACGGGCGAGCTTATCAGCGATGCGGGGGATGATGAGTTCCTGGTTGAAGACCCAGAGCAGGTTGAGGCCGAGGCCGGCGATGATCAGCGGCGCGGCGACACGATAGAGCGAGGTGCCGGCGGCGAGAATAGCGGTGAGCTCGTTCGTACGCAGGAAGCGGCCCAGCGTGAAACACGCCGCAACCAGCACGATGACGCCCGAGAGCTGCGAGAAGTACAGGAACAGATTCCAGCCGTAGAAGTTGATGATGTTGCGAATGACGACGGCGAAAGAGGGGGATGACTTGGTGAACTCGTCGAGGTTCACGAAGAGATCGAGGACCACGTAGATGCCGATCATCACGGCCAGGGCAATGACGTAATTAGTGAAGAAGGCGCGCAAGATGTAGCGATCGATCAGTTTCATTGTGAAGCCATTCGCCGGGCGTCAGGAACCATTGGCTGAATCACCTCTTGAAGTACCTGCCGCAGATGTACACAGCGGCCGCAGCCAGCAATACGTTGAAGCCCCACATGACGGCAACGCCGGCCTGATGAGTCCGCGGCTGGTCGGCGTAGTTGCGGCCGATGATTGTTCCGACGGCGACGAAGAGCGACGGAACGCAGCTGATGCCAAAGGCGGTCAGAACCTGCCCACCGCGCAGGATCGCGCCGAGTATCGCCCCGAGCATGACGACGGCGATGGTCCCGGCGGCGTAGGAAGCTCGAAACTGAATATTGGCAACGACTTCCACCCGGAGTCTGTCGCGTTCCTCAAAAATCTTCCCGCGGGCCTCCGTCAGCTTGGACGAGAGATGCAGGTCGGTCCGCGGGTCGAGCAGATCTTCGTTGGTCAGCTTCGCGAGGCGCTCGGCCGCGGGTCTTGGTATTGGCACGGGCTGGAGCTTTTCGTCGAGCTTTTTGATCGGCGTTTCGCCGACGGCCATCGGAACCTGGCGAACATCGACGCCGCCGGAAAGCTCCACCTGCGTCATGGGCTCGCCGCGATCGACCAACTCACGGACGCGGATGGCGCCCGTGGCGGCCGTGTGAGTCGAGACGGACTTGCCCGTGCCGCCTGCGTCGGTTCGCGTTTCCGTAACGACCAGTTTCTTGAGCAGCGGCGTTTGTTCTTCGTCACCGGGGGCATACTGTTCGGGCTGAATGAGATACTCGATGCGCGGCCCGCCCAGGCGACACTCGCCGGCCGTCTCGAACTGCTGCAAGACCCACTGATTTGCGAAGACGCGGGCCAGCCGACGGCGGAAGCCATCGACACGATCGACAATTTCGGGGGCCGTTTCCGGGTGTGCGGCATAACGGCGAAGCGTATCCAGGTTCTCGAAGCGAGTCTTGCGCGTCAGCGGCAGCGGGATGTCGTACGGGCCGACGGTCTGCTGGATGAATTCGGAATACTGACTGCGCGAGACGTCGAATGTCCGGACGTTATCGAGGAAGACGCGAACCGTGGGAAAGGGGTTTGAGGCGCCGTCGTCGGTCTTGGGAGAAAAATCGAACTCGATAAGAGCGTCCTCGGTCGTTCCGCAGCGGAGCGGGCGATTGCTGTCCATCTCGAGGAAAGCGACGCTCTTGAGTGCGACGTATTGCCGCGTCGCAGGGGTGCCGGGGGCGAGTTCGTGCGGCGCGACCTCACGAGCGGCGTCGGCATAGAGAACGCGATTTCCGAACTGGACACCTCGATTCCGCTTGAGGTTGTCGAGCAGGAGTGCCGAGACGTCCTGTCGGCCGTAGCTGTAAATCTGGCCCGTCAGGCCGGGGATCGCATAGTTCCACGAGATGTACATCAGCATGGCGACGACAACGCTCAGTGCGAGCGGGGCAAGCAGCAGGCGGTGAACGTTGATGCCCGCAGCGCGGCAGGCGTTGATCTCGTTGTCGGCGGCCGCGCGTCCGAAGGTGATCGTCGCGGAGAAGAGTGCGGCGACCGGCAGGACGAGCGTGACGGCGACCGGAATCAGCAACGCAAAAATCTTGAGGATTCGGACGGCGTCTACGCCCTGGCTGCGGAAGAGGTTGGCGACGCCGCCGCCCATGGTGACGAGCAGGGTGAGCGCGACGAGAGTCAGCGCGAACGTCTTGAGGAGTTCGCGCGTGATGTAGAAGTGGAGGGTCTTCATGATCCTCGCGGAACGCTGCACCGGCAGCGACGGCCGCCACGACGACGCCGCCGGGCGAAACGGATTCAACCGCGCCGGGGGTAGTTTCGTGGAATGCGCCGTGATGGTCAACGGAGCGAGTGCGTGGCGCGTTGGCGCGCCTCGGGCGCAAACTGCCCGCGCGGGTCGAGATCGTGGACGCGCCGCCAAGCGCGGCGCGCGGCGACCGGGTCCGTGCTATCGATCAGACGGGCGTATTCGAGATTGGCCGTCAGATCTTCATCGTTAATATCGAGCGCGCCGCGATACGCGAGGCGGGCCGTTTCGATATCGCCTGCGTCGCGTGCGCGACGCGCATCGCCGAGCAGCAAATCGAAGCGGGCGCGGGCGTCGTCGGACGTGAGCCATCGCACGCGCCGCGCCAGGGCGAGCTGTGCGACGAGCCAGACGACGCCGGCGGCGACGGCCGCGAACGTTGCAAAGGAGTCAGGCACGGCGGCCGGCGCAAAAAAAATGGCCGCGAGTGCGAGCTGGGCGCAAATTCCGAAGAGCAGCGCCAAGAGGACGCCGAACCACTCGCGTCGGGCCCAGATGAGGCCGGTGCCGGGGATGACGAGATTCACCAGGAACGCGGACACCCAACTCCGGCGCGGACCCGGGGGAGCAGCCGACAAGGTGTGTGTATCGGGCAAGCGCGCAGCCCTCCCGGTGCGCCGCGCTGCTGCGCTACGCGGAAGGAATAATTGGGATCCGCATCCGCATCCAGGCCACGAGTGCCAGTGCGGCCAGCACGATGCTGAGGGCGCCGAGCGCCAGACCAAGCCAGGACATGCCCTGCCGATTGTTGCGCTTCTGGCCGAGACTGTTGAACCCGAGCACGCCCGCGACACCGCCGATCAGAACCGTGGCGGCGGCGACCGCGAGGACGGCCGGCTCGCGGAAGCGCGTCAGTCCCTTGGAGGCGGGGTTGTACCAGATGACCTTTTGCTGGGTGTCAAAGTTTTTGAAGACGAGCACCCCGAGTGCGAAAATGGCGAGCAGTCCGAGGACTCCGAGTGTCGCGCCGAACGTCGCCTGCGTGTCGTAGAGCCGAAAATTGGGCATCTTCATGGCGGTATCTCCGTCAACTGCGGGTGACCGTGGCTCTGAATATGGCCGGCCGATGCACTGCCAAGGGAGTCAACCAACGGCCTTCCGTAACGTAGCAGGAGCGGACGGAATTCGCAATCGGCGCGGCGGGGAACCGACCGCAGAGCTGCAGAAATCCGATAATCGACACGGTATCACCGAATTCACGGGCCCGCTGGTCGCGGGCTGCACGCGGCGCGTGCGGGGTGTACGATGGCGCGCGGCTCGATCGGAGATCCGATGATGGACAAGCGTACCGAAGACCCGTGCAGCAATCCCGCCATCCGGGTGATGATGATGCCCCGCGATGTGAATGCGGCGGGGACGATTTTCGGTGGCGTGATCCTGAGCTACATCGACCAGGCGGGCGCGATCGAGGCGCGGAAGCACGGCGGGCACTTGTACGTGACGGTGGCGATGGACAAGGTCGAGTTCAAGCAGCCGGTCTACGTGGGCGACGTGTTGAGCTTCTGCACGGAGACGATCGCGATCGGCAAGACGTCGATCCGCACGCGCGTGACGGTGTGGGCGGATCGGTGGCAACGGATTCGCGAGCGGGTGCACGTGACCGCGGCGGAAGTCGTCTACGTGTCGGTCGATGACAATCGGCGACCGACTCCCATTCCCAAAGCGTGAGACTATTGCGGGGCGGCGGCGGCGGGCGGCGGAGCTTCGGCCGGAGTCTGCGCGTCGGCCGGGGGCGGGACGGGGCTGGTCTCGCCGCGAAGGCGATCGCGGGCGACGTTGAGAATCTGGCGCTCGATGCCACGATCGCGGCCGACTTCGGTCCAGACTTCGTTCTGGCGGGCGGAGGTGGCGGCGTCGCCCTGGATGGGGGTCTGGTTGTTCACGTCGTCGAACTGGCGATTCTGGGCGAAGACGCGATAGTCGGAAGTATCGAGCCGCTCGGTGATGACGACGCAGTCGATCGAGGCCTGCTCGCCGGCCTGGTTGACCCGGACGATGGCCTTGCGGCGCATGCGGTTGGGGTATTTCAAGACCGGGTCGCGGAAACGGCCGGTTCCGCCGCGCTCGGTGTATTCGACCGGGTAAGTCGTGATCAGGCCGTCCTGCGGCTGGGCGAGTTCGATCGTGAACCACTGCGAGACAGCGTACTTCGCGGCGTCGAAGGCGCTTTCCTTGGGTGCGGCGGGCACGGACTCGCGCGACCAGTCGGTGCGCGGGATGTCGGTGCGGCGGATCTCGCTTGATTCACAACCGGCGACAAAAAGCGTGACAGCGAGCAGTGTGATTCGTCGCACGATGCGGGCTCCTTCGCGCGGCAATCTAGCGGGCGCGGCGGCGATCGTCAATGAAAATGCAGGTTTCGGCGGGACGCGGTGCGGATAGAATGCGGACGGAAACGGAGCACGAACTTGAACAAGCGAGCTTGGTGGATCATCGGGATCGTCGTGTCGGCGGCCGGGGTGCGGCCGGCCGCGGCGATGACGCTGGGGGACGTCCAGAAGCAGATCGAATCGAAGCTGGACAAGGTCAAGTCGGTGTCGGCGCGGCTGGTACTGGAACAGAACATCGAGGTGGAGGGCGTCCGGCGGGTCGGGCGGACGGAGGGAACGTACGAGATCGTGAATCGCGGCATGCAGTCGCCGTTCCGGTCGGACATGAGGATGAAAGAGACGCTCTACGCTCCGGGCGGAAAGACGCAATCGCGGGAGACGAGCGTGCTGACGGTTTCGGACGGAGGCAAGTACGTCTACGTGCTGCAGGACGAGGGCGGGAAGAAGGCGGCGCAGAAGATGCTCATGGACCCGAAGTGGGCGCTGTTCGGTGACCGGCGGTTTCTGAGCGTGCTGGCCAACGACTTCGACTTGAGCCTGGGCAAGGACGACTCGGTCGATGGGGCCGCGACATGGGTGATCGAAGCGACGCCGAAGGACCCGAAGCGGGCGGGCCTGCTGCGGACGGATCACTATTTCCGAAAGGACACGGGGCTGTGGGTCAAGGCGGTATCGAAGCAGCAGGACGGCAAGGCGCTGATGACGACGCACGTCAGCGATATCAAGCTCAACGTCGACATCCCGTCCGAGCGTTTCGAGTTCAAGCCGCCGCCGGGCGTGACCGTCACCGACATGACGACTCCCCCGCCACCCGGCGGTCGACCGCCGCCCGGCGCAGCGGGCAAGCCCTGATGCGCGCGGACCGTCACAGCCGCGGCGCGGGCAGGATGCACAGGGTCGAACACGTCTCATGACGGCGCAGGCGCAACAGGCATACATCGAGCTGGTGTCAGGACGGCGGCGCGGGCTGGTCGCGGGTCTGCTGCGAGCGGGGCTGTCGGTGCTTTCAGTCGGGTACATGGCAGGCATCACCGTTCGGAATGCGTGGTATCGGCTCGCGCCCCGGGCGGCGAAACGAGTGGGCCGGCCGGTGCTGTCGATCGGAAACCTGACGACGGGCGGGACGGGCAAGACGCCGCTGACGGCGTGGCTGGCGAACCAACTCGCGGAGCGCGGCCTGCGGGTGGGGATTCTGCTGCGAGGGTATCGCGGGCGGCCGGTGCGGTTTGCGGATGAGAACCGCGAGGATGCGGCGAGCCAGTGGCGCGTCGAGAGCGACGAGGCGATGCTGCTGACGCGCCTGTGCCCGAAGGCGGAAGTGATCGTCGATCCGGACCGAGTCGCGGGGGCGGCGCGGGCGGTGTCGCGCGGGGTGGATGTGCTGCTGCTCGATGACGGGTTTCAGCATCGGCGGCTGGCGCGGGACCTGGACATCGTGCTGGTGGATGCGACGTGCGCGTTCGGGTTTGGACGCGGGCTGCCGCGCGGACTGTTGCGAGAGCCGATCTGGTCGCTGCGGCGGGCCGATGTGATCGTGCTGACGCGGAGCGACCTTGTCGATGACGAGAAGCGGCGGCGGCTGGTGGAGGCGCTGGGCAAGCTGTCGGGCGGGCGGCCGGTGATCCAGAGCCGGCACGCGATCGTGGGTTTCGCGGACTTGAAGGGGCGGCCGGTGGCGGACGTCGATGTCGGGGCGATGCAGGCGGTGGTGTTCGCGGGGCTGGGGAACTTCGAGCCATTCCGCGAGTCGGTGCGGCGGCTGGGGGCGACGGTGACGGCGGCGTATCAGTATCCGGATCATCATGACTACAGCGATGAGGAGATCTCGCAGCTCGGCGAGGTGGCGGAGCGGGTGGATGCAAACGTGCTGGTGACGACGGAGAAGGACGCGGTGAAGCTGGTCGGCCGCTGGGGCAGCGGGCCGACGCCGTTGCTGGCGGCGCGGCTGGAGATGGCGTTTGATGACTCCGGGGCCGAGGCGTTGATGGCAGCGGTGCTGAGGGCGCTGGGGGTAGATCGCCGGGAGAATGAAACGCAGAAACGCTGAAATGGGGTTGGCGGGGCGTTTTTTTTACGGGAAAACACGGGAAAAGACGGGAATTGCGGCGGGCTATTTGGCAGGGATTGGCGGACGCCTGTCGTATGGCAGACGTGAAGCCGCCGGGAGGAGCGCCGCGCGGCTGAATGGTTCGGCGACGGGCGAGTGAATGGCAGGGCCTGGCGAACGGCCGAAAGCGGGCGTTGCTTGGCGTTATTTGGCAGAGCCGGGCGGGGCGGGCCGCAACGACTTCCGGACGCCGAGCGGAGGGCGTCGGATGGCGTTAATTGGCAGAGTTGCGTGAACCGCCCAGGAGTTAAAGATGGACTTCGATTGCGCTGCCCATTGACACGCCGGTAACGCGTCGCGTTCCGGAGCGGCTGCGCCGCCCGGCGCGTCAACGGCAGGGCGCGGAAGCGCTGGCGGGCGGGGCCGGGGGTCGGGTTGGTGGGACGGGATTGCATGATTATTTTTTTGACGGGATTGGACGGGATTTGATGGGACGCGTCCCACGAGGGCTTGTCGCCATTTTTTCCCTGCGCGCAGTTTCTCCGTGGCCGCGAGGTGGTGCGTGCGCGCAGCGCCGGCCGTGCGGCCTGGTTACCTTCTATTGCGGAGGCGTAAGGCCTTCGCGTTGTACTTCAACCTATAGAGTGGCCGGCGTTCCACATGTTTCGATTGCAGACTGAGGATTGCGGATTGCGGATTTGGGCGGCACGGGGGGTAGGGGTAGAATGGTCTGTGAGGGAATGGGCGGTTTGCACACGCGATCGCCCGTGGCCGACCGAGCCTCCGGTTGGCGCGAGAAACTGCGAGTTAACGATGAGCTTGCGATTGTGCGCTGCGTTCGTGGTAACGTGCGTCTCGGTGGCGCAGGGAGATGTGTTGCTGCATCGACAGGCGCCGGGGCGGACGTTTGGGGTCAGCTCGGATACATCATATCTGGATGACTCTGGGTTGCCGTCGGGAGCACTACATGCAGACACGTTTTCGCTTTCGCAATCTGCTGAACTATGCCGCGTAAAGGCGTTCGCCTTCTTCGGTGGCACCGGTGTCGACGACCCCGAGCCGCCGGCCGCAGAGACAGTTCGGATTCGATTCTTTGCCGATATCGTGGGACTGCCGAGCGAACCTCCGATCGATGAAGCGAGCTTTCAGAATCCGACGCGCACCTGGACGGGACAGTTCATCAATATCAGTTTGGCGAGGAAGGAGTACTTGTATGACATTCCGCTCGAGCAATGCGTGTCGTTGACAGCCGGGATTCCGTACTGGATCGAATTCGCACAGCTTGGCGACCAGCAAAGCAACATGCGTTGGGAAAATGCGAACGTCGCCGGCGGATTCGCGATTCAGTTCCCGCTTGGAACCGGATGGCATTTATCGTCACCGACGAGAGGTCAACTTGCGTACGAGCTTTGGACGCCGGAGCCGGGGAGCGGGGTGTTGGTGGGGTTGGTTGGGCTGGTGTTGCGGCGGCGAGGGAAGTGCGGATGAGGTGGTGGCCTGTTGTTGCGTTGGTGTTCTCGTGCGTCTCGGTGGCGCAGGGAGATCTGTTGCTGCATCGGCAGGCGCCGGGGAGAGCATTCGCCTTTCCTTCCGATACGCTGCTACTGGACGACGCTGGTCAAGCGAGCGCCCAACTCGTCGCGGACCGATTTGTCTTGACGCAGTCCGCCGATGTTTGCCGGGTTGTCTGGTGGGCAGCGTACGGCGCGATGAACCC
>CAZONT010000060.1:15569-20775 GCA_964581285.1 uncultured Planctomycetaceae bacterium | reverse complement strand
CCGTCCCTCCGTCCCTCCGTCCCTGCATCGAACTCAATTCTCACCGTTCTAACTTTTACGAATCGCCTCCGTTCCTACCCGGCCCCATTTCGGCGTTTTGGCTTCTCAGCGTTTCTGCGTTTCGAATCGGCATCCCCTCTGCCAAGCTACTGGGCGTTGCCAACTGCCACCCGCTGGCGATTGTCGTTCGATCTCGCTCAATGCCGTACAAAAAAAGCGCCGGCCCCAAGTGCCTGCGAGCCGTGTGTGGCAGCAAGCGACACGATTCGCCCCCCGTGCCCAGGGCGCCTGACCGAAAACCGCCGCACCAACGGCTACCGGCGGGAGATGCGGTGCATGAGGCGCTTGAAGTCGTCGAAGTCGAGGGCCTGGGGTCCATCGCTGAGCGCCTTGGATGGGTCCGGATGAATTTCGACCATGATGCCGTGTGCGCCGGCCGCTAGCGCGGCGACGGCCATCGGCGTGACCCAGCGGCGTGTGCCGCAGGCATGCGAGGGGTCGACGATGATCGGAAGGTGCGTCAGTTCCTTGACCACCGGTACGGCCGACAGGTCGAGCGTGTTGCGAGTCGCCGTCTCAAACGTCCGGATACCGCGTTCGCAGAGAATCACCTGCTGGTTGCCATGGGCCAGGATGTATTCAGCGGCCGCGAGCCACTCGTCGATCGACGCCATCATTCCGCGCTTCAGCATGACCGGCCGGTGCATCCGGCCGACTTCCTTGAGCAATGAGAAGTTCTGCATGTTGCGAGCGCCGAGTTGGATGACGTCGGCCTTTTCGGCGACCGCATCGAGGTCGGCGGGGTGCATCACTTCGGTGACGATGGGGAGGTCGAACGCGCGGCCGGCCTCATAGAGCAGGTCGAGGCCCTCGTAGCCCATGCCTTGGAAAGCATACGGCGACGTGCGCGGCTTGAAGCACCCGCCGCGGAGCAGGTCGGCGCCCAGTTCGCGGGCGATTTTGGCACAGGCCATGATCTGCTCGCGCGATTCGACCGAGCAGGGGCCGACAATCAGAACGGGTCGCGGACCGCCCACGTCGGCCTGCCCGACGCGGATGACAGAGTCGTCCGACCGCGACGCGCGCGACGCGAGCGTATACGGTTTTTTCTCGACCTGGACGGTGACCGGTTTCATCTCAACCGGCTCGTCGTCAATGGCCGTAACGGCGATCTCGGTTGTCGGGCGGCCGGATGGGGCAACCCCGGCGGTACGGGTGGTCCGGGCCGGATACGAGCCCAGGATTTTCAGGACGCTCGTATTCGAGGCGAGGTCGCGCATGGCGAGGTCGACGTTCGGGTCAGCCAGATTGCCCTCGACGTCCACGTAAAAGAGGTATTCCCACGGCGCGTGCGGTCGCGGCCGAGATTCGAGCTTCGTCATGTTGAGGTGATGGGCGGCCAGCACGTTGAGGCACTTGAGTAGCGCGCCTTCCTCGTGTCGGGTCGCAAAAATGATGGAGGTCTTGCAGGGGATACGCGCGTCGAAACGCATCGGCTCGCGGGCGACGACGACGAAACGGGTGAAGTTCTCCTTCTGGTTGGCGATGTCGCGCTTGATGACTTCGAGGCCGAAGATGCGGGCCGCTTCCTCGCTCGCGATTGCCGCCTGCGAAAGGTCCTGGTCATCGCGGATTTTCTGGGCGGCCATGGCCGTGTCGGTGAAGGCCTCGGCCTGGCAGTGATCGAGCGAGCGCAGGAAATCGGTGCACTGGTCGAGTGCCTTCGGGTGCGAGTAGATGCGTCGGATGCGCGAGAGCGGGACCTGTTCGAGCGCGAGCAGGCAATGGCGGACTTCGTGAATCTCCTCGCCGACGAGGGCAAGATTCATCCGCGCGAGCAGGTCGTACGCCTCGTTGATGGAGCCGGCCGTGGTGTTTTCGATGGGAAGCATTGCGTAGTCCGCGGCGCGGTCCTGCACGGCCGTGAGCATTTCGTGAAACGTCGGATAGCCGCGGTATTGGATGTCGGCGCTTCGGGTGCCAAAGTGGTGCTGCGCGGCGAGAAAGCTGTAGGCGCCTTCGGTCCCCTGGTAGGCGACGATCAGGGATTGTTGCGACTGGCGCTGCGGGTTGGCTTCGTCGGCCAGGTGATCCTGCTGGGTGCGAAGCGAGTGGTCAAGCACTTCGCGAAAGAGTCGCGTAACAAAATAAGCATCGAGGCCTGCCGCGCGGGCGCGTTCGGCGAGTCGTGCGATCAGTTCCTCCTCTCGCCGCCGATCGCGGAGCGGACCGCCGGCCAACTTGGCGCGGCCGACCTCGGCGACAATCCGCTGTCGATCGGCAAGCGCATCGACCACCCGGGCGTCGAGTTCGTCGAGGCGAGCGCGAAGTTCCTGGAGTTCAGGATCCATGGGAGGGGCACGCGGCGATTGATCGGAAGAAAATCATGTCGTATGGCCCCGGGTCATGGCGCCGGCGAGAGCCGGGCGGACCGACGGATCGGGTTCAGCTCGCTGTGCCGGAGCGTTGGACGGCGCCACCGTGGAAGTGTCGGCGAGTTTCTCAAGCCCCGCAACGATCGTGTCGAGCATCGCCTCGGCCTGCGCGCGGGTGCGACTGGCAATACGGAAGGTCAGGCCGAGCTCGAGGTTGCCGTTAAAGATCGTCGGGCCGAGCACGAGCGGACTGACGGGGCCGGTAGGGCACGCGCGGACGTAGCGTGTGACGCGCTCGCCGAGATCGGCGAAGCGGTTTTCATCGACATAGACCGTGCTCGTGCCGCCGCAGATTGGAAAGACGCGGCGGTAGCTGCGCCGGTTGTGTTTGACGGCCGCCATCCACCACATCCACCGGACGGCGAAATAGCGCAAAGTCGTCTCGGCCGTCGCGCGTTTGGGGTTCGCCTTGAGGATTCGAGTCTGCCTCGCGACGTCCTGAACCAGTTGCTCGATTGGCAGATCCGGTTGGTGCAGGACTGCCATGATGCTGGAAAGGCAGACGCCAAAGTCCTCGGCCTGTTCGGGCGGTAGATGCTTGCGGGCACTGACGACCGTGGCGACGGCGAGACGGCGACGGCGGCGGCTGGTATGACGATCAGGCGACTGCTCAGCGATGGCCACGGACAGCGCTGCCAGGAGGGCGTCATTGACGCCGACGCCACGGCGCTTGCAACCCGCAGACAGGCGATCGATCAGCCCGGCCGGTGCGGTGCGAATTGCGACGTCGGTGTAATCGCCGCCGTATTTCTCGTCGGGCATCTTGTGTGCGCAGCGCATCTCGCGGTGCTTCAGCGAAAGGCGGAAGTAGCCAATGACGTAGTCGAGGACGCCGGCCTTGGGGCAGAGCGGACGGTCGAGTTGGGTCAGGCGCGTCCGGAGTCTCGCGTCCTGCTCGGTAGGCGGCAGGCCGAGATAGCGGCGCAATACCGCGGCGAGGAGGCGCTCGATGCCGTGCGCGTCCGAAATCGCGTGGTGGTAGCAGAGGACAACGTAGTGAGTGTTAAATTGCGTGTCGTTGAAGAGCGTCCAGCGGATCGGATGATGCATTTCGCCGAAGAACGGCGTGTTCATTTCTTCGGAAATGACCTCAGTCAATCGGGCTTCGCCCGGACCGGCGGCGACCTCCATGACGCGAATGACCTGCAGCGGGCGGTATTCATAGGCGGTGCGGAGATAGCTGAGTGCGAACTCACCCAGTTCGGCTTGCTTGGAGACCTCCCAGGCCGCGGCTCGGAACGCGTCGCAATTTACGGGGCCATTGATTCGGACGGCGTGAACGGCGTTGTAGGGGTGCAGAAGGTCCCAGCGAAGCATGGCCTGCTGGAACGAATTGAACTTGTAGGGAAATTGGCCGCCCTTCCAACCGCGAAGAGGCGAATCGGGGGTCGTCTCGGTCCCGTCGATGAAGGGGATGTGCCTGGGCGGCTCGCTGCCCACGTTCGGGATGAAGCGTCCCGTTCGCCTGCAATAGTCGGCGTATGACTTGCCCTGCGTTTCGAGGAGGTGGCGTTCCTCGTTGCGGGCTTTGATATGCATGAGCGAAATGTGGATGACGGCGAAGAACAACATTGTCGCGCAGGGCAGCACAACAACCGAGCAAAGCATGAGCAGGATGCTGAGAGAGTAAATCGGGTGTCGTACCCTGGCGAACGGGCCGTCGATCAGAAGCGTAATCTTCTGCGTGGGGTCAATGCCCATACGCCACTGGCGACCCATATGACGCCAACTCTTGATCGAGAGCGCAAGGCAACCGACCGCGAGGGCGATCGCGATGTAGCGGATGACCAGGAACGTCCCGCCGGAGGCCAAGTTGGGCGGAAGCAGCCAACGATCGAACTTGCTGCCGAGGGGATTCTCAAAGCCGAAATAGATCCGCAATGGGGTGCTGAACCAGCCCACGATCACGGGCACCCAGATCAGCCACATCAGTTTCTCGCGCCGCTGAGCCGGGATGAGGACTTTTTGGACCCGGCCGGCATCGGTCCGGACTCGCACGACCATGCGCAGAACGTACGTCCAATACGCGGTGACGATGAGTCCGAGGATGAGCGTTGGCGCGGTTTGCAGGGTCATTCTTGTCCCGCCCGATTCGGCACGAGCGCTCCGAGTGGATTAGCAGCGGACAGCGCGAAGCGGTTTCGGGGCGCGGCTCTAATTCTGGGGGCAGAGCTTAAAGACTTCAAGCTGAATCAGTTGGTGGATAGTCCCGCTGGAATCGAGCGAGAAATGGTCAATACTGCCCAACTCGGGCCCAAGTGCAGCGGTGACTTCCCGGTTGATAAGAATCGTATTGGTGTTTCCGGCGGCAACGACGATCGGATTGCCCGCAAAAACGCCGGGAAGGACGTCCCCGAACGCGGTCGGGATGTAAAAATTGATGCATTTGTCGATGTTTGCCGGGACTGGGATGGGGCTCGACGGATCAATGAGCACGACCAGATCGACCGAAAGGCCGCGCGATTTCATGACCTCCGCGATGCGCAGACAGTCGTCGGCTCCGTAGCTGTGCCCGGTTAGGACGAGGGGGCGCGTGTCGCCGCTCCGAATCCGAGCGTCGACGATATCGTTGGCGAGTGTTTGTACGTCGGAACCGCTAACCACGGCGGCGGGTACGCCCTCCGCCCGAAGCTTGTTTGCCAGGTCGTAGAGTCCGAGCGAGAAGACGTTTGCGAGGCCGAGGATGCAGTAGACCTCTACGTTGCATCGCAACGGATTCGGGATGGCTGGTGGAACCGTGGGGGACGGCGCCTGATCGATCGCACAGCCGC
>CAZONT010000060.1:0-15559 GCA_964581285.1 uncultured Planctomycetaceae bacterium | reverse complement strand
GCCGAGCAGCAGCTGGCGGGACGGCACGGCCGGAGCTGGGCGCTCGGCGAGGCGGCGTATCTCGCGTTCAAGGGACCTAGGCGGGTCGTCCCGCTCATTACCGCCCAGGCGGATCGCGACAAAGTGTTGCGCGAGGCGCGCTATCGCACAGCCGCCAAACGCGAGGGCAAAGATGGATAGGAGAGTCGTCCCCAATCGACGGGGACGCCGGACCGCGTCGAACCGCTTCATTTCACCTCAACCTCTTTCAGACATAGCGAGACCCGTATGATAGCGGTTCGACGCGAAGAGGAAATACCCGCCATGCGATCCGCCGTTGGAGCGAGTCTCATGGCCGCAGTTTTTGAATGGGTAAGGACTTAGCGAAGCGAGGAGGCGTCGAGGATCACCGCGCTCTTGATCTTCACCGGTTGCAGCGGACGCTTGTTGGCGTCGAGTTCGACGCTCGCGATCCGTCGTAAAGTGTCGAGCGATTCCGGACCCTCGACCTGTGCGAATGCTGTGTAATGTCCATCCAGCGCTGGCAATCGCGTCAATGTGATGAAGAACTGGCAACTTCCGGAATTCGGGTCGTCTCGCGTCAAGGACATCCCGAGAGTGCCGGCGTCAAAGGGTGTGTCATTGAACTCAGGCGCGATGGTCTTGCCATCGGGTCGGCGTCCGGTGCCGTTGCCGAGCGGGCAGCCGCCGGCGATCGCGAAATCACGTTGAATTCTATGGAAAGGCTTGCCGTCGTAGAAGCGTGATCGCACCAGCTCGAGAAAGTTTCCGACTGTTTGGGGTGCCTTGTCGTAGAAAAGTCGTAGCATGAGCCGGCCCTGAGTGGTGTCGAGGGCGACAATCTTGTAGGTGATGACCTCGAGCGGCACGACGGCGGTCGTCACGGCGCCGGCATATGGACTCCACTTGAGATCGTACTTTCCGGGCTGATGGAGAACGGGATAGAGCCGCGCCAAATCGCATCGCAGGCCCACGACACCCATGGGCTCGATCGTAATGAGCGGAATGGGATAGTCGGGTCGCTCGACCTTTCGGTCGCCGAGCGTTGAATTGCCCTCAGCGGCGATTTGCAGTGCGCGGAATCGTTCACCGGAGAACACGTGCTCGAGGGGCAATCCCATCCCAATCGGCTCGTCCCGGTTTACATCGGTCTGGGGCACCTGAAGGGTGACCGGCTCGAGTGTCTTGTTTCGAACCATGAATTCTGCCATCACCGGCCGGCCCGCAGCGACGTTGTTGCGATCGAGCCGGAGTTCGACGTCGATCAGGCTGGGAAGCAAATGGAGCGGTGCGGGCTCGCGGAGCGCCGGTGCGGTGGTAGTGGACTCCCATTCTGTCGGCGCGGTGGTGACTGCTTCCCACTCTGCACGTGCCGTCGTCGGCTGGTGGGCCGGTGGAATGGACGAATCCTGCGCCTGGGCCACGACGCCACACCAAAACAGGGCGATTGTCAGCTTCATGAATTCCCTTGCCAGGCGGAACCGACCTGTCGCCCTTTCGACGCTCGCGACACCGACACGCTCAGGCCCCTGATCCAGCCAGCACCGTCGCAACCGTTCGACAGATGATCCGAAGATCCATGCCGATCGACCAATGATCGATGTAGTATAAGTCCATCTTCATCCATTCTTCGAACGGGATGCGGTGCCGTCCGTTGATTTGCCACAGGCAAGTGAGCCCTGGTCGCATCGAGAGCCGGCGACGTTGCCATCGATCGTATTGGACCACTTCCTCTGGCAACGGCGGCCGGGGGCCGACGATCGACATCTCGCCGCGCAGGACGTTGAACAACTGCGGCAACTCGTCGAGGCTGAATCGCCGCATGACCACTCCGACGCGCGTGATCCGCGGATCTGCGCGAATCTTGAACACGGGCCCCGCGGATTCGTTCAAGTGCTCGAGTTCGTTCTTCCGCGCTTCTGCATCGACTGCCATTGTGCGAAATTTCAACATTTCGAATGGCCGACCGTTCAGGCCACTGCGAATTTGCCGAAACAAGATCGGCCCCTGCCCGGATGCTCGGATGAGAATCGCGCATATCAGCATTATCGGCCCTGCCAGCACGATCCCGATAGTGGCGATGACGAGATCTAACAGGCGTTTGACGACCAGCAATTCCGGCGAATGGCGAACCGGGGCATAGCCGAGCATCGCCATGCCGAAAAAATCCTCGACTTCCGGCCTCGAATGACACACCAACGACTCCGCGAATACGTGTGCTGTCACCCCCACTTCCTCACAAGCCCGAACGAGTGGCAGCGTCGATTCCAGTTCCGCGGCTTCGATGGCGAAGAAGACCTCGTCGATGACCTCATCTTCAAGAATTCGGGCGAGTTGGGATTCATCGCCCAAGACTGCTCCGGTGCGGCCGGCCTCCGATTGCCGGGATCGAATGGCGAGGTGGCCGACGACCTCGCATCGTCCGAAGGCCGCAGCACGAAGCAACCGACGGAGCCGAATCGCATCGCGACCGGTCCCGACGATGAGCACGTGCCGCGGATGCGCCCGGTCGGCCAGCCAGCGGCCCACCATCCCGGTTATACTCCGCGCGGCGAGGGTGGTCGCAGGCAGCATCGCCGTGAAGAGCACGATCTGCATGCGGGGGAACAACTCTCGACGGAAGAAGAGCGCGAGACCCGCCAGAATCATGCCAAGTAAGAGCGACGCCCAGACGGCGCGGAGAAATTCCGATCGACGTTTGCGTCTGGTCGGGGCGGCGGCGGCCGGATACCAATCGAGACGTGCGAGCACCATCGGCCAGACGATTGGAATGATCGCGAGCGTCCAGTAATGTACGATGAAGGCGCTGCCAAACCCGGGGATCCGCTCGGGCCATGCCGTACCGAGCCAGAAACGCGTTCTAATGATGTCCGCAATGATGTACGTCGCGATGACGGCGACGACGTCGCCGCTCACGAGCAGCAGTCGGACTTGTCGCCATGCATTCGTAATGGTCATTCTTCACCGCGTCCCCGCATCGCGTGGCACCAGACTCTACATACTTGCGACGATCTGTCCAACTCCGTTCGGCGCGGGCTTTTCGTCATCGCAGTCGGGGCGTAGAGTAGCGGCAATGAAACAGAAAACGAGCAATCTTGGCGGAGTGCGGCGTGGGTTCTGCGTCCGCGTGCGGTTCGTTCTTGGGATGCTTGTGGCGGTCGCGATGGCGGTTGGTTGTAGCCCGTCGGTCAAGTTCATGCGGACGGAATGCCTGTACATCCCCGAGCGCGCGGGACCTGGAAGCGTCGCGTTCGTCTCGACGTTCGAGGCTCGCAATCTAACGAATGAGCAGTTGGTGTATCACGTGACACTGGAACGTAGCGGTGATCGGCCGGTCCGGGCGCCGGGGACACAGTATCGCGACAAGGACGGGCGAGTTGCTGCGACTCGATCGGTGATTTGCTTTAATTCGCCCTCTACGTTTGAAAACACTCGGGTCGCGATTCCGGTCGGGCAGTTAGGCGTTACGCCGGAAGACCGATCGGTAACGGCGGTGTTTGCGGTAAACCGCGCGGATGGAACAACCCTGGCCACAGATCGGTTGCCCTTACCCCTCGCGCGCGTGCATCGGGCGTTGGGAAGTTCATCATCGCCGCAGCCAACCAATCGTGGGAATCGTCCCGCTCGTCAACGGAGACCGGCTCAGTCGTCAAACGAACAGCCGCCGCGTCGTCCGGCTCGTCCTCGCAGCGAGGCGACGTCCCAGGTGAGTGACGAGCGCAGTGGCGATCGTTCATTGCCTCCCGATACTTCTGAGACCGAGAAATCGCCGCCGGCCGCTCTCGAATCCGCCCGGCGCGACGAGCGTTCCGAGGAGCGCGCGACATCAAAGGAGAGTGCGCCACCAAAGGAAGCCCGTGCGGCCGGCGAACCCGCCGACCATGTCGAGAAGCCGTCTCAACTTCGCTACGTAGTCAGACATGGTGATACGTTGTCGGAGATTGCGAAGCAGACTCTTGGGCAGGCATCCAGTTGGCCGGCGATTCTGGAGGTGAATCGCGATCAGATCAGCGCCCCGGAGGACCTCCGGGAGGGAATGGAGCTCATCATTCCCGAGCGGCCTTGATCTAGCAGCGAAGGGCCCGATCAGCGTTGAAAATGGGGGATTGTGGGCGAATTGGGGCAAAATGTGGCCGGATACACGCGTTCATGCTTTGACTTCGAATCGTACACTGATACTTGAATCAGCGGTCACCGATGCTGGGGCGTCCCATAAGTCGATTCGGTAGCACTGAATTTGATGACTTTGAGTGGATTTTGGACTTGCCAATGCTGGGGGAACTGTATAATCGCCGCCGCTTGGCGGCATAGCAGGTCTGTCGCCGCGGTTTGGTCGGCTGTGCAGCGCACTAGGTTGCTGAGAATGCGATGCGCGGCCTCGGCAAGGGTTTCGGGTATTGATGCGAATGTTCGTTGTCTTAGCGTCTTTTTTCCCATGTACGCACGGGGAAGAGGTCGCTATATTACGGATGTCGCTGTCAACGCGAGACATGCAGTCAGGCTTGGCAACGATATGAAGTTCGCACCGCCGCGAGCGAAAAACGCAGCGGCGATACCGTGCGACGCCAGATGATCGAGATCCGTCGCGGGCGCGCGAGACGGAATTTACGATGTCGGCTTTCGGAATCGGGCACGAGCCCGTTGAACAGGTTGAGTGTCAGTATCAAGAATGCGGTTCTCGCGCGACGTGTTGTCGCCGGCGCGTTGCGGAAACCGGTTCGGAAGGTATGAAACCACCAGAAGGAGATCGATCGTGAAGGGCAATTTGATTCGATTAGCGACTCTTACCATGATGGCCGGTGCGGCCGCGGCGCTGTTGGGCTGCCGCGGGAGCATGCCGCACTCGTTCACCTGGCCATACTCAGGCGACCAGGTCCAATCGCACCCGAAGCCGCCGGAGGGCGGTTACTACACCAACTGGGACCCGTATGCGGTCTCGTTGGAGGTCACCCCCCTCGAGGACGTGAACCCGGTCCGCACCCAGCACGTGCTGGTGGCGACGGTTCGCGACAAGGACGGCAAGGCCCTGCCGAACCGGCGTGTTGAGTGGATTCTCTCGCGCGGCGACAACGCCGTCGGCGAGATCGTCGAAGTCGATGAGTCGGGCTGGCGCGCCAGCCGCGGCTACAAGGTCGACAACCTCTACGCCGTTTCACACACGAACAACGGCCCGCACGTCCTGGATCGCGGCAACGACGATCCGTCGGACGACGTGACGCTCGAGATAGGCCAGACCTGGTGCGTGATCACCTCGCCGGTCGAGGGCGACACCTACATCACGGCCTATGCCCCGGGCATCTACGACTGGGGCAAGCACAAGGTCTTCGCGGTCAAGCACTGGTACGACATCAAGTGGGAGTGCCCGCCGCCTTCGACCAATCCGGTCGGCACGACGCATGATTTCGTGACCCGGATCACGAAGTACTCGGACGGGACCTTCCTGCCGAACCACAGCGTGACCTACACGATCATGGATGGTCCGGATGCGACCTTTGATAACGGCACGAAGACCCAGACCGTGATGTCGGATGCGAACGGCGTGGCCAAGGTCACGATCAAGCAGACGACGCCGGCCAAGGGCACGAACAACATCGGCATCGAGATCATGCGTCCCGAGAACACCCAGTGCTGCATGCCGGCGGTGAAGATCGCCACCTGCAGCACCAGCAAGACCTGGGTGCAGTGCGAACTGACGCTCCGCAAGGAGTGCACGCCGTCGGCCGTCGCGGGCGACCCGGTGAACTACACGATCACCGTCAACAACCCGTCGCAGGCTGATGCGAACAACGTGACCGTGACCGACAACATTCCGGACGGCATCTCGTACGTCTCGAGCACGCCGGCCGCGAGTGGCGGTGGTCCGAACCTGAGCTGGTCGCTGGGCACGCTGAAGGCGGGCCAGTCGATGAGCATCCAGGTCCAGGCCAAGGCCGGCCGCACCGGTCGCTACGAGAACTGCGCCGAGGCCCGAGCCGATCAGTGCTCGGCACGCGATTGCTGCACGACGGTAGTCACGAGCCCGCAACTCGCGCTCGAGAAGCAGTGCCCGGCCGAAGTCATGCTCTGCGACCCGTTTGACTACACCATCATCGTGAAGAACACAGGCGATGGCGTGGCTCGGAACGTGAAGATCGACGACCAGCTGCCCGACGGCCTTGCGACCACGAACGGTCGGAACGCCGTGGCCAGCGCGGTCGGCGATCTGCAGGCCGGCGAAGCCAAGCAGCTCCGCTTCTCGGTCAAGGCCAACCGAACGGGTTCGTTCACCAACCGGGCTGTCGCGTCGGGCGACGGCGGTCTCTCGGCAGAGGCGAGCTGCACGACGGTCGTCAAGCAGCCGCAACTGCAAGTCACCAAGGCGGGTCCGGATATTCGGTACATTGGCCGACCGGCCGACTACCAGATCACGGTCCGCAACAGCGGTGATAGCTCCGCGACGAACACGGTCCTGACGGATCCGATTCCGGCAGGCACCCAGTTCGTCAGCGCGTCGGACGGCGGATCGTTCTCCGGCGGCCGCGTGACGTGGAACCTCGGCACGCTCGAGCCGGGCGGCACGCGAACGGTGTCACTGCAACTCAAGGCGGTTACGGCGGGCAGCGCGAAGAACGTTGCCACGGCCACGGCGAACTGTGCCGAGGGCCAGGCCCAGACCGAGATGAAGATCACCGGTATCCCGGCCGTTCTGCTCGAGGTCGTGGACGAAGCTGACCCGATCGAAGTGGGTCAGAACGAGACGTACACGATCGTCGTGACGAACCAGGGATCGGCGGAAGACACGAACATCAAGATCGTGTGCGAGATTCCGCCGCAGATGGAGTTTGTGTCCGCCGGTGGTGCAACACCGGGCAACTCCAGCGGCCGGACCGTCACGTTTGACGCTCTCCCGCGGCTTGGGCCGAAGGAGCGGGCGACGTGGAAGGTCGTCGCGAAGGGCATCAACACGGCCGGTAACGATACGGCAGATGTCCGGTTCAAGACGTCGATGATGACCGACCAGACGACTCAGGGCGGCGTCGTTGAGGAGACGGAGAGCACGCACATCTACGAGTAAGTGCGACGCAAGTCTCCGTAGCTTGCAACCCACAGGGGCATGGAATAGATTGCTGCGGTTGTACCGGCACCGGAATGCGGGTCGGGTAGGAAGGAGCAGACCATGAGCGCTTCGAGACTCCTCCGATTGGTGGCAGTGATGTTCATCGGTGCCGGCGCATTGCGGGAGTCTCTCGGCGCCGAGGCGGCGGCGCAGGCGAAGACCACCGTTGGTGCGGGGAACCGGATCGAAGAGCGGGCTTACCCGACCGGCGATCGGGCAACGAGCATTTTGCTCCTTCAGCGAATCACGCCGACGGAAGTGCGGCGCGGCGAAGAGTTCGACTACGAAATTCGATTGCTAAACCTGACTCGGTCTCGATTGTCCGAACTGTCGCTGACGGAGGAGATCCCGGCGACATTTCGCATTGCGAGCATCGATCCGGCGCCGGCTGAGAAGTCCGGCGCGCGCGCGACGTGGACGCTTCGCGAGCTGGCCGGGGGCGGGACGGAAACCATTCGGGTGCGCGGATCGACTGACGCGCCGACGGAGTTGACCTGGTGCGCCACCGTCACGTTTAACACGGTTGCGTGCGCCAAAACACGGATTGTCGAACCAAAGCTGGCCCTGACGAAGACTCAACCGGCAACCGTCATGCTCTGCGATGAAATCCCGATCCGATTGGTGGTGACGAATACCGGTGACGGTGTGGCCCGGCGTGTGATCGTTGACGACAAGCTTCCCGCTGGGTGGACGACGCAGGACGGGCGGGACTCGATCACGCTGGACGCCGGCGACTTGTCGGCCGGGCAGTCACGGCAGTTCACGGTCGTGGCTAAGTCGAGCAAGGTTGGCGACTTCGCCAACACTGCACGAGCGACAGAATCGGGCGGATTGAGGGCTGAATCAACGGCTTCGACGCGTGTCGCGGTCCCAGTGCTGGTGGTCGAAAAGCGCGGACCGGCGATGCGATACATTGGCCGTCCGGCCGACTTTGAAATTACAGTGCGAAATACGGGCGATGCTCCGGCAGAGAACGCGATATTGACCGACACACTACCGGCAAACTGCCAGTTCTTGACCGCGGACGGCGGCGGCGATGTGGCGAGCGGGCGCGTGACCTGGTCATTGGGCACACTGGCGGCTGGCGCGACGAAGACGGTCCGGCTGAGCGTGGATCCGAAGCAGATCGGGACGGTCACGAATGTCGCATCCGTGCGCGCCGTCTGCGCCGAGGCACGCGCGCAGACTTCGATGGACGTGCGGGGAATCCCCGCGATCTTGCTCGAGTGCGAGGATGATCCCGATCCGGTCGAGATTGGAACGAAGACGATTTACACGATCGCAGTGACGAATCAGGGATCGGCGACGGGTACGGGCATCGTCATTGCGTGCACCATTCCAGAAGGCGAGGAGTATCTCGATGCCGTCGGTCCGACCCCCGCGAGCGTGGAAGGCAAGATGGTTCGCTACTCGGCGTTGCCATCGCTCGCGCCGAAAGCGCGAGCCACTTACAAGGTAACGGTCCGGGGCACGAAGACTGGTGACCTCCGCTTCAAAGTCGTCCTGACAAGCGATCAGACCGATGCGCCCGTGGAGGAGACTGAGAGTACGCACATCTACGAATAGCTGCGGCGCGTAGGATCTCTACGGCCGAAAAGTGCGCTGCATTGAGTGTTCGAGCGCGGCGGCCTATAGTGACAAATCGTATCGCGGTCCTGGGGTGGCCGGGATTTCCTTCGCGGCGCAGCACCAGTCGGGAGGCCTGTCATGTCGGAAAGAAGCGAACCGACCCATGCGGCCGCGGTGCGGCCGTCGTCTTCTGCAGAGAATCCAACAAGTCCTGTCGCGCAGGGACGGCGGCCACGTTGGTTGCGGCGGATTGTCGTTTTCCTGGTTGTGATCCTTGTTCTGTTGGGCGGACTGGTGGGCGGTGCGCCCTACCTGGTTTCGACTCCGACCGTGTCCGGCTGGCTGCTGTCGATGGCGAACTCGCGACTTTCGGGCAGCCTGAGTATGAAAGGGCTCACGCTTTCCTGGGGCGGGCCGCTGGAGCTTCGCGGCGTAAGCGTTACCGATCCGGAGAAGCGCGATGTTCTCAGTGTTGGGAGGATTTCGTGCGGTAGCGGCGTGTGGCGGCTCCTGACGGGATGGGAGTCGTTCGGAGACGTGACGGTCGACAGCCCACAGGCCGTACTCTACATCAACGCACAGAACGAGATTTCTCTCGTCCGGGCGTTTGAGTTGCGAAGTCCGTCGCCACCCACGGATGAGCCAACAACCCTGCCGCAGCTTCTGGGAAAGGCCATTATTCGCGACGGCAAAGTGCGAGCCGTGCGGGAGAACGGCCCGACGTACGACGTTCCCGACTTGAGTGGGGAGATTGACCTCGCGACGCTCGGGAAAAAACTGGCGGCCAAGTTGCAGATCAAGCTGCCGGACGGGTCGCAGATTGCGAGCAACGCGGACATTCGAGACCTCGCGCCGAGCGGACGATTGCAACTCGCGGATGCGTCGGGAACGCTGCAAATCCAGACGAAGGGCGATATCGACCTTGCGCCGTTGTCGGCGCTGTTTGCACCCGACGCAGGGCTGACAGGCACGCTGAGAATCAACGGAAACGTGAGCGCTGATCCAAGGACCCTGAGTGCGGATATCCTCGCAGACGTCAAGAAGCTTCAGACGGCGGGCCGCGCGTCGAGCCATGCTGTCCCGATTGACTTGAGCGTAAAGGGGATGGCAGGACGGCAGGGGGATGTCGTCGATGCAAAGGCCGATTTGAGCGGCGACATTGGTCAAACGACGGTTGAAGTATCTTTCAACTGTAAATCTGCGTTTCCGGAGCTGACGGCGGAGAAGCTGCTCTCGGCCGTCTTCGAGGGAACGCCGCTGGGTCTGCCGGATTTCCGCGGGGATGCGCAAGGAGCAATCGACCTGGTCAAGCTCCAGCAGGCGGTGCCGGGCATTCTTGCGATCCGGCCGGGGCAGGATCTTACGGGCGGGAAGCTCGAGATTTCGAAAGTCGCGATTCGGGGCGGCAGCGCGCCGACCGCGAACGGGTCTGTGGCCGTTCGTGATTTGGCGGCGACAGAGAATGGCAAGGCCGTGCGGTTGCAGCCGATCGCGGTCGACTTCGACGTCACGCTCGCACCGGAGAAGGGGCTGCAGATCGCCCGCGCGGATTTGAAATCGAGCTTCGCCGACGTCGCAACCAAGGGGACGGTATCGGACCTGCAGGCGACGTTTCGAGCGAACCTTTCGAAGATGCAGCAGGAGCTGGGACAGATCGTAGATCTGAGCGGCGTCGAACTGACGGGCGATATGGCGGGCGATGTGAAGGTCGCGCGGACGGGCAACATCGTCGACGCAAAGGCGAATCTGAAGGGCGATGTAGGGCAGGCGACGGCTGATGCATCGTTCAATTACAAGTCGGCATTTCCTGACCTGACTGCGGAAAGCATGCTGTCGGCGATCCTCGAAGGGACCCCGCTCGGGCTGCCGGAGTTCCGCTGGGACGTGCAGGGATCGGTCGATCTTGTGCGATTGCAGAAGGCTCTGCCGGGTCTGCTCGTTGTACGGCCGGGACAACAACTCACAGGCGGAAAGCTGGAGATTTCGAAGCTTGAAGTTCGAGGCGGCAAATCGCCCACTGCGAGTGGAGCGGTTGCGGTTCGAGGACTGGCGGCGACGGGGGGCGGACAGCCGGTGCGACTCGAGCCGATCGCGGTCGATTTTGACATGACGCTTCCGGCGGGCAAGGGCTTGAAGATTGCGCGGGGTGATCTGAAATCGAGCTTCGCCGATCTCGCGACAAAAGGGGATGCCTCGGAGCTTCAGGCCGTCTTCAAGGCCAATCTTTCGAAGATGCAACAGGAGCTCGGACAGATCTTCGACCTGAGCGGTGTCGATCTGGGCGGAAATATGGCAGGTGACTTGCGCATCGCCCGATCTGGAGAAGATCGCGTCGATGTCACCGTGAAAACGCAGGGAGACGGGCTGCGGGTCGGCGGGCGCGGTCGGCGGTTCGAAGTACAGAAGCTTGGCGTGTCGCAGGTCGGGTTCGTCTCTTTGAAGAAAAAGTCCGTCGTCCGATATGACGCGACAGACTTGCAGGTCGACATGGACGGTCAGGTGACGGCTTCGGCCAAGGGGTGGTTTGATTTCAAGCAGGAGACGTTCAAGGCCGACGCCGAAGTGAAGCAGGCGGATCTTTCGTTTGCGTCGAAGCGGGCCGGGGCGCTGGGGGTGAAGGAGCTGAGCCGGTACAGCGGCGTGCTGACTGGCCGCGCTTCGGCGGAGCGAGCGTCGCCCGGCGGCGCCATTGCGACCGAAGGCGCGTTTGCCGGTCGAAATCTCGGCGTCGATGGCAAGCCGGTGATGGAAGGCGAGGCCAATCTGACGTGGAACGGGGTCAAGATTTCCGGCGATGGCGCCGACGTCACGGCCGATCTCTTGAAGCTCGCGAGCACTGCGGCGAACGTCGATGCAAAGGGCATCCGGGTCCAGTCCGGCCGTTCGCTGGATGTGAGTGGCGATATCACAGGATCGGCGGACATGCAGCGATTGTTCCGCGCGGTTGCACCGCTGACTGATATGACGAAACCACCCGACATTGCGGGACGACTTGGGGTCGACGCGAAACTCGTCACGACCAAGAACGTCGTCACGGTAAACGGCAAGGGCGGCATCGACCAGTTCCAGGTTGGGAGCGGCAAACAGGTCGTGCGGGAGAAGCGTGTCGACTTCGATTTTGACAGCCGTATCGATCAGCCCGCGGATCGAATCGAATTGCGGCGTTGCACGGTCAAGTCGATGCCGCTGACGGCGGAAGTGAACGGGACGATCGACCAGTATTCGAAGTCGGCCGTGCTTGGATTGCGCGGGCGATACGACGCGTCGTGGGATCAGCTCATGGCGATTCTGCATGAGCTGACTCCGGCGACGGCGAAGACCGTGATCGTGAAGGGAAGGAGCGCGAGCACGTTCGAGATCAGCGGACCCATGAGCCAGCCGGGCGCGAGGCCGGAGTTTCGCGGCGTGAAGTCCGGGGCGGACGTAACTTGGGAGTCGGCGGAGTTGTACGGCGTGAAGATGGGTGCCGCGAAGCTCTCCCCCGTGTTGCGCGATGGGCGAATGACGTTGCCGACGACGGCGATCCCTGCGTCGGGCGGAAAGGTCAATATCGGCTGTGTGGTCGATTTTCGGCCGACGGATCCAGAGTTGATGATTCCGGGTCGGCTGCAGGCGCTGGAGCACGTCGAGATCACGAAGGAAATGGGGGCGGAGTTGCTCAGCCGCATCAATCCGATCTTCATGTACATGACCCGAGTCGAGGGTTTCGTGTCGATGCACGTGCAGGATGTGCGGGCGCCGCTGGGCGAAGCGATCAAGCAGTCGGGCACCGGAACGGGGGTGCTCGACCTCGGGAAGTTGAAAATCCAACCGGGCGGGATCTTTGCGGACCTTTTCGGGTTTGTGGGACTGCCCGTCGACAAGCTCTATCCGGTCGAAGTAGGAAAGGTCGACTTCGTTTTGAAGAACGGGCGAATCCATTACGACAATTTCTTCCTCGTGCTTCCGCCCGGTTACGACATCAAGTTCTACGGGTCGGTGGGATTCGACGACACGGTAGATCTCGTTATCTCGCTCCCGGTGACTCCCAACTTGATTCGATCATTCAAGCTGCCATTGACCGATACGCTTACTCCCGCACTTTCGGCAATTCGGATCGACATCCCGATGAGCGGATCGAGGCAGAATCCCAAGCTCGACTTCGCCAAGGTGGACACCAAGAAGCTGCTGGCGGAGTTGTTGAAGCCAAAGATCGATCCGACCAAGCCGATCGACGATCTACTGAAGGGCAAGTTGTTCGGGGAAAAGCCGAAGGATGGCGCGGCGCCGCCGGCCGACGGAGGGGCGCCACCGCCAAAGTCTTCGCCGCCGCCGTCGCCGCCGCCGGCCGATAAGCCGAAGAAGAAACCGTTGCTGCCGCCGCCGAAGAAAAAGAAATGAACGACGGGCCGATTCTGACGCGCGTGAGCCGCATGGTGACTGACCCCGGGGCGGAGCTCGGGCGGCTTGGGCGATTCGTGCGGTTCCAGGCACAGCTCTGGCATTTCTGCGCGGGGCGATTGCGCGAAAACAATCTTCTGGCCATGAGCGCGGCGCTGTCGTTTCGTACGATCTTCGCGCTGATTCCGGCCATCGTGCTGGGTTTCCTGGCTGCGCGGTCGCTGGGAACGCTGGAGAACAGCAAGGCGAGTTTGCGTGAGGTGCTGCACGCATCCGGGTTGACGCAAATCCGGATTCGACATGAAGACACCACTCGGCCGAGTGCGACGGAATCGGCGGCAGGGGCAGCGACGGTTGCCGATCTAATTGAGAATGTGGTTGAACAGGTGGAGGGGAAGCTGACATTCCAGACGCTAGGTCCGGTGGGCGGAGTGCTGTTTGTCTGGACGGCGCTGACACTTCTGACAACGATCGAGCGATCCTTGAATCGAATCTTTGGCGCGCCGCGCAGCCGGAGTCTGCCGCGGCGGGTGCTTCTGTATTGGTCGGTTCTGACGCTGGGGCCGGTGCTGCTGGCTGTGGCTTCGTACGTCGGCCGGCGGACGGTGTCGACGTTCAATGATCTGCCCGGTTTGGCGTGGATGCTAGTGGTCGCCGGCTGGGTGGGGCCGATCGTGGTCGGCGTGATCGTCCTGGCGAGCGTGTACTTCTTGTTGCCGAACACCTCCGTCGACTGGCGTGGGGCGCTGGGCGGGGCGGTTGCGGCGGTCATCCTGTGGTCGCTGGCGAAGTGGGGATTCTCGCAGTACGTGCAGAAGCTGGTTGTGCAACAGCGAAACCTATACGGCGTGCTGGGGGTGTTTCCACTGTTCATGCTTTGGTTGAACCTGTCGTGGACCATCTTTTTGTTCGGGGCCGAGTTGGCGCATACGGCGGCGCATCTCGACAGCGTGCGGGCATCGCAGTTCGACGACGTGAGCATATTGGCGCCGGCCGATGCGCTGGCGGTGGCGCTGGCGGTGGCGCGGCCGTTTGAGGCCGGGGCGGGGCCGGTTACGAGCCGGGAGATTGCACGGGAGGCGCGGCTGCCGCTGCAGATGACCGGATGGGTGATCGAGCGGCTGGAGACGCGCGGAATCTTGTGCACGGCGAACGGTCGGAAGAAGCGCGGGTACGTTCTCGCGCGGCCGGCGGGGCGGGTGGCGGTGGCAGACGTTCTGGAGGCGGGGGAGCCCGGGGCGGCGTCGGCGGGCGAGGTCAACGGAGAAATCGGGCGGATGCTGGTCGATGTCGAGGATCGGATCCGAGCGTCGCTGGATGGCGTGACGCTGGGCGATTTGATGGCGAAGCCGGGACCGAAACCGGCCGTGTAGCGACGAGGGATTAGAACGGTCGGAACGGATAGAAGTCGTGAATTCATTGGGGTCTTGACCCGAGCTTACGCCGGCCAGCGACGCCGCTCATCCACGTCGGTGCGTATCTCATGGGTCTTTTCGACGTCCTCCCTTCTTTTTTGCTGGGACGCGCTGGGACGAGCTGGGACGGGTTTCAATTTCGATTGAAAACCACGTTTGCAGCGAGGCGGCGCAGAATCTTTCCGGGGCCGCAAAGCGTTGCGCGAGCGCAGCGCCGGTTGTGCGGCTTTTCGAGCGTCTGGTGTGAGGGCTGCGGGCCCTCGTGATCGTTACCACAAAGAATGGCCGCCGTGCCACATCCGAGGGCGCCGGTCAGCGGTTGTGCTCGGAAT
This sequence comes from uncultured Planctomycetaceae bacterium, assembly GCA_964581285.1. Classification (GTDB taxonomy): domain Bacteria; phylum Planctomycetota; class Phycisphaerae; order UBA1845; family UTPLA1; genus SpSt-539. The sequence continues at coordinate 767 of CAZONT010000060.1, read as the reverse complement.
CGGGGGTTGCTATAGGGTTTACGGGGCATGTCCGACTCGGAGTCGCATTGTGACGGTTGAAGAGTTTCGACGCGCGGCGCTGGCACTGCCGGAGGCGGAGGAGGGGGCGCACATGGGGCATCCGGACTTTCGGGTTCGGAAGAAGATCTTTGCGACGATCTGGCCGGGAGAGGGGTGGGGGATGGTAAAGCTGACGCGGGAGCAGCAGGCGGGGCTTGTGGAGGCGTGGCCGGGGTTGTTTGTGCCCGTGAAGGGAGGCTGGGGTGAGCGGGGGGCGACGCATGTGATTCTGAAGGGAGTGAAGAAGGCGGCGGAGAAGGCGGCTGTGCGCGGGGCGGTGCTGGCGGCTTGGCGCGGTGTTGCGCCGCGACGGTTGGTGGAGGAGTTGGAAGCGGAGGGATCATGAGCGGCGGGCGGTTGGGGATGGTCGCCGAGAACCGGAAAGTTTCTGAAGTTCGGGGTCAGGGCAGGAAGGTGGCAGTGGCGAAGGGTTGCAGCGCGGGGTAGTCGGGATCGGCGCTCAAGAATACACGGTCGGAGGCGCCGTCGTTCGAGGGCGCGGAGTTGAATTGGAGCCGGAAGGATGCGATGGGCCGGCCAGCGGCGATGTCGGCCTGGACGAAACTGGTGACGTCGAGTTCGAAGGTCTGGGCTGTCATGTCCTCGGCGATGGTGGCGATCGCGGCGGTGAGCGTGTTGCCGGTGAACTGAGCGGCGGCGATGCCGGAGACGACGTCGACGTGGTCGACGGAGATTGAGCCGAAGTC
>CAZONT010000059.1:0-20947 GCA_964581285.1 uncultured Planctomycetaceae bacterium | reverse complement strand
CGGCGACGTCTTTCTCGCTCATGCCGAGGCGGAGGTTGCCGACGATGTGGGCGAATGCGCCGTCGGTGATGCGGGCGGCGTGTTTGAGCAGCTCGAGCTCGGCGTCGTCCTTGATGATGCGCTGGCGGCCGAGCAGCTCATCCGATGCGCGCCAGTCGATCTGGCGGATGGCCTTCATGAGTCCGAGGGCGTCGGCGTGGAGGATGCTCGCGGATTCGAAGCCCATCATCCTGGCGGATTTTGAGAGCACGCCGTTGATTACGGACGAGATCGCCTCGATGCCGCCGGGTGATGTGATGCGGCCGAGCTCCCAGCCGTTTTTCAGGGCGGGCCCCGGATTGTGGCGGTCGTCGCTCAGGAAGGTGAGTCGATCGGGCTGGACGAGGGCGAGGGCCTCGGCGTCGTTGGCGGGCTGGGCGAGCGACCAGCTTCGGCAGCGGTAGCCGGTGAGGTAGTACACGTTGAGCGGCTGGGTGACGAACAAGGCGTCGATGCCGCTTTTCTTCATGGACTCGCGGAGCGTCTGGATGCGGTTTTGTCTGGACACGTGAATCTCCCTTCCTCCGTCGGCGGCGACGGTCAGCAGTATCGTCAATATATGGCTACCCCGGATAACGAGCCAGCGTCGGCAAGTCCACGCCCTGACGCCAGATAACGCCGCGTTTTGAATCAATTCGCGGAGAAGCTGACGCCGCTTGCGCGGCCCCTGCGCATATCTTCCTGCAGGACCATCCTCGCGCAGAGCTTTAGACCCGATTCCGGAGCATGACGGATGCCGAGTACGAAACGACTGTTGGTGATTGCCATCGGCATCGCCGCCTTCCTGGCGGCGACGCTTCGAGCACTTGGGGACCTTGGCGTTCCGATCAGCTCGGTGAAGGCGCTGAATACGAACGCCGGAACGGATACATCCGACGACGGACTGCTCGGCATCGCCACGGACAGCAAGGGCCACTGGGTCTGCGCCTGGTCTGCCGGCGGCTACCCCGGCAACCCGCTTGGCACGGACGACGACATTCTCGTCGCGCGCTCGATTGACAACGGGGCCAACTGGTCAACGCCGGTACCGCTCAACGCCAATGCCACCGCTGACGACGGGCAGGACTTCAACGTCCGCATCGCGACCGATCGACAGGGACACTGGGTGGCCGTCTGGAATTCCAGCAGCACGCTCGGCAACACCATCGGCACCGATCACGACATCCTGGTCGCCCGCTCGATTGACAACGGCGCGCACTGGTCGATTCCCGTCCCGCTCAACAACAACGCGGCGACCGATACGGGTAGCGACGGTAACCCGGAGATCGCAACCGACGGCTTCGGCCACTGGGTCGTCGTCTGGTCGTCGTCGGACTCGCTCGGCAACACCATCGGCACCGACCACGACATCCTCGTTGCGCGCAGTGTCGATAACGGCGCCAACTGGTCGAATCCGGCGCCGCTCAACTCCAACGCGGCGACCGATGCCGGCGTCGACTACAACCCGGTCGTAACGACTGACCGCCAGGGACACTGGGTGACCGTGTGGTATTCCGATGACACGCTGGGCGGCACCACGGGGACGGACAGCGATATCCACTTCGCCCGGTCGGTCGATAGCGGCGCAAACTGGTCGCTTGTCGCGCCGCTGAACACGAACGCAGCGAGCGACAGCGGCAGCGACTACGAACCGCGAATCGCTACCGACGAACACGGCAACTGGCTCGCCGTCTGGTACTCCGACGACGAACTCGGCGGCACGATCGGCGCCGATGAAGACATTCTCTTTGCCCGCAGCATCGACCACGGTGCGACCTGGTCAGATCCCGCCCCGCTCAACAACGACGCCGGCTCCGACGCAGGCGGTGACGCCAGTCCGTCGATTGCGGTCGACGGACTCGGCAATTGGGTTGCGACCTGGGAGTCCAAGAATCCGCCCACGGGCACGCCGAACGCCGAGGCGGATATCCGCGTTGCACGTTCGATCGACGCGGGCGCCCATTGGTCCAGCCCCGTTCCGCTCAACTCGAACGCCGCCACGGACAGCGGCAATGACTACTACTCACGAATTGCGACCGACGGGCGGGGAAGCTGGATCGGAGTCTGGGAAGGCGAGGACACGCTCGGCAATACGATCGGCGGGGATTGGGACATTCTCATTTCCCGGTTCGCGTTGCCTGACTGCAATTCGAACCTGATCGGCGACCCGCTCGAGACGGAGCACTTCCTCGCGCTCGATCTGAATTTCAATTCGATTCCTGATGCGTGCGAGCTGCCGTTTGATCTGCCGCTTCCGGCGGACCCGACCCGGCCCGGGGCATGCGGGGTCGGACTGTGCGGGACGGGCGCGACGATGTTTGGGCCGCTGACGATGCTGGGATTTTTCTTCCTGGGCCGCCGCAACCGGCGGACCCGCCGCGAGAGGATTTGCTGACGTGAGTGGACTACGCGTTCTGACCGTTGTTGCGATTGGGATCGGCGCACAGATTTATGGAGCGGCGGCCCGCGCCGAGCTTGGGGTCCCCATCGCGGCCACCAAGCCGCTGAATACCGATTTCGGCGCCGATCCTAACACCGACAGGGCCGCGAGGATCGCCGCCGACGGCAGCGGACACTGGGTTGCCGTGTGGGTGACGCTGCGCAGCGACTACGACATTTCCGTCGCCCGCAGCATTGACGGCGGCGAAAACTGGTCGAACCCGGTGCCGCTGAACAACAACGCTCCGAACGAGAATAAGGCCGACTGGGATCCCGACATCGCCACCGACGATCGCGGCAACTGGGTCGCCGTTTGGGGTTCCCAGAATCCCCTCAGCGGTCAGATGTCAACCGACTTTGATATTCACGTCGCGCGGAGCATCGACAACGGTGCGAACTGGTCGAATCCGATCGCCCTCAACACCAACGCGGCGACCGACGCCGGCGACGATGGCGGCGCGCGGATTGCGACGGACGGCCAGGGACACTGGGTTGCCGTCTGGGCTTCGAACGAGAATCTCGGGGGAACGATCGGAACGGATTACGACCTTCTCGTCGCGCGCAGCATCGACAACGGCGCTACATGGTCGCCCCCGAAGCCGCTGAATACGAATGCCGCGACCGACACCGGCATCGACGCCGGCGTGAAGATCGCGACGGACCGGCAGGGCCACTGGGTCGCGGTCTGGCATTCGAACGACTCGCTCGGGAATACGATCGGGACGGACTACGACATCCTCGTCGCGCGGAGCGTCGACAACGGCGAAAACTGGTCGATCCCGGTTCCGGTCAACAGCAACGCCGCGTCCGACTCGGGGAACGATCTCAGTCCGGACATCGGCACGGATCGGCACGGCCATTGGGTCGCCGCCTGGAACGGAGTCTTCAGCGGCAACGACGCCGACATTCTTGTCGCGCGGAGCGTCGATAACGGCGCAAACTGGTCCAACGTCATTCCCCTGAACACGAACGCCGACGGCGACACGGCCAGCGATACGCGGCCGATGCTCGCCGCGGACGACGACGGAAACTGGGCCGCGACGTGGGAGTCGAAGACGAACCTGGGCGGCGGGATGCAGAAGCGCGAGATTCTGCTGGCGCGGAGCATCAATAACGGCGCGAACTGGTCGAGCCCGAGCGGTGTCAGCGGCGACGTCGGTGACGATTTCGACAGCGACAGCGTGCCGTCGTTCGCGACCGATCGGCACGGGCTGTGGGTGTTCACGTGGGACGGGAGCAACGCGCTTGGAGATACGACCGGCGGTGACTTCGACGTTTTGCTCGGCCGTTTCGCGCTGCCCGACTGCAACAAGAATCTGATTGCGGACTCGACCGAAGTTCTGCTCGGGCTGCTGCCCGACATCAATTTCAACAAAGTCCCGGATATCTGCGAAATCATCGACGGGCCGGCCCCGGCGCCGCCGGGCGGTTGCGGCACCGGGCTGTGCGGCGTCGGCGCGCCGTTCTCGGCTTCGCTGACGCTGTTCGGCTTCGCCGTTGTCCGGCGTTCGTTCCGCAGTTCCTCTCGGAGGTTTCCGCAGAAGGAGTGACTGATATGTGGGCGCTCATTCGGCCGTCTTTGCTTCTCGTCGCATTCGCACTTCTGAGCTTTCATTCCATTCCCGCCCGTGCCGATTTCGGCGTGGCCATCACCTCTCCCAAGCCGCTCAACGCCAACGCCGACAGCGGGTTCGACCAAGCGCCACGACTCGCCACGGACGGCAATGGGAACTGGGTCGCCGTCTGGAATTCCGACAACACGCTCGGCGGAACGATCGGGAGCGACGGTGACATCCTCGTCGCCCGCTCCATTGACAATGGGGCGCACTGGTCGAGTCCCAAACCGCTCAACAACAACGCCGCGACCGATGCGGTTGGCGACTTCAACGCAAGCATCGCCGCTGACCGTTTCGGTCATTGTGTCGCCGTCTGGGAATCAAAACTCGCTGCCGGGGCTGATACGGAGATCTTCTTCGCGCGCTCGATCGACAACGGCGAGCACTGGTCCAATCCGCAGCCACTCAATTCCAACGCCACCACCGACTCCGAAACCGACGAGCTCCCGCGGATCGCGACCGACGGCTTCGGTCACTGGGTCGTCGTGTGGGATTCGCTGAACACGCCCACTGGAGGGCCTGGAACCGAGACGGACATTTATGTCGCGCGAAGTCTCGACAACGGCGCGCACTGGTCGATTCAATTCCCGCTTAATACGAACGCCGCGGTCGACAGCGGCTTCGATGAGCAACCGGACATCGCCACGGACGGTTTCGGCCACTGGGTCGTCGCCTGGACTTCTACCGACACGCTCGGCCAGGGGCTCGGGACGGACGCCGACATCCTCGTTGCACGCAGCATCGATTTGGGCGCACACTGGTCCAACCCCGCGCCGCTCAACACGAACGCCACGTCCGACGCCGGCGCCGACCTACAAGTTTCCATTGCAACCGACAGTCGCGGCCACTGGCTTGCAGCCTGGGCTTCGTACAACGTCCTCGGCGGACCGAACGTCGCCGATTCCGACATTCACGCCGCCCGCAGCGTCGACAACGGCGCCAACTGGTCCAACCCCACGGCCCTCAACTCCAACGCCGGGACCGACAGCGGCAGTGACGAGTTCCCAAGCGTCACCACCGACAGCGACGGTAACTGGGTGGCTGTCTGGCGCAGCGCCGACACGCTCGGCGGCACGATCGGCCCCGACGCCGAAATCCTCGCCGCACGCAGCAACGACGACGGCACGAACTGGTCGAACGTCTCGGTTTTCAACACCAACGCCACCGGCGATAGCGGCAACGACCGCTACCCCCACATCGCGACCGACGGCCTGGGTGGTTGGCTCGTCGCGTGGGAGTCGGAGGACTCGCTTGGCGGCACGATCGGTGACGACACCGATATCCTCAACGCGCGGTTCGCCCTGCCGGACTGCAACACGAACGGCATCGGCGACCGCGCCGAAATCAACGCCGGCCTCAGCCCCGACTGCAACCACAATCGCGTGCCCGATTCGTGCGAACCCGATGCCGACACCGACGGAATCATCGACGCCTGCGAGTTGCCGTTCTTCGGCGCCGTTCCGGCCGGTTGCGGCGCGGGGATCTGCGGCGCCGGCGCGCCGATTATTGCACCTTTCACGTTCATGGGAATCGTTGTGCTCGGCCGTGCGTTCCGGCGCCGGTCGTGATGCCGTGATGACGAACAGGAGACTTGAGATGGTCACTCAGAATCGAATGATCGTTGCGATACTCACAATCAGCGCGATTTGCGCGTCCGCGGCGAAGGGCGACCTGGGCGTGCCGATCAGCGATCCCGCACCGCTCAACTCGAACACCGCCAACGAGCAGGCGTCCGATCGGTCGCCGGTCCTTGCGGGAGACGGCAATGGAAACTGGATCGCGGTCTGGGAATTGCGAGATGGACCGTTCGGCGTTGACACGGACTTGCTTGTCGCCCGGAGCATTGACGATGGCGCGAACTGGTCGATCCCCGCGCCGCTGAACACGAACGCCGCGACCGATTTGGGAAACGATCTCCGGCCAGCCGTAGCAACCGACGGGCAGGGACATTGGGTGGCGATCTGGGATTCGAACGAGACGTTCGGAAACACGGCGAGTCCGAAGGAAAAAATCCTGGTGGCGCGCAGCATCGACAACGGCGCCACGTGGACGAGTCCGAAACCGCTGAATGCCGCCGCCGCGAACGACGCGCGCGTCGATCAATACGCGAAGGTTGTCAGCGACGGCAATGGTCATTGGGTGGCGGCCTGGGAGTCTCAGGACGATCTGGGCGGTCCGCTCGGCACGGACTTCGACATCTTTGTCGCCCGCAGCGTTGACAACGGAGAGAACTGGTCCACGCCCGTCCCACTCAACACCGACGCGGCCGTCGACAGCGTGCATGACCTACAGCCGGCCGTCGCCATCGATGATTCCGGCCGTTGCATCGCGCTCTGGCAAGGCACGCGCGACGGCGCGTCGGCCATCCTCGCGGCACGCAGTCTCGACAGCGGCGCGAATTGGTCGAACCCGATCCCGCTCGTGACCGTGACCGACCTTCGCGCCGTCCCTCCTTCCGTCTCCCATCCGGATGTGGCGATGGACAATGACGGGCATTGCGTTGCGGTATTTCGGTCCACGTTGATCCCGACGGTCATGGCCGGCGCCGGCGAACCGCGAGCAGCAATAAGGTCATTCGTACTCACGGCGCGGAGTTCCGACGGCGGCGCAAGTTGGTCGACTTCCGATCTGATCCGTTCTCGCGAGGCGGCTGATCAGAGCATTGAGGACAGCGCGACCGTCGCGACGGATCGACTTGGGAACTGGGTGGCCGTCTGGGTGTCCGACGATTCCGCGGGCATGCCGCCACGGAAGAGCGACATCCTGGTCGCTCGCAGCGCCGACCACGGCGCGCATTGGTCCAGCCCGGACTGGCTGAACACGGATGCCGAGACGGACAACAACTACGACAATGCTCCGCGTCTCGCGACGGACCGGCACGGGTACTGGCTCACCGGCTGGCATACCCCAGAATCGACGGGCGGAAGCGACGACGAGGTCTTTCTCGCCCGGTTTGCCCTGCCCGACTGCAACAACAATCTCATCGCGGATTCGAGCGAGGTCCTGCTCGGCTTGCTGCCGGACATCAACTTCAACCACGTGCCGGACATCTGCGAGATCATCGACGGGCCGCCGCCGGGGCTGAACGGCGGCTGCGGGGTGGGTTTGTGCGGGCCGGGTACGGCTACGTTCGCTCCGTTGACGCTCGCAGGCCTCGTTTTCATCGGCCGGACGATTCGTCGCCAGACGAGCGGCGGAACCTATCAAGGGAGAGACTGAGATGGCGTATGTGAGTCGCATTTCGATCGTTGTCGTCGCCTTGGTCTCGCTGTTGTCGCGTTCGTCCCCGGCGCAGGCCGATCTCGGCGTTCCGATCAGCTCACCGGCGCCGCTGAATGCGGATGCGGCCAACGATTCCCACATCGAGTTCAATCCGCGGATCGCCACCGACGGGAACGGCAACTGGGTGGCGGTCTGGTCGGCCTACACGAACCAGGGCGGTCCCTACGGCACGGACGACGACATCTACGTCGCCCGGAGCGTCGACAACGGTCAAAACTGGTCGATCCCGGTGCCGCTCAATTCGACGGCGGCGAACGACACCGGACTCGATCTGGCCCCCGACATCGCGACCGACCGGCAGGGTCACTGGGTTGCGGTCTGGCACCTGAGCCCAAGCGTCATGGCCGACATGGATCTCTACGTCGCCCGCAGCATCGACAACGGTGCAACCTGGTCGAATGCCGTCCCGCTCAACAACAACGCAGCCACCGGCACCGGATACGATCAGCGGCCACGCATCGCCACCGACGAACACGGACACTGGGTGGTCGTTTGGATATCGAATGACTCGCTGGGGAATACGATCGGGACCGATTCCGACATTCTCTTCGCCCGGAGCATCGATAACGGCGCCAACTGGTCGAATCCGGCCCCGCTCAACTCCACGGCGGGTTCCGACAGCGCGAGCGATTCGAATCCGACGATTGCGATGGATGCGCAGGGTCGCTGCGTTGCCGTATGGCAGTCTGACGAAACGCTCGGCAACACGCTGGGCGGCGATTTCGAGATCTTCGTCGCACGGAGTCTCGACGCCGGCGCGAGCTGGTCGATCCCGATTCCGCTCAACAACAACGCGGCGGACGACTCCGCCGGCGACAGCCTGCCCGACATTGCCATGGACGACGACGGCCATTGCGTGGCCGTCTGGATCTCGTCGGGGCTTCCGCGGATCAGCCCGCTCTACATCCTGACGGCCCGGAGCATCGACGGCGGCGCGAACTGGTCGTCTCCAGTCTCCATCCACGCGCGTGCGGCCGACGACCTGAGCATTGAAGGCCCGGCGGTCCTGGTCACCGATCGCCTTGGTAACTGGGTCGCGGCGTTGCGCAGCAACGGAGGCCTGAATACGCCGCCCGGCGGCACGGACCTCTTTATTGCGCGCAGCGCCGATAACGGCGCGAACTGGTCGAGCCCAGCTCCGCTGAACACGAACGCCGGCAACAACAGCGCTGACGAGCGTGACCCGAGTCTTGTCACGGACCGCCATGGAGCCTGGCTCGGCGCCTGGCAGGTTGCGTCGGGCGGCCCGCTCGGCGCCGATCCCGACCTGTTCGTCGCCCGCTTTGCCCTGCCCGATTGCAATAACAATTTGATTGCCGACTCGAGCGAGCTTCTGCTCGGGCTGCTGCCCGACATCAACTTCAATCACGTCCCGGACATCTGCGAGATCATCGAAGGACCTCCGCCGGGCCAAACGGGCTGCGGCGGCGGGGCGTGCGGCGTGGGCGCCGCTGCCTTTGCTCCGGTGTCGCTCGTCGTGCTTCGGTTTCAACGGCGGCGCAAATCGCCCGAACGGCCGACTCGCAGCCGGCTGCGCAATTAGACATCCGCAAACGAGTTAGCGCTTCGACTTCATGAGCCTGACGCTCAGACGCGGCACCCTGCGCATATTGAATTCGATCGATCACCCCGCACTCGGTCATCGAACGGCTATTGGAGTCAGGTGTCATGAACAAGATCGCTCAGATTCGCACGACGACTGCCGATCCTGTTCTTCCTTGCTCGACCACGGCGCTCGGCGCGAACTTCGGCGTCTGCGGAAGGGGCGCCGTCGTGTTCGCTCCGCTCACATTGGCGGGGCTCGCCGTGCTCGGCGGAAACAACCGCCGGCACAGACCGGCCCAACACGCTCAGGAGAATAAGTCATGACCCTCGGCGCACGAAGCGCACTTCTGATTCTGACGATGATGATTGCGGCATGGTCGACCGGATCGGCCCGTGCCGAGTTCGGCGTCCCGTTCAGCGCGGTCAAGCCACTGAACAACAATGCGGCCGTCGACTCCGGCTTCGATGGTGCTCCGTCCCTCGCGACCGACTCCAATGGCAGCTGGATCGCCGTATGGACATCCTTCAACGCCATACCCGGCCCCGGAACCACCGATCGCGACATCCACTTCGCCCGCACGATCGATAACGGCGCCAACTGGTCGAATCCGCTTCCGTTGAATGCTAATTTCGCGACCGAGACCGCGAGCGACGAATACCCGGTCATCGCCACCGATCGCCAGGGACACTGGGTGGCGGTGTGGAGCGCTTACAACTCGGGCGGCTCGCTCGGCACGGATGTCGATCTCCTCGTCGCCCGCAGCATCGACAACGGCGCAAACTGGTCGATTCCCGTCCCGCTCAACAACAATGCCACGACCGATTCCGGAGACGACTATACGCCGGACCTTGCCACCGACGGCCAGGGCCACTGGGTCGCGGTCTGGCGCTCCAACGACACACTCGGCAACACGATCGGCTCCGACGTCGATATTCTCGTCGCGCGCTCGATTGACAATGGTGCGAGCTGGACGAACCCGGCGCCGCTCCACTCCAACGCCGCCACCGATACCGGAAGCGACGGCTCGCCTCGAATCGTCACCGACCGAAATGGCAACTGGGTCGCGGCCTGGACTTCGACGAACACCCTGAGCGCTGCGCCGCCGGCCGACGGCGACATTCACTTCGTCCGCAGCATCGACAATGGCGAACACTGGTCGCTCGTCGCCGCGCTCAACACCAACGCCGGCAGCGATAGCGGCACCGACAGCTCCATTCAATTGGCCTGTGATGGCCAGGGTCATTGGGTGGCCGTCTGGGGATCGAACGATTCGCTCGGCGGCACCGTCGGGACGGACTATGACATCCTGATTGCGCGCAGCAGCAACAACGGCGCAAGCTGGTCTGCCCCGGCCCCGTTGAATACCGACGCCGCCGTCGATTCAGACTCCGACAACTCGCCGATGATCGCCACGGATCGAGCCGGCCGGTGGGTCGCGATCTGGTCGGGCTCGGGCGTCGGTGGCCCTCCGAGCGACGACGACGACATTCGCATCGCGCGCAGCATCGACAACGGCGCCAACTGGTCGAACCCCGACGCGTTCAACACCAATACGGCCACCGACGTCGCAGAAGACGGGAGTCCGTTTCTCGCCACCGACGAAAAAGGAAGCTGGCTTGCCGCCTGGGAGACGGAAGACCCGGACGGCCAGAACCTCGACGACGATGGCGACTTGCTGACTCAGCACTTCGCCCTGCCCGATTGCAACGACAACCTCATCGCCGACTCGACCGAGGTGCTCCTGGGCCTGCTGCCGGACATCAACAACAACAACATTCCGGATGTCTGCGAAATCATCGACGAGCCGCCGCCGGGTCAGCCGAACGGCTGCGGCGGCGGGGTCTGCGGCGTGGGCATGGCTCCGGCCGTGCCGCTCATGCTGCTGGGCATGGCGCGGATGCGACGGTCGCGGCGAGTTCGCAATGGAGACCGGTAGGTTGGTTCGTAGAGGAGCTGCAGAGTATGAAATATCGAGCACGATTCTGGATCGTTCTTGGTTCACTTGTATCGCTGATTCGCGTCGGACCGGTTGCTGCCGATTTGGGAGTTCCGATCAGCGCGATTCAGCCGCTGAACACCAGCGCTGGCGGCGACGCGGGAGATGATCGATCCCCGCCGCGAATCGTGCCCGACGGCCAGGGTGGCTGGCTGGCAGCCTGGTTTGCTCGCGGCAGCGCCGGCGGCACGACCGGGACCGACAACGACATTCTGCTGGCGCGCAGCGTCGATGCCGGCGCGAACTGGTCCAATCCAACACCGCTCAACAACGACGCCGGATCCGATCAGGCGTTCGACTTATTCCCGGCGCTCGCGACCGATCGGCAGGGACGCTGGGTGGCCGCCTGGGCTCGCACAGACGGAGCCGATTCTGACATTTTCTTCGCGCGCAGTATCGACAACGGCAACCACTGGTCGACTCCCGCGCCGCTCAACGCCATCGCCGCAACGGGCGTCAGCGCCGCGTCGCCGTCGGTCGCGACCGACGGTCACGGCAACTGGGTGGTCGCGTGGAACAGTGCCGACTCGCTCGGCAACACCATTGGAACCGAGGGCGACATCCTGGTTTCGCGCAGCACCGACAACGGAGCGAGCTGGACCGATCCGGTTCCGCTGAACACCAATGCCGGCATGGATACCGGCGGAGATGGCTACGTCGACATCGTCACCGACGGCCTGGGAGTCTGGCTTGCCGTTTGGCAGTCGAACGATCCGCTCGGCAATTCCATCGGACCTGATAACAATATTTTGTTCGCTCGCAGTCTGAACAATGGCGTCAGCTGGACGGCGCCGGCCGCGCTCAATTCGAACGCCGCAAGCGACGTCGCGGACGACGAGCACGCGCGAATTGCCACTGACGGCGCAGGCAATTGGGTTGCCGTCTGGCAAACGGACGAGATCCTGGTGGCCCATTCGATCGACAACGGCGCCAACTGGTCGAGCCCGGCTCCACTCAACGCGGGCGCGGCGGACGACCGTCTGCAACCTCACGTGGCGACCGAGGGCGCGGGCAACTGGATCGCGGTCTGGGCCGACGAACACATCGTCGGTCCGAATGATTACACGATCGACATCCTGCTCTCCCGCAGCATCGACAACGGCGCGAACTGGTCGAGCCCTGCGAAGGTTCCAGGCGATGCGGGCCACGACAGCGACGATGAGCCGTTCGCGGCCATCGCGACTGATGGATTCGGGCAGTGGGTCGTCGCGTGGCAATCGCAGGGCAAGCTCGGCGACGACTATGACCTTTTCAGCGTCCGCTTCGGCTTCCCGGACTGTAATAGCAATCTGATCGGCGACCCGACCGAGACGGCGGCCGGGATCAGCCCCGATATCAACGGCAACAACGTCCCGGACAGCTGCGACATCTTCCCGTCGCAACCGACAGGCGGCTGCGGCGGCGGTTTGTGCGGCGGCGGAATGGTCGCGTTGGCACCCATCACCCTGGCCGGAATCGCGTGCATGGCGCGCGCGGTCCGTCGTAAGTCTTGAGATCAAGGAGAAGCGATCATGCGAAACAGCGTTCTGGTCATCGCCATTCTCGCCCTGGGATTCTCGGCCCCGTTCGCGCACGCCGATCTCGGCGCACCGATCAGCCCGCCGCGTGGTGTCAGCGTCAATGACGGACCCGAATCGGTCGAAAACAAACGGCCGTCGATCGCGACGGATCGACAGGGCCTCTGGATCGCGGGGTTCGCGTCGCGAGCGATTCTTAATAACGTCACCAGCGATAACGACATTCTCCTGTCGCGGAGTCTCGACAGCGGCGAGCACTGGTCGGCGCCCGTGCCTCTGTCGCCGGATGCCGCGATGGACACGCGCGAGGACACTGGCCCAAGCGTCGCTACCGACGGCCAGGGTCATTGGGTCGCGACTTGGACATCCACGTCGAACAACATGGAAGACATCTTCGCGTCCCGAAGCGCCGACAACGGGGCGAACTGGTCCAGCCCCATCCTGCTGAACACGAGTCCTCCGACGATGTCGTCTGCAACCGTCGACAGTCACAATCCTGTCGTCGTCACGGACGGCCAGGGGCGTTGGATCACCGTCTGGGTAACGTTTGTCACTATTCTCAACAGCAGCGGAGTGCCCGCCAGCTATTACAGCAACATCTACTCGGCCCACAGCACCAACAATGGTGCGACGTGGACGACTCCATCACCGGTCAACAACGACATCGTCGGCAACAGCAAGTACTACGAAGACCCGAGGATCGCGGGCGATGGGCAGGGCAAGTGGATTGTCGTCTGGACCGGCGCGTCGACTCCGGGAGCCAACCCCGACTGCTTCTTTGCTCGTAGTATCGACAACGGCGCGTCATGGGACGGCCCGCGTTTTCTCGACCCGAATGGTGCAGACGCCTATGGTGATTACAGTCCGGAGATTCTGACCGACGGACTCGGGCATTGGCTCGCTGTGTGGAATTCGTACGGTAATCGGGGACCCGCGCCCGGCAATCTCGGAGACGTTCTTGCGATACGAAGCGTCGACGACGGGGCCAACTGGTCGCAGCCCACGCCCCTGAACACAACCGGCCCAACGGGTGATAATTACTCTCCTTCGATCACGACGGACCGGCAGGGAAACTGGACGGCGGTCTGGAACTTGTACGAACCGCTCGGCTCGACGGATGACGATGACGACATTCTTGTCGCCCGCAGTGTCGACTTCGGGGCCTCGTGGTCGATTCCGCAGCTTCTGAACAGCACCGCGGATACCGACTCGAATCAAGACGACGTTCCACGAATCGCGACCGATGGACGCGGGGAGTGGGTGACGGTCTGGGAGTCCAGCGAGCCCTTTGGTGCTCCGGGCAAAGACTTCGAGATCCTCGCCGCACATTTCGGCGTTCCCGACTGCAACGGAAATCTGATCGGCGACCCGCTCGAAACCGCGGCGGGCATCAGCCCCGACACTAACGGCAACAGCGTGCCCGATCTCTGTGACATCTTCCCCCCGCCGCCGACCGGCGGCTGCGGTGGCGGACTGTGCGGCGGCGGCATGGCCACACTGGCGGGGCTCGCTTTGGCCGGAATCGCGTGCATGAAGGGGGTGTTTCGTCGTCCTGAAGATTGACGAACAGGAGCACTCGATATGCGCCCGCGTACTCTCGCTCGGTTATCGACGGTATCTACAGTGGCCGTCCTGTTCGCGATCAGCTCCGCACGCGCCGACCTCGGCGTGCCGATCACCCCACCCCAGCCGCTTAACGGCAACGCGTCCCAGGACAGTGGGGTCGACCACCATCCCCGGCTCGCGAACGACGGTCAGCGACTCTGGATCGCCGTCTGGCAGACCAACGACTGGCTCGGTGGAACGATCGGGACCGACGGGGACATCCTGATCGCCCGCAGCATCGACAATGGCGATAACTGGTCGGCGCCCGTCCCGCTCAACGGCAACGCGTCGGTCGATGCGGCGTCGGATGAGAATGCCCAGATCGTAACGGACCGCAATGGCAACTGGGTCGCCGTCTGGGAAATTCATCCACCCTTGAACCCCGACGGCGGATCAGACGCGGACATCCTGACCGCCCGCAGCATCGACCAGGGCGAGCATTGGTCCGCGCCTGCCGCGCTGAACACCAACGCGGCCACCGATGGCGGCAATGACGTTTTGCCCACGATCGCCACCGACCGCAACGGCAACTGGGTGGCCGCGTGGACCACGAACGACCCGCTCGGCAACACGATTGGGTCCGATTCCGACATTCTCTTCGCGCGGAGCACCGACAACGGCGCGAGCTGGACGCCGCCGGCTCCGCTGAACTCCAACGCCGCGACCGATTCGCGGTTTGACGGTTATCCGCGGCTCGCCGCCGACGGCCTGGGCCACTGGATCGCGGTATGGCGTTCAGACGACAACCTCGGCAACACGATCGGCAATGACGCCGACATCCTCGTGGCGAGGTCCTCCGATAACGGCCAGAGCTGGTCTCCTCCCGCGCCGTTGAACACGAGTGCCGCGACCGATTCGGACAGCGATTTCAATCCCGCCATCGCCACCGACGGACTGGGAAACTGGATCGTTGTATGGGAATCCACCAACAACCTCGGGGGGACGATCGGTGCCGGCTTCAACATCCTTGTCGCCCGCAGCACCGACAACGGCGTGAGCTGGACGGACCCCGCTGCCGTCCTGGGCGATGCCGCCATCGACTCGGGAAACGACGTCGACGTGGACATCAACACCGATGGACTCGGCAACTGGGTGGCCGTCTGGCAGACGAGCGGCTCGCTCGGCGGCACCGTCGGCGACGACCATGACATCCTCGCGGCCCGCAGCATCGACAACGGCGCAACGTGGTCGACCGCCGCACCGCTGAATACCAATGCGCCCTCGGACGCGGGGTTCGACGGTTATCCGTGCGTCGCCGCCGACGGCCACGGCAACTGGGTGGCGGCCTGGGTGTCCAACGACACGCTCGGTGACCCGATCGGCGCGGATTTCGACATCCTGGACGCGCGTTTCGGGTTGCCGGACTGCGATGCGTCACCGGAGGCCTGTGTCACGCCTGCCGGCTGCGGAAACGGCATGTGCGGCGGCGGCATGGCAACACTCTCACCGGCGGTGCTGCTCGGTCTACTCGGAATCCGGCGCGCACGGCGACGCCGTTTGCTGGTCTCGGAGACCTATGCATGAGTGCAACAAAATCGTTGATCGCCTTCGTCCTTGTTCTGGCTTCGGTCGGCGCCGCCCGCGCCGATCTGGGCGTGCCGATCAGTATGACGCGCCCGGTCTCCGACCTCGCGGGCGATGATGCGGTGCCCCAGGTCGCAACGGACGGGCACGGGCTCTGGATCGCCGTCTGGCAGTCGTCGGATCCGCTCGGAAGTTCCAGCGGCGGCGACTTCGACATCGTCTTTGCGCGGAGCGTCGACAGCGGTCAGCATTGGTCACAGCCGCTCGCCCTGAACACGGATGCAGCGATGGACGGTCGATCAGATGTCAATCCATCGATCGCAACGGATGGCCAGGGGCACTGGGTCGTCGCCTGGGACAAGAGCTTCAGCAGGATTGAGGACGACGACATTCTCTTTGCGCGCAGCATCGACAACGGTGCGAACTGGTCCGCGCCGGCTCCGTTGAACACGAATGCGGCGAATGACACGAACTCCGACAGCAATCCCTTCGTGGCCACCGATGGACAGGGCCGGTGGATCGCCGTCTGGGACCTGCACTCCTCGGACATCGACGTCCTTTACGCCCGAAGCACGGACAACGGCGCCAACTGGAGTGCGCCGCTTCCGCTGAATGCGAACGCCGCGAATGACACGCTGATTGATCACGACGCACGAATCACGTCCGACGGTCAAGGACACTGGGTCGCGGTCTGGACGTCTTCGGCCGGGTTTGGCCTCGCGGGCGATCCGGTTGTGGTTCGAAGCATTGACGGTGGAGTCAATTGGTCCTCCCCGAAACTCCTGAATGCCAACGGCGCGACCGCCGAGTTCGATTCGAACCCGGAGATCGTCACCGATGGCAACGGCCATTGGGTCGCTGCCTGGGAATCGTACGGCCAACCCGGGAATCCGCTGGGAACGGACGGCGACGTGCTCGTGACGCGCAGCCTGGACAACGGCGCGAACTGGTCACTCCCCGTTCCGCTGAACGCGAATGCGTCGACCGACTCGCGCGACGACTTCTTCGTGCGAATCACAACGGACGGCGCAGGCAACTGGGCAGCCGTCTGGGCGACGGTCGAGGACCTGGGCGGAATCGGCACCGAAGGGGATATCCTCGTTGCACGGAGCATCGATGACGGTGCGGCGTGGTCTTTGCCGGCGCCCCTGAATTCCAATGCGGTCGGAGATGCCGCCGAGGACTCCTATCCGGCGGTTGCCACCGATCGCCGCGGTGAATGGGTGGCGGTCTGGGCTCTCTACCCACCATTACAGGGAGGGAACATCAGTGCGGCCCACTTCGGGCTTCCGGATTGCAACGCGAACCTGATCGGCGATCCGACCGAAATCGCGGCGTTCATCAGCCCAGACCTCAATTTCAACAGCATCCCTGACGCCTGCGAAGTTCTTAGCCCACCGCCTGGGCAGAACGGCTGCGGCGTCGGCATTTGTGGCGCCGGAGTTCCGGCGTTTGCTCCACTTATGGCTTTGGGTCTCTTTTTTCTCGGCCGCGCTTTCCGCCATCGTGCGCCTTGATGGGAGGAGGAACTGAGATGAACTTGTGCAACCGAACGGTGGCCGCAGTGGTCGCGTGCCTGATCCTGGCGTATTCCCAGTCCGCGGCCCGGGCCGACTTTGGGGTTCCCATCAGCGCCCCGGCGCCGCTCAATTCGAACGCGTCGTCGGACACTGAAAGCGACCGCCGGCCGGCGCTGGCCACCGATGGCCTCGGCCACTGGGTCGCGGTTTGGAGTTCAAGAACGATCGTCAACGGAACGGCGAGCGACGATGAGATCTTCGTCGCCCGCAGCATCGACAACGGCGAGCATTGGTCGAACCCGGTTCCTCTCAACAGCAATTTCGCAACCGATAGCGCCAACGATTCGGAGCCGCAGATCGCGACCGACCGACAGGGACACTGGGTCGCCGTGTGGGAGTCGCTCGATCAAGTCGGGAGCACGCTCGGCAACGATAATGACATCCTCGTGGCCCGCAGCGGCGACAACGGAGCCACGTGGACGACTCCGGCGCCCCTCAACAATTACGCGGCAACCGACAGCTCGCTCGACGCGGGTCCGCGCATTGCCGCCGACGGCCAGGGCCATTGGGTCACTGTGTGGTACTCGGACAACAGCCTCGGAAACACGATTGGAACCGACCTGGACATTCTCTTTGCGCGCTCGATCGACAATGGCGAAACCTGGGCCAACGCGGCGCCGCTCGCGGCCAATGCCGCCACCGACGCGGGCGGTGACGCGAATCCGTTCATTGTCATGAACGATCAGGGCGTCTGCGTCGCCGCCTGGTCATCGAATGACACACTCGGCAACACGATCGGCTCGGACCAGGACATTCTTGTCGTGCGAAGCCTCGACGGCGGCGAGCATTGGTCGCTCCCCATCCCGCTCAACGCCAATGCCGCCGGCGACAGCGCCTCCGACTTCGGGCCCCGCCTCGCCCTCGATGAACAGGGTCACTGCGTGGCCGTCTGGGAGTCCAGCGCGATCCCGGCGATGCGCGTGATTAGCGCGTACATCGTTACCGCTCGCAGTCTTGATAACGGGGCGAGTTGGTCGCTTCCGGCTCCACTCAACGGCGATTTCGCGGGAACCTCGGGCCGAGGAACATCGCCGACCATCGCGGCGGATGACCAGGGCCGGTATGTCGCTGCGTGGCTCAATTACAATTCCGCGGCTCCGTCCGACCAGCAGTTTGCACTGCTGGTTGTCCGCAGCGGCGACAACGGCGCCAACTGGTCCAGTCCCTCCGCACTCGTCTCCAACGGCAACAATGACAACGACGCCTTTCCCGTCCTTGTCAGCGACCATCACGGTACATGGGTCGCCGTCTGGCAGTCGGCGGACGCACTCGGCGCCGGATTCGGAGGAGACGTCGACGCCATCGTCGCGCGTTTCGCTCTTCCCGACTGCAACAATAACTTGATTGCCGACTCGACGGAGACATTGCTCGGGCTGCTGCCGGATATCAATTTCAATAACGTGCCCGACTTGTGCGAGATCATCGAGGGGCCGCCGCCGGGGCAGAACGGCGGATGCGGCGCCGGGTTGTGCGGGGCGGGCGCGCCGACGATTGCGCCGCTGACGATGCTCGGCTTTGCTTGGTTGCGCAGGAGCAGCCGGCGGCGATTGTCGAATCGTTGAGTTCGAACGATCAGGGCGATCCGGCCGGTCGGGTGGTGGCCTGCCAGTCGGCGAGTTTCTTGCGCCACTCGTCCGCTTTGCGGTCGAAGCCCCGGTCGGGCGCGGCCTTGTGCCTTGCTTCGTAGAGTCGGATGAAGGCCTTGTAGTAGTCAATTCGGCAGCGTTCGTCGGGACGGGCGGGTTCCACCGTCGAGTAGAATTCGGAGAGGAGTCGGTCGGCTTCGTCCAGCTTGTCCTGTTTCAAGAGCGTGCGGAGCAGTCCCAACTCGGCCGAGACACGCCAGGAATAACACGGCGAAAGTTTCTTGCCATCGATCTCGACGGCCTCGCGGAAGAGCGGTTCGGCCGCTGCAAAGTCGCCTTCTTCTTCGAGCTGGAGTCCAAGATTTGCGAGACTGAGGGCCACTTCGGGGTGATCGGGCTCGCGGATCCGCCGGCGAAGCTCGAGGACTTCGCGAAGCATCGGGCCTGACTTCACCAGGTCGCCGTCGATCTGGTGCATCATGGCGAGATTGTTCATGGTGCTGACGACTTCCGGGTGTTCATCGCCAAGCAGCTTGCGATACATGGCGAGCGCCTCGGCGTAGTAGGCTTTGGCCGTCGCGCGATCGCCCTGGCGACGGACGACGCCGCCGAGATTGTTCAGCAGCGTGGCAACCATGACGCTTTCTTCGCCGAGCAGCTTTCGCTGAATTTCGATGCAGCGCTGCAACAGCTTTCCGCATTCGTCGTACTGCTGCCGTGCGTAGAGGATGCCGGCGAGATTATTCAGCGTGTCGGCGTAGGGCTGAGTCTCCTCGCCCAACCGAGCGCGACGCAGCTCGAGGGCCTCGCGCGTGATCGTCTCGGCCGCGGCGAAATCGCCCTTCGCCTGGAGGGCACCGCCATAGTCGGTCAGGAGGCGCGGTAGCAAGTCGTCGTCGCCGATCGGAGTGCGGCGCGCCAATTCGACGGCCTCGCGAAACATCGCATCGGTTCCCGCAAAATCGCCGAGCTCGTAAAGGTTCATGGCGACACAGTCCATGCTCCGGATCGTTACCGGATTCTGGTCGCCGAGACGCTCGCGATAAATCCCGAGCGCGGCGCGGTGAAGCTGCTCGGCTTCCTTGAATTCGCCGGAACCGGCGAGCGCGCCGGCCAGCTTTGACATGCAATCGGCCAGGGCCACCGCATCGCCGGATGCACCGGACTGTCGCAGCGCGAACGCCATCCGTAGAGGCGGTACAGCCTTGTCGAACAGGCCAAGCTCGCGATTCATGACGCCGAGCGTTTCCAGCAGCTCCGCCTGAACGCGCGGTTGGTCGGCGAACTGCTTCTTGACGACATCGACGCCCTTACCGAGGACATAGTCGTCGAGCACGTGGCGGGCGACGTCGATCGGCTGGACCGGCTCGGTGATGCGGTCGTAATCGCTCATGGACTGGTCGACTTCTTCGCTGGTGAGCTTGCGACGTGTCGGCCATTCGCCGACGAATTTTCGGCCAAGCGAGTCGTTCACCTGATCGCGGTAGAGTTTCTTGAAGCCGGCGCCCATCGCCTGCACATCGATGCCGGAGAGCAGCGACGACTGGAACCGTGCGACCTGTCGCGTCTCTTCGGCGTTTCGTTCGGCCTGGGCGCGCTGCTCCTCGGCGAGACCGAGGGCGCGAGATGTCCGCACGGCGAAGGCGATCGAGACCGAGGTCGCGGCCAGCAGCGTCGCCGCGATGATGGAGGCCGCGAGGACGAGGCCGCGATTTCGGCGGGCGAACTTACGGAGGCGGTAGGCGGCGCTGGGAGACGTGGCCTGCACCGGTTCATTGGCCGTGTAGTGCCGGATGTCGCGGGCCAGTTCGCCGGCGCCCTGGTAGCGGCGTTCGGGTTCTTTCGCGAGACACTTCAAAACAATGAGCTCGAGATCGTGGTCGAGGCCGCGACGGATGGTCGAGGGACGCTCGGGGGACGTCTGGGAGATGTTTCGAACGACGTCGTCGATGCGACCGACGACCGGATAGGGGAAGCGGCCGGTCAGGAGTTGATAGAGGATGACGCCGAGCGAATAGACGTCGGTCCGGATGTCGAGCGTATCGGCGCCGCCGGTGACCTGCTCCGGGCTGGCCCACGGCAGCGAGCCGACGAACTGGCCGGTCACGGTCATCGAGATGGCGGACGAGCCGCCGGGCTGGTCGTGGACCAGCTTGGCGAGGCCGAAGTCGAGGATGCGCGGTTCGCCCTGCTCGTCGACGCGGATGTTGCCGGGCTTGAGGTCGCGGTGGATGACGC